>CAYMFU010000263.1:0-6735 GCA_964389805.1 uncultured Roseivirgaceae bacterium | reverse complement strand
CACTTGAAGGGCTTCATTAATTGTAGTATAGTAAGTCTTATAAAACCTAGCATGCTTTTATAATGGGATTACTGATATTTACAATTCTCGAGTTACACTTGTTTTACTTTTACTAATAATATCGAGAATGAATTTAATCCTTCTAACTCTAAGAATTTCATTCGCCTTTGCTTTAATAATTTTATCAAGATTTTTCATTTAGACCTCTATCCCACTCCTAACAATTTAGCTAAAATTGTCCAATAGGGTCTGATGCACCTACACCTTCTATTATAGTTAGAGTAATCCTTATACTTTGCTTATTCCCTCTGGTTAGTTGTCAGCCAGGGGGATATTTTTATAATAAGGAACTTATCCTTCAATTCTTTTGTTTTAAAAGCACTAACCACCTCTAAAATTAAAACACTATGAAAAATTTACCACTAGCATTTTTAACATTATTTATATGCTTTGCCTGACATCATTTTATTATTCTTAAATACCAAATAAGAGAATTATTCAAATCTATTAATTAAGAGTCTGGTACTGTATTAATTCAAATGGTTCAAATAATCCGTAGTCCATCAGGAAATATTCAGATGCCGATGGTATCTTTTTCGGCGCATCGTTCCATGTGTGGGGGCCAAAAATCCAGTTATCATTATTGAAGTAGAAAAAGCCAAAAGTATTTTTCAGGCTACCGACAACTTTTACAACAATTTCATTATTCCCCTCTTCCAACAAAGAAGTAACATCCAATTCATTGGGTTGCCATGATATCACGCCAGCTGATTTTCCATTGATCCAGACTTCAGAAATTGAACCGTTCCATTTATTCAACCTAACCTTATAAGAAGTTTCCGCTGTTTTGTTTACATCGAAATTCTGAGAGTAGGCTACTTTTTGAGAATAGAATGGCAAACCTTCCTTCTGCCAGGATCCTAACGTATTGAGCTTTCCTTCCACAATTTCAAATCCCTTGTCAGCAGGCTTAACAAGAAAATCACCCAATATATAAACCGGCATCACCTCAGCCAATATTTGCATTCTCGGAGATTTTAAAGTGATGGTATTTTTGCCTGACTTAACAAATTCGCCAATATTAAACTGAGGAAAATCTTTATCTATCCAGAATGTTCCACTTTGTTTTGAAACTTCCTGTCCATTAATGTAAACCTGCCACAACTCAGGACGTTCAACAACAACACGGATTGATTTCCTGGCATCAGAACTAAGGTTTTCATTAATTTGGAAATGATAACTGGCTTCAAATCCGGAATCCTCATCAAACAATGAATCTAAAGCTAAATAATTCTTTTTATATTGTATTTTATGCTGCCATGGATTTCCCATTTCAACACCATTGTCATTAAACAAACCAATCAATGCATCCATAAAGTAGATCTCTTTTTTATCCGAATTGGAACTTTTTAAATCCAGATAATTTATCATCAAAACGTTATCCGATTCTCGCTTCACAACGACTGGACCTTCGCTTTCAACCAGTTTTTCTTCTTTCAAATCAAACATTTTATCAAGTCCGTTTGGCTTCTCGTTGACTACTACAAACAAGGCACTCTCAATTGGTGCGAGATCGACACGAAACGACACTTTGCCCTTCTTTGCTTCACAAGGATAGAGGTATTCCTTCCCGGTAATTAAATCGAGTTTCAATACTTGTTTTCCATGAATAGAAACATCTGCAACAGCTTTTTCAGCTTGGTGAGAGTTCACTACAAATAGCAACTGTCCATCTTCAAGTACTCTCCGTTGATGATATAACATACCATTCCCGGTATTATCAATCATCTCAAACTGATCATTATTGAGCATTTTTAAAGCAATAGGATCCTCAAGTTTCTCTACATCGGTCCAATTATTTGGAAATCTGGACGCCAGTTCCTGTGCTTTAGAAGATTCCTCTCCATCAATCCGGGATACATTCTGATTTAAAGAAAGTATTTTGCCCCCGTTCCCCAGATACTCTTCAAGTATTTCCAGGGTTAAAACATCCATATTTTCCATTTCTGTCGGAATAACAACAAGTGAATAATCACGTTCCCCTACAGTAAGCTTATCGCCATTAACGCTGCCCAATGTTTTTATTACATTTTCCGATCCCAGGTCATATTCCAGGTGTTCCTGTTCCATACGGTATATTAAATTCTTGAATCCATCTCTGATCCTGAATATTCCCAGATTTTTATCTTTCCGTGAAAAATACATCCACCCGGAAGTGGTGGGCTGAAGAACTAAGGTGTGATTAATTTGTTGTCCAAATGTCGTGGCCAAACTGATACGCCCGATGTAATCGCCCATCAGCTTATAATGCTCCCACCATGGTTCGTGATACGAAAACGAAGGTGGATAATCGAACTTCCTGACACCATTAAGCGAATAATAGGAAAGATGCTGATTCACAAAATTAACACCCAGAACACATTGCCAGTCCACTAATCTTTTCTGTGCTTCAAAATCCATTTCCCAACCCCCTCCGCCATAGGTTTCACTAAGTGTGCGTCTTCTTCCGGCCTGGTTGGCTGCGCTGCGTAACTCACGCACCGCACGATCGTTCCCGAATTGACCACCCATACCCTCAGGTATCAGGCGGTTTCCAAGCATATCAATACCTGGCTGTTGATGCCAGATATAAAAAGCAGCCTCATCGAATCCATGTGTTGGCACAGGCCATCCATGCTCCCAATAATGACCTGTCCATAGCAGACCTTTTTCATCACAATACTTACTCCATGGTTTTGCCCATCGATCGATAAAGAGCTCAAGTATCAGTTCATAATAATCATGACGAACTTTCTTCCAGTTACCTGTTTCTTCTACCAAAGAAGGTAGGTTAATTTTTAAATCATAACCCCATCGTTCCTGAAAAGCATCCCACAGATCGGGCGTCCAGCGAAGCACAGAGCCTCTAGGTATGGCTGCTTCAAGATTTGGCTCATCGGTAAATATCCCTGGCAATGTTCTTCCAAAGTCTGCGATGTTTTTTTCATAACCTTTGGTCATTGTGAGCTCCAGAAATTTATCTGTTACTCCTTCATATAGAAGATCTACATAAGTAAAACCACCGTACCATGGTGATTTCTCCGGATAAGTTTTTTCAAAAACATAATATGTTCCCTCAATTTCCTTTTCCTGATCGATGGAATTTTTAATATCTGTGAATCCACTTTCAGATTTTTTGAGCACAACCTCTAGATCATCTGACTGAACCTCTCCCAACTGTTCCACAATCATTAATTTTAAAGCCGTACCATGTTTATAAGAATCGGGCATTTCAGCCGGAACATGACCACCAGCAAATCCAGAAGGATATGAATTCTCATCATAGATCCACACTTTCATATCCAGTTCTTTACCTTTTTGTACCGTATAATCAAAAAGATCAAACCAGTTATCAGACAGATATTCTGTTAGTAATCCTGGACGAGGATGAACAAATACACCACCAATGCCAGCATTTTTAAACTCTTTCATTTGAAAATCAATCCCCTCTTTTGTGATCTTTTCATTCCAATCCCAGAGAGGTGCGCTGCGGTATTCTGAAGGTGGATCGCCAAATAGCTTTCTCAATTCTTCTACAGAATGAAGGCCATCCATATTTGGTTTCTGGCTACAACTATTAGAAAATATCAGCGACAGTATAACAAAAACAATTGACAGTAGAGAAGTATTTTTCATGGTTAAAAAATATTACCGCCCATAAATGGTTTCGATCAACGCTTCATAGGCAAAGTGATGTACCGATTAAGGTTTAAAAATAAAGTTTGCTTAAAGGTAATAAAGCTTGAGTGGATATACTCGAAAAATTTCATAATTCAGGAACGGCTCAGCTGTCAGTCTTTGTATGGATTGAAAGCTAGTATATATCTTTCTATTATTTTAAATTGTGATCATCATTGCAACCGGAATCGAATAATTCCTAGATAAATTCAAAATCTGAATAATAAGGATTTTTGTATCACAATTTTATAATGATAGATAAACTAAAAATAACCTATAGAAAAGCAACACTTCAGGACGTGGAATACCTGGCAGAGCTAAGGGTAGTATTTATTAACGAAGTTTTCAAAATGGAAGAAAACCAGGATAGTGATCAGCTAAGAAAAGAACTTGTTGAATATTTTACTGCCTCATTTAATGACCAGTCAATAATTGCCTGGGTTGCAGAATATGAAAAAAAAATCATTGGTACCAGTACCCTGGTCTTATGGCATGCTCCACCAACATATACAGGTCTGGGGAAGAAGGGAATGCGTGGATATTTACTGAATATGTTTACTGAAGAAAGATTTCGGAAAAAGGGAATCGCATCTGTTCTCCTGGGGAATCTAATCAATGAGGCAAAAGACCTGAATCTGGAATATGTTCATCTGCACTCCACTGAAGATGGAATTGAAATTTACAGAAAAATGGGATTCAAGGACTCAAAATTCCCGGAATTGAATCTGATCATTGAGGAAGAAAGTATTCAATAATCAGAAAAAGGAATCCTATATGTCATCGACATATGCCTGCCTATAGGCGATGTTTACTCAGTCATGACAAATAAGGAAAGTACAAGGTAAATCCTTAGCAACAGCATTCAATAAATATTTTTCGATTGAAAGACGTCCTTTAACAGGATATCAATAAAAAATAGTAATCACTAAAAATCTGTAAAATCCCATATACCGCGATACGGACGGGTGAGCATCATATTCGCAAAGTCGTCACCAAGGAATTTTTCTTTTTTAGGATCCCATTTTAACGGCCTTTCCAATTCATAGGCAATATTGGCTATGTTGCATACTGAACTCGTGCGATGCCCTATTTCAACATCCGAAATAGGCCTGGTATGGTTTTTAATTGCATCAATCCAATCCTGATAATGATTGTCGCTAAAGTATAATCGTTTTTCTGTTTCTTTGAACTTATACTCGGCTAATTCGATATTGGGGGATGTTCGAATATAACCGCGGCTCACTTCAATTTTTCCTTCTGTGCCTATGAATTCTACACCTGCACCGCCGGGTAATTGAACATGGTTCATGACTACACCATTTTCATATATCATTTTCAAGCCATGGGTTTCGCCACGTTTGGGTGGAAAATATTCAATTGGTCCTGAATTATCCATCCCATTTCCCCATTGTCCTATGTCAAACATATGTGCCCCCCAGTCGGTAATCATACCGCCGCCAAAATCACGATAAAGACGCCAGTTTGGATAAATATCCTTTTCAACTGGTGGTGAAAGCTCAGGATTAAAAGCCCGATATGGTGACGGACCAACCCAAAGATTCCAATCCAGATTTTCTGGCGCTTCCATGGAAGGCAGGTCACAGGCTACTACCGGACCTCCAAGACCTGCATTTATGGTCTGTAATTCTCCAATATATCCGTTTAAAACAAGTTCGCATGCTTGCCGGAAATTAAAGCTCGAACGCTGCATATTGCCTGTTTGAAAAATACGGTCGTATTTTCTTGCAGAGCGAACCATCGCACGTCCTTCGGCAACCGTATATGCCATTGGTTTTTCACAATAAATATTTTTTCCAGCTTTGGCTGCATCAACAGCAACCTGTGCATGCCAATGGTCCGGAGTTGCTATCACCACAGCATCTACGTCTTTTCTTTCCAGGATCTCACGGTAATGCTTTGTTGTGAAAAGATCTACTTTGGTCCCCCTGAATTCATTGGATTGGTTTGCTAAATCAGTAAATAGATCAAGTTTTTGAGAATCAACATCACTTGCTGCAACAAAGGTGGTTTCAGTTGTTCTATTCCTGAAGAAATTCAAGAGGATACGACCTTGTTTCCCTGTTCCTATAAATGCCAGATTTATTCTATCGTTAGCGGCAACAGCACCATTCTTTCCAAGAACGGTCGCAGGAATGATTGTAAATGCTGAAGTACCGGCAGCAATAGCACCGGAGGTTTGTATAAATTTTCTTCTATTGATATTTTTCTTGATTTTCTTCATTGTATAAAAAGTTAAATAATTGGATTATTAGACCTGAAAAAAAATATTTGATATAAATATATCCACGTGTAACGTATATGACAAATAAAGTTATACACATTTAATTAAGATGTATTCTGGCAATAGTACTTGATGGACAGCTAAACTATAAATAGTTGCTGTTATATAGCCTTTTTTATCTATACATAATTTACGAAATCGCGTGGGGGGCAATCCGGCATGCTTCTTGAAACCCCTTTTGATAGAAGATTTGGAATTTGACACCACCCCATACAGTATTTCTAGCACAGAATACTCGATTTTTATTGGACTTTTAAAATTTGTTTGGAATTCAACATTGGAATTCAATTTGTTCACTCCCCATATCACATCAACAACTTTAGAATTCATTTAATCTCCATCTTTCATCATCAGCTAATAAAAATATGATTATTAGGAAAATTTTTCTTACATTTAAAGACCACCAAAATCCTGAAAACATGAAAAAGGTTCAATATTACCTGAACTTGCTCCTACTTTTAGGAGTACTTTCTGTATTTATCAGCTATAGCGGGTGTAACAGTGATGACGATGGTGATCCTGTAATCAATCCTCTAATTGGAATCTGGACCATATCAGATGTAAATCTGGTAACTGAATTCGGAGACATGTCTGTCAAGGAGTTTTTAATGGAAGTAGGAGGATTATCTGATCTTGATGCAACGGGATATACCATTCTGTTTGAATCTCTATTGGAATCGACCTTTAATGGCATAATAGAATTTAAAGATGACAAT
>CAYMFU010000262.1:0-18672 GCA_964389805.1 uncultured Roseivirgaceae bacterium | reverse complement strand
AGTGAATTATGGGCACAGATATGGAGGGCTTCAGTTGGTGGTTGTAAGTATTACATATTTAGTTTTGAGCCGGGATCCAGTAAATGAAATCCAATATCATCAGCTCCTGCTGAAGAATTTGTAAGAAGCACCACTCCTTTATCTGTTTCCTTTACAAATCCCACGAATGTTCTATATCCACCGGTTCCTCCATTATGCCAGAAAACATCCCCGTCCTCTCCTTTCTTGATGTGCCATCCCATCGCCACCTGCATATTACCAGCTTTGTCATGTCGTATCTCATGAGACAACTCCATGGCAGCTGTTACAGTACTCTCTGAATTGCCCAGATTAGCAGATATAAATTTGGCCATATCAGAGTTTGAACTTCTGATTGCCCCAGCTCCCGCCAAGGTAGGTATATCCCAGTTTTCCACAACCTGTCCACCACTATGACCCAAAGCTAAATTGTCTTTCATCCTTTGATCAAATTCAATTTTCGTTTCATACATCCCCAGTGGATCTGCAATGGTCCCGATCATTAAATTCTCGTAAGAAGTATTCTTATTCTCAGCCAGGAGATGCCCAAGAAGTCCTTGTGCGAGATTAGAATATTCATACTCTGTTCCGACAGTCCTTACAGGTTGATAACTTGAGATAAATTCATACATCTGATCAACGGTATAATCGGCATACGGATTGTATGGGTTTGCAGGATAGAAGTTATCAGGCATTCGTGGAAGTCCCGAAGTATGGTCGGTAAGGTTGCCAAAAGTAATTTCCTGTTCACCCATAACAGGTACTTTTACATCAGCCGGGAGGTAATCATTTATCTTGTCATCCAATTTGAGATCCCCATCTAAAACTTGCTGAGCAAGAAGTATACCCGTAAACACTTTGGATATAGATCCGATTTCATAGATTGTGTGCTCATTAACCTCCTTGCCAGTCTCTGAGGTTAGCCCAAAAGTGAAATAATGTATCCCATTTTTATCAATTATCGCAATAGCAATGCTTGGTGTAATTCCTTCAGCTATTCGTTTCTCAACAGTTTCCCTCACATCAAGTGGGAGCTCCGCTTGCACTAATTTCTTTGAACCAGTTTTACACTGACAAAGTATTAATGATGTCAGAAGGATTATTGGTAGATATCTATAGCCTTTCATATTTGTTATTGTGATTTCAATATTTGATCATCTTTTTAAATCATATCCAGTACTTCTTCCACCTCCGGGTAGCTTGTATAAAATATCTTTATCGATTAAGTCTTGAATATCTCTCAAGGCTGTATCCTGAGAGCATTTTCCAATTTTGGCCCATTTTGAGGTAGTCAATTTGCCCACAAATCCATCAATTAGCATATTGAGTACTTTTTTTTGTCTCTCATTATCTATTCGAGATGAATTTTTCAACCAGAATTCATATTTAAATATCACATTACTCAATAGGTCATCCGACGATTTTAATGCGTTAAGCAGACAATTCAGGAACCAATTGATCCAATCTGTGATATCCAGACCTCCTTTTTGAGTCTTTTCAAGGATATCATAATACTGATTCCGTTCGTTCCTTATCTGAGCAGACATACTATAAAATCTAGTAGATTGATTATCTGATTGTGCGAGAATCATATCTGTGATTGCTCTTGCAATCCGACCGTTACCATCCTCAAAGGGGTGAATAGTTACAAACCACAGGTGAGCAATAGCAGCCTTTATAACCAAATCAATCTGTTGTTTATCATTTAACCAATTTAAAAACAGTATCATCTGCACATCTATTAGATTTGCATCAGGTGCTTGAAAATGAACCTTTTCTTTGCCCATTGGTCCGGAAACAACCTGCATAGGCCCGGTAGAATCATCTCTCCAGTTACCTACTATAACCTTAAATAATCCATCGTAGCCTGATGGGAATAATGAATTATGCCAGCCAAATAGTCTCTCCTTAGTTAAGGGCTTATCAAAATTGCCAGTAGCATCAAGCATCATCTCAACTACACCATCAACATTTCTATCAGAATCTACAAGCCCGGGAATATCAAGTCCTAATCTTCTTGCTATTGAAGATCGTACTTGTTCTTGATCTAAAATTTCACCTTCAATCTCTGTTGATTTTAGTACATCTTGAGTAAGAATCTCAAGATTGGCTTGATTTTGAAGTTCGAATCCTAATAGACTCATTTTGCCAATAACTCTACCTTGAAGGTTTCTTACTTCTGTCAATAGAGTAATCAGTTTGTTTTCAGCCCATTTAAATTTTGGCCAATCCGAATGTTCGTATATGAATCTATTTAATCTCCGCATAATTAGCGGTAAATATAAGTATTAATCTCCGCACCGCCAAAATAATCTCCGCAAATATTGCGGCAATTAAGTCTGTAAATCAATGCATATTGCCCTAAAACCCTTGCTGCCAACCTATTTACATAAAAAATAAATTAATTGACATCCTTTGGAAGAGTAAGGGGTAGAATGGTTACGAGCTATATAAATCATTTTATATCTATGGAATGTTTCCCTCATATTTCTTGATATGGATATAGATCTACTATTAGCGTTCTTCAGGGATTGTAATAATTGTGATTTTACTTAAATTGAAAATCAACCCAATAAATTTTTTAAGATATTATAATCCGTCTTTGATGATTGGAGTAAAAAAGAAAATATGAATAAACGAATTGGCTCTGTGCAGGTTTGAAAGTGACGTGCTTGGAAAACCCACACTACACATAGCCAAACGGTTGGCAACCATAGAAATTATGATGAATAAGTTTTTAGTTTTCTGTCTCATTCCGATTGTCACATTAAAGGAATTTCAGGTCAATGAAAATCTGGATTATTTAAAATATCATGTCCAGATCAATGAGGTGGAAATACTTCTTAGTCAGGAAGCATTTGAAGATGCTTTGATCGCATATGAACAGATTTTTGAAATTTATGATTTTGTCTTTTTAAGAGATTACAAGGTAGCTGCTCAGTTAGCCCTTTACCTGGATGATAGAAAAATAGCATTGGATCTACTAAGAAAAGGGATAGCGGCCGGTTGGGAGTTAAAAGACATAAAAAAAAACATTTTTTTAAAGCCACTTCAAGAGGATCCTGAGTGGAGCGCCATTGAACAATCTTATAGCAATCTTCACAGTCAATATGGAACAAGAATTGATTGGGATTTAAGAGAGATAGTGCATCTTATGTTCAAGAAGGACCAAAAAAAAGCTATGGGTGCATTATTTAGAATTGGGAACAAGGCTCAGGAAAGATATGGAACAAAGAAGTTTGCTCCACACAGCGAAATTCAAATTTTTGAACTTATCGGCATTTTGAATAAAAACGGCTATCCAGGAGAAAAACTCATTGGTAATGACTTTTGGATGTCAACGATTATAAGTCACCACAATTCTATATCACAAGAATATTCAAAGAAAGACACACTCTATAATTTTATTAAGCCAAAACTGATAAGAGCTATTGAAAAAGGTGAGATGTCACCTTATGAATACGCCTTGATGGATGATTGGCAAATAGTGGTGTCATCAGGAAGAACTAAACCAGGCTATGGATTTTTAATGCCACCCACGGATTCTACGCTTTCCAAAACTAATCAGTTAAGACAAAAAATTGGACTAAGAACAATAGAGATACGAAATAAATTAGTTGACGTAGAGAAAAAAACCGGCATGAATTTTTATTTACCAAATTGGATAAAAGGTAAAATTAATATTGAATAGAATATACTTTTGTCAACAACGTATATAATCCATTGCCTTACGGCAATACATCATATACGGGTCTGTTGCTGTGTGCAATAAGAAATATGGACTATAAAAACCTAATAACGACTTCAGCGAACAAGGAGGATTCCTTTAATGCTATAGCAAAGAACGTGGATAAATGGTGGGGAAAAATAGATAATTCCACTTCCAAAATAGGTGATGAATTCTCAATATTTTTTGGAAAAACAGAATGGAGGTTTAAAATAATAGAATATGTCCCATTTGAAAAAATCACATGGCATTGTATAAAAGCAACCCATATTCATGGAGATTTTACAGACATAGAGAAAGAATGGCTGAATTCAGAATTGCACTGGAAGATTATGGATAATAAGGGTAAAACAGATATTTCATTTTTCCACAATGGATTGACATCAGACTTGAATTGTTTTGATGTGTGTAAAACAGGGTGGGATTTTTTTATTTCCACCAGTTTAAAGAATTACTTGGAATCTGGTGAAGGTAATCCTCACTTTGAATAAACAAATTAAATATCAACCAATAAAGAACAATTATGAAAACAATGACATGTAAACAATTAGGTGGCGCTTGTGACTTAGAATTTCATGCTGACACTTTTGAGGAAATGGCAGAGCAAAGTAAAAAACATAGTATGGAAATGTTTCAATCAGGTGAAGAAGGACACCTAAAAGCAATGAATGAAATGCAAGAACTTATGCAGACTCCTGACGCAATGTCTGAATGGTTCGAAAATAAGAGAAAAGAATTTGACGCTCTGCCAGAGAATGATTAAAATTAAAACAGCATACAACAAAACCTAAACTGCACTAAAACGCAGTTTAGTCAAAACGGTGGCAACTAAGAAATAAAAAAATATGAAAGATAAAAGAAAATTAGGTATAGGAATGGCGTTGGGAATTGCAATTGGCGCTGCAATAGGAGTTGCACTAGATAATGTAGCCATATGGGTTGGAATTGGAGTAGCCTTGGGGGCTGGAATTGGAAGTAGACTAAATAGACAAAAAAAGTAGATAACCAGAATTAATTTATTTGTGAGGATTGAAAATTGTAAACTAATCAATTAAGAACATAAAAAGGAATGCAGTCGCCAACAACGTATATAGCGCATTAAAAAGTGCCGTATACTAAACGTTGTGCAACATAAATGAAAATCGCATTCAAATTAAAATTGGAACAAATTGAAAGTACTGAATATTCATAAACGAACATTAAATCAGCCGAAAAGCAAAGTAACGGAATTACTAAAAACGCTATCAACTGAAAATGACAGAATTTGGCCAATAGAAAAATGGCCAGAAATGAAATTTAAAGATGGAATTCAGGTTGGAGCGAAGGGTGGACATGGACCAATAAGATACTCAGTAGAAAAATATAATCCAAGTGAAATAATTCAATTTAGATTTTCAAGACCTAATGGATTTAATGGCATTCATAAGTTCGAGATAAATGAATTGACTAAGGATAAAACTGAAATCAAGCATACGATTGATATGAATACAGTTGGAAAAGGAACTCTAATTTGGATTTTAGCTATACGTTCTTTACACAATGCTCTAATTGAGGATGGTTTTGATAAACTCGAGAACAATTTTTCCGAAGGCCAAAAATCCAGTAAATGGAATTTTTGGGTTAGATTTATAAGAAAACAAATTGTAAAGAGAAGAACTATCAACAAACCGAATTAATCAAATACGTTGCACAACACTGTATAAGCCTAAAACGGGCTAAAGTGATTAATTTATACGAATTGAATATTAGCAAACATATCGGCAAACTGAAAGTGAAGTGCTTCTAATCCCGTACTAATCATACACTAGACCGTTGAGTATCAGTAAAAGAACAAAATGAAGAATAAATTATACAACTTTCTGTCAAAGCCTTATATAGTTGTTTGTGTAATGATTTTAGCGCCATTGTTATCATATTTTGATAGAAATTTTGGCTACTTTTTTGGGCTTTTTATTGCATTATTTCTCTTGTGGGGAAGCAATTGGGACTGGGCAAAATTTGGATTTGGTCAGAAACTAAATTTTCGGACTATTTCAAGAGGTTTGCCGCTTGCAATAGCCATCTTTTTCATAATTGATGTATGTATTCAACCGTTTCTGGAAATTTATTTTGGTACGATTGATTTGAGTTCGATTGAAGAGATAAAAGGAGACTTTACCAGTTTTTTTATTCTTTTTATAATAATGTGGATTTTTGCTGCATTTGGAGAAGAATTCTTGTTTAGCGGTTATTATATGAAACGCTTAGCTGAGTTATTAGGCGATACGAACAAAGCTTGGTTTATCTCTGCGATTGCGCTGTCAATATATTTTGGAATTTCTCATAATTATCAAGGAACTTCCGGAATGATTGCTGTTGGATTATCAAGTACTATATTCTTTTTTACTTTCTATTTAAACAGAACTAACCTTGCCTTACTTGTATTTGCGCACGGATTCTATGACACCATTGGATTATCGCTTGTATATTTAGAGAAGGACAGAATATTTTATGAGTGGGTATTAAATATGATAAAAAAATAAAACGCCACACACACCATATTCAACCCGTTGTGCGTCATGCAGAATGATAATTATATAAAGCGTATTAATCAAATATTGGTAGTATGTTTATAAAATATATTTTATTCTCAGTAACATTTCTTCTGATTGCTTATATAGTTTTTAGGGTAATCATTAAAAAGGACTATGAAAGACGATTGAGTCTTTCACCTGTATCCTACTTGTTGGAAATTCTTGTATTTGCTATTCATGCAAATTTGTTTTATTTAGCCATACCTACGAAATGGCCATATCTCACAGAATTACCAGAAAATTTTGCAATAAGTATAATTTCAACAATAATATTTGTTATTGGGTTGATTGTGCTTCTTATTTCCTGGTTCGATCTAGGTACCAAACCTAGCCTTGGCATGGACAAGAATAAACTTAAAACAGGCGGATTGTATAATTATTCAAGAAATCCACAATTAGTGGGTTATGGACTAATGTTGGCTTCTTTAACTATTATGTTCTTTTCTTACTTGGTCCTTATCTGGTTTTTACTCTATATAATAGCTTCAAATTTTATGGTTAAATCTGAAGAAGAGTTCCTCGAGAAAAAATATAAAGAAGAATATAGAGATTATTGTAACCAAGTACCAAGAATAATTAAAGTTTAGAGTGCTAATTAGTTGACTGAATTTAGAATAAAATGAGATATAAAGCACGAACCAACAACAAAGTGTATATGCCATAAGAGTTTTAGTGGGAATTCAAGCGTTGTGGCCCGCTCAAGTTTTCGTGCCGGTGGACAGGAAACTGCTCCGCAATTCCTTACGGCACGGTCACTCGACCGTTAGGCAAAATTAGAACTCAACAAATAAATCAATTATGCAATTATAAATTCTTCTATCTTTAACAATATCTAAAACATCCATTATGAGACCTTACATTTACGTTTTATTACTTTTCGTTTTTACTTTTATAGGCTGTGATAGCCCGAAATCAAATAATCAAATCAGCTCAATAGAAAAATCAATAGAACAACTCCCATATTTCACCTATAAAAAAGAATATTTATTTCCGGGTGATGGTAGCTTACTGCGAGCTGAAGATGGTGTTTCTTTAGAAGATGGCCGTATTATAGTAGTTGACCAGGCCAATGGACTCCGATTAATCGAAAAAGACGGCTCTAATCGATCATTCGGTAATTTCACAGCTGCAGGTTTTGTACACCTTCCACCCGAACAAACTGCATCCCCCAATGGGATGATATTAGAACATGATGGTGAGCATATATTAATGTCTGATGTTGCAGACGGAAAAATTTATCGTATAAATGTAGCCACAGAAAAAGTGGAAATGATTTATGACCATCCGTATGGCGTAAATACCATTTATAGAGATAAAACGGGAGCGATTTGGTTTTCTCAATCCGCAGAGAGTATTAATTTGGGCGAAATGTTTCAGGCTGTCAATTTACCTGTCCCACATGGTGCTGTTTTTAGAATGGCCGATTTAAAAAGCGTTCCTGTTAAAATTATGGATAGTCTTTACTTTGCTAATGGGATCACAATGGACAAGGATGAAAAACATCTGTTTATCTCTGAAACCATGATGGATAGGGTGCATAAATTAGAAGTTGATATTAAAACTGGTGAAGTAAATTATATTGGTGTGGCCGCCAATGTCGGGTCACCAGATAATTTATTAATTGATAAAGAAGGTCGATTAATCGTTACTTCTCCTTTATATAATCAAGTGATTGTAATAGATTTTAATAATCATTCTCAACATATAATTTTTGATGGTTCCACTAAAGATAATTTAAAGATTACGAATGAATGGAATAGAAGAAGTCGTTTAGGTATGGAGAGACTTGAATTACTTTCTCCAGATTTGTTTAGTCCACTTCCAGGATTACTCACAGGCATGTTCTTCTCTAATGATGGTCGAACACTTTATATAACGAATCTAGGAAATGATCTATTGAAATTAGACTATAAATAACTTTGCCTAACACCGTATAAAATAAATTGCTAGTGCAAGCCTACTTACGAGAATCCCCGTGGATTTTCTATTCGGTTTGTATTTGCTAAATTAAGTGCTTAAGTTCTTTTTTTAGGCGTAGAATCTCCTTTTGCTCAGTGGTTAAATTAGCATTGACATGACCGGAAAAACTACCTTCTCGATATTGTTCATATTCTCGTTTCCAACGTCTTACTAGCTCGGATCGTATACCCAGGTCTTCAGCTACTTCTTTGGTAGATTTACCTGAATGACATAATTCTACTGCCATTAATTTAAACTCCTTATCAAAACTTCATCTTTCTCTTTCATATTACAGTAAATTTAACTTTTTCGAGCTTAACTTACTGTCCACTCAAATGTAGTAGGTTCACTAAAGTGATATTTATATATAATTGTAAATAAGAAAGTTCAAAACATGAGTCCTGGCGGGCGCACAAAATGGCCTGATACGTTAAGTATTGGGCTTTTCTGTTTTCTGGGTTATAGTTTTGGTAATACTTTTTTAATTTAATGTGCTCTTAACTCGTTGATTACAAGAACCAAATCTTATCGGTTTAGGTATTCAAACAAAAGGATAGCTATTCATTCGAAGATCCGGGTTTGCAATACTCTTTCCATTTGTTTTTAAATGCCTCTTTCTGATCTTCAGTAAATGGAGGGGCTCCCCCGTACCACTTCCGCCTGTCCATCCAGGATTTTCTTCTTCCTCCCATCCCGAAACCAAAGAGGATCTTACTCAATAATAGGAGCGCCATTGCCTGCCAAAAATTTATTTCATTGAGATTCGCTGCTTTAGCTATCGAAAAATTCCACAAATGCATGACAATGAATGACAGAACAAATAGAATTGCTCCTATGAATACTGGAACAGCAATAAATTTTAATCTTTTTTTCCCTTTCATTGGATTCCTAATTTAATAATTCATCATATAAATCTTTCAAAATACTTCGTAGATGCTTTACCGCATATTGCTTTCTGGAGATAATCGTCTTTATATTTTCATTGGATTTTTCTGCAATTTCCCGAAGTTTCATTCCTTCCAGCTCATTCTGAATAAATACTTCTCTCTGATTGGAAGGCAAAGCACCGAGTCCCTTCATGAGTTCGCTCCAGAATAAATCCTTGAAAAACTTATCTTCCGGAGTTTCATGATCGCCAAAAAGTACATCTCTGATCATCGAACCCTCCTCGCCATCAAACAGTCCAGCATCGACAGGAACAGCTTTCGACTTTTTGTACCAATCGGTTATTTTATTCCGGGTTACCCTATAAAGCCATGCGCTCACATTTTCAATCTCGTCCAGGTTGATTAAACGACTCAACTGATACCATACCTCCTGAAGGATATCTTCGGCATCTTCATTGCTGGATACCCTGTTGCGTATAAAACCGAAAAGTTTCCCCTGGTTTTTTTTAACAGTTGATTCTATATCTTTTTCAGACGACAATAGGCTTCATTTATTTATGGAAATCTTCTTCCATACAAGGTCCCTGTAATCCGGTTTTATTGGTTCGATGGCCAGGATTTAAGAACCTAAAGTAAAAAAATTAAGATAATTTAAGGTAAAAGTAAAGCTTTATCGTCCTCCTTAATGAAATCATTAAAAATAAATATTAACTAAAACTAATTATGATGAATTACAAAATAATAAAACCGATTGTTGGAGGATTGATACTGGGTTCGATTTTATTCTTCTTTCCATTTTTTGTTCTTAAGATTCTCGGATTCCTTTTAATTCTCGGACTGATGTTCTGGTTCTTCCGTGGGAGCAGATCCCATTGGAGAAAATATGCCATGGTACATCCCGATAAAATCCGTTCGATGAGTGATGAAGAATATGAAGACTTCAAGACCAATTTTGGCAGGTCGCATTGTTATCATTCGTATAGTAAAAACGAGCATAACTCTTAAAAAATTCGAAACAGATAAAATGTAATATTATGAAAAGGAGAAATAGAATTATAATTGTATTCGCAACCGCCGCTGTTGCTTTTGGAATGCTTTGGTTTACACTGGGTGCAGAAAATTTCAATAGAGGTTACAGACACCATTATGAACATTGGGAGCACCATCATCATTCCAGTGACCATGATAATGTAGAGACCAATTCGGATGAGTGAAAACAGAAAATCAAGCCATGAAATTAAGGAGCAGCACTTAGTGTTGCTCTTTTTTAATAAATTTCTGAATGATGAAAAAGCGGTGAGAAAGCTTCATCACCGTTTTAATTAATCTTCTTAAAAACCGTCCAGCTATTTAAGGGGTTAGTACATTATCCTTGATTTTGTTCCAGAACTTCAGCTTTTATCAATTACCTAACTCTCATCAAGATGTAGGGATTCTGGAATCAAGGTTTATAGAATGCTGTGAAAACAAGTAAATCCGATTTCAAATCAAGTTATAATGACATTGAACAAGATAAATTAATTCCGGCAATCAACTAATCACTTCAAATCAATCGATCTTTAGAGGTCATTTAAGCCCGATATTTCGTTTGTTCCAAATTTGGGACACTATATTGTGAATTTGACTCGTAATATGCAGTTAACATTATCGATTCGTATAAATAAAAAATCTACTTTTTTCGGCTAGATGCGACAAAACCAATTATTGAAGCTTATTAAAAGAATGGTTGAATTCTAATTTTTTTTGAACTCGACAATAAATTTGGCGCCATTGCCAAATTTACTTTCGCACCAAACTTTTCCCTTCATAGCCTCCACGTATTTTTTAACTATAGAAAGGCCAAGGCCTGTTGAGCTCTCACCGTCAGTTGGTCGTGCATTTAATTTTTGAAATTTCTGAAAAAGTTGAGGTTT
Source organism: uncultured Roseivirgaceae bacterium (assembly GCA_964389805.1). GTDB lineage: Bacteria > Bacteroidota > Bacteroidia > Cytophagales > Cyclobacteriaceae > JAGTVG01. Next base: position 7,595 of record CAYMFU010000262.1, on the reverse strand, counting down.
ATCTTCTTCCATTATTCCAGGGCCTTCATCATAAATTTCAAAACGAATTGTTTGGTTCTCATCCCTTAGTGTAACAAAGACCTTTGAATTGTGATTTGAAAACTTAATAGCATTAGATAATAAATTATCAATAATTTGAACAATTAGGCTTTTATCTATGACAACGGTAGACTCATCTAAATCGGCCACTATACTTATTTTTTTATTATCACTTTGGATTTTTAAAGCTGAAATCACCTGCTCAATAACTTGTTTTAAATCAACTTCGGTATAGTTTGTTTTGAGTGAAGATGATTCCAGTACCTTAATCTCCAATATTTTAGCAACTAAGCTATTCATTCTATTCAGAGACTTTATTATCAAACTTAGGTATTCGTTCTGGTCCTCTGTGATTTTTTCACTGCTAAAAAGTTCAACAACACTCAATGCACTTGTTAAAGGATTTTTGAGGTCGTGTGCCACGATTCCAATCATTTCATTCTTTTCAATATTGAGCGAATTGAGTTCTAAATTTTGTGTTTTTATTTGTTTATTTTTCTCAGATAAACTTTTGTTTGTATTTACTTTCAATCGAACTAATCTGTATAGAAAAAATAGGGCTATCAAAACAAAAACAATCACGATTATTGCCAAATATATATATAAGTTCTTTCGAGCTAATTCAAGTTCGCTCTGTTTTAATTTTAAATCTTGCAACTCTTTTTCTAACGTTAACACACCAACTTCACGATCAGCAACGATGCCTGGCTGTAAGTCTGTGTTAATATTGGAAATTGATCCTACAACCTCACTAAATGCCTCCCCAAGGTGCTTTTCAATTAATAAATCCAATAAAGGTTTAAAACTGCTATTCTTAATAAACTCATTCAATACTTCATCCCAATCACTAGTGAATGTGGTCGCAATCGAAAGTCCAGGATTTTCAACCATAAAAAAGCGCTGCCTGCTAATGTCTTTACCATTTTTATAGTAGGACAAATAATTAGGAAGAGAAATATAGCCCCAGGAGTTTTGAGAGTTTGATATCGTTTCTATTAAAAAATCTACATGTTTTACGTATTCTATATTTATTTCAGGAAAATAATCTTTTTGTAATTCTAAGATATTACGCTCAAAAGTTGAATTTGAAACGGTTATGGCTCTATTGTTTTTAACCATGTTGGCAAAATCGCTCAAACTCGCAACTGAGCTAAAAACTCTACTAGAGACAATTATCTCAATATCTGGCATATATGGATCACTGATTTTAAAATCCTTCCTTCTCTCTTCCAAAGTGGAAATAGAGGCAATTCCAAGAATAGGGCGTTGAGAATTTTTTAAGGTATCGATAAGGCTTTCAAAATTATACAAATGCTCATATTCCAATTTAAGTTTTGCACTATACTTTTCGTCTATAAACCTGACGAAGTCTTGCAAAATTTCGAATTCAATTCCAGCTAATTTACCTTGAGTGTTTTTATAAATGAAAGGACTATTTTCTGAATATGCAATAACCAAAGTTCCATTGCCATTATCTTTTACTTCGCTCCAGGCATTGCTTTTAGACTGGCCATAGGCCTGAGGCAAAAGAATAAACAGGATTAAAAAGAGATGGCAGCCAGATTTTAACATGGATAGTTTTAGTTGTCCATTATTTTTAAAGTATTAATTACGTCTTTTAATTGCATATATTGTATTTTCGGAGGCAATAAATATGACTAAAAGCTCCTGTAAAGTTAGTTAAAATAAGTATCATTTAATGAAAGCAGCAGTCTATAGAGCATACAACGGCTCAATTGAAATTGAACAAGTAGTTGATCCTATCGTTACCGAATCAGAAGCCATTATTGAGGTAAAGGCATCGGGGATATGCAGAAGCGATTGGCATGGGTGGAAAGGACACGATCCTGATATACAGTTACCCCATGTGCCCGGGCACGAGTTTTCAGGTGTTGTGAAAGAAGTAGGGAGCAAAGTAACCTTATTCCAATCGGGTGATAGAGTTACAGCTCCATTTTGTTGTGGATGTTCAAATTGCCCTCAATGCTTGAAAGGGAATCAACATATTTGTGATAAGCATTTTCAACCGGGATTTACAGACTGGGGTTCGTTTGCTCAATATGTTCAAATTAAAAATGCTGACTTTAATTTAATCAAGCTACCTTCCTCCATCAATTTTGTATCAGCGGCAGGTTTGGGCTGCCGTTTTATCACTGCCTTCCATGGAATTGTGAATCAAGGCAAAGTTTTTAATTCAATGTTTGTTGCTATTCATGGCTGTGGAGGGGTAGGTTTATCTGCAATTATGATTGCATCTGTATATGGAGCCAAAGTTATAGCTGTTGATATCAATGAGAAAAACTTGCAGAAGGCGAAGTCCTTTGGAGCTGAGTATACCATTAATGCCACCAAGGAGGAAGTTGTTGATAAAGTGCGTGAAATAACGAATGGTGGAGCAAATTTATCAATGGATGCTCTGGGTAGCCATGAGACGAGTACTAACTCAATCAATTGTTTAGCAAAAAAAGGGAAGCATATCCAAGTGGGTATTTTAGGAAGTGAAAAAAATATTATAGTATCAACCGCTGATTTAATAGTTAAAGAAATTGAAATAATTGGCAGCCACGGAATGCCAATTGCTGATTATAATATCATTTTTGACCTAATTGCGAGCAAAAAGATAGACCCATCATTACTTATTGATAGAACAGTTAAACTTGAACATGTTCATCAAGAAATGCTTAAAATGGATACGTACAGTAATTCAGGGATGGTAATTATTGATCAATTTTAATATTTAAAAGATTCAAAGATCAAAGAACTATCTCCATCTAGCCGTTTTTTACCAGATTCCATAAAGTCTTTGCTCCAACGATAATACAGGTTCTGATTTATTCCTTCTCTGCGGCATAAATCTGCAATACTGGTCTCCCCACGCATTCCCTCTATTACTATTCTGATTTTTTCTTCGGATGAGTACTTCCTCCGGGTATTGCGTTTAATATCCCGGATTAACTTTTCACTTGATTTCTTTGTGCCATTTTAAACTGATTTTAAGGTTTTGAAATCTACCTTACAAACAAAGTGCCTGTTGCACAATACTGTTTTTATTTAATTTATGACTCAATATAATCGGTTTTAAGAGCATCTTGATATTGGAATCTGGAATTAATTCTTAAATAATTCAAACTCACGATAAAGCTTAAAAGTATCGATATTTCTAGCATTAGTTCAATAGCAAGACTTTTAACCTCTTTGATCATTTTATTCACAGTTTTACCCTCAAACTTCAAGTATTTCTTCAGGTTATAAGCCACTGCCGCCATGAGCATATTCTTATTTGCCTGCCTGATCCCAATGGTATTCATCTTCCTCATGCCTAGCTGGTTTATCAAGGTTCCAAAAACAGGTTCTACGGTTGATTGTCGTAATGATTTCATTTTTTTACCAATCTTGCTTCTTGATCGTGCTATGGCTCTTTCGTATTCTTCCATAAAATAAGTAATGGCTATCTTCTTTTCATGAGCTTTACCAATGCAGCCTGTTTTGATTGGACAACCCTTGCAATCACTTCTGCTGGTGTAATACTGTATTTGTTTGCTGCCTTTATTGTAATTGATCCCGCTGAAAGTCACCTTTTTACCTTTCGGACATTTCCAGTAGTCACCTTCTTTGTGATAAGTAAAGCCATCAGGCCCTCCTTTATAAGTGCCATGTGGGGGTATATAAGAATCAATTCCTTTCTTCTCTAAAAATGCAAGGTTCTCTCCGCTGCTATATCCAGCATCAGCTGCCAGGTTTTCCCAAATTAGCCCGTTTTTAGTAAGCCTATTTCTCAACGGATAAAAAATGGATTCCAGGCATTGTTTATCTGACTTGTCAGCAAAGTCGGCATGGATATGAGTGATCACATGATGAGCGGTATCTACAGCCATTTGGCTGAAGAAATTCAGTTTCCATGCTTTACCTGGCTTCACTGATACCCTGGCATCAGGATCGGTTGGGCTGTAATGTGTTTTGTTGGAAGTGTATTTACTTCCTTTGGAGCTTGCTCCGGGATGTTGGTCCTGATCTTTGCTCCATCTATCTTGAGTGGTTTTTAAGTCCCTGATTTGTTCGTTAGAAACTGTAATCTTTTGTTGAGCTTCGGAAGCCTTATTGGTTTTTACATGGCGATCTGCATTACTCATGATATGGACCTTCTTCAGGTGTTCTTTTAATGTTTCTTCTGGAACTTTCAGCTCGAGGCTTTCCATCGATGCATTGGCTTTGATCATTGCTGAGTCAATGGTTTGGGTATGGCCGGCTACCATTCCTTTATCTACACACATGGTGAAGATCTTATTGAACACTTCCTCAAACACATGTTCTGGAAACAGTTGTCTTGTTCTACTGATGGTGCTATGCCAAGGCAATTCTTCATCGATGTCATGATCCAGGAACAAGAGGATGTCCAGCCTTAAAGAGCAATGTTCAATCAGCTGTCTGTCTGATATAATGTTTTCTAAATATCCGATCAGACATATCTTAAAGAACACCACCGGATCGATGGATTTTTGACCGCATTTGCCATAGTAAAGAGATGTTGTCTTGTATAGAAATCGTAAATCAAGTGCTTGTTTGAGTCTTTTGTAGAAGCTGTTTTCAGGAACCCGGTCTGCCAGGTTAAAGGAATTAAACAGCTTGGGTTGACAGTGCTTTTTTCCTTGCAAGAGTTTATTTTAAGATACAAAAATTTAAGGACTTTTGCTCAAATTACTTGCTTCTATTCCTGAGTTGTGCAACAGGCACCAAAGTTGAAAGGTAATAAACTATCTCGTAACCTTTAGTCCTTAATCAGTCCACATTACTTTGAAAGGAAACAACTGTTTGATAATTAACGGGTTATTTTATGTATCCGCGATCTGGACGAGACTTGTGACTAAATGAAGTTGGATACGTATATTCGTACGTATAAAAAATATAAAAACCTCTAAATCAATTACTTATAGAAATAAAAAGTGATCCACTCAGGACTCGAACCTGAAACCTACTGCTTAGAAGGCAGTTGCTCTATCCAGTTGAGCTAGTGGACCAGTTTTCGCATATTTAAAGGTTCTCAATGTACAATGTAAGATTCCTGCCGTGAAATCCCGGTTTGTCTGAGACCACCGTCAAATACAAATCGCAAAATTACATCAATATTGAATTATTCACAACTGACCGTGGATTAAATGCAGTTCAGAATATTAGATTAAAACCTAAAGTAGTCATCCCAAAATTTGAATAAGTTAGTTGGGCGATCAAACCGTTCTTATTCCTTTCTAAAGTGTACTTGTATAGTTCGTATACTCCCTTCCCTACTGAAGATCTTTCCGGATAAAGACGCAGGCAATGTGGTGCCTTCAACTTTCTCTGAAGATCCATCATTGAATTGAACATGGATACCGGATGATTCTGACATGGAATACACTATGGGTACCTGACAAAACAGGAATGCCAGTGATCCCGCATTCAACTTTAATTGTTCAAAGTGATTGTGAGGATCAAAATATTCGAAGCTGGCCGGATCCTTTAAAAACTCATCCGGGTCCAGTAAAGAGTTATTAAATTCAATACAGCCATCCTGAACCGATATACCCAACTCGCCGATCCTGGACAAAATGTCTTCCTTCACCTGTCCAGTCATGCCTGGCTGTTGCGCCCCTTTATGGGCCGGTGTATGGGAATACGGATCAGTTGGAAAAGCTCCATAGATACCCGGATTTTTCGTCGTACCTAATCCTTCCTTTATATCATAATAAAATGATTTCAGGCCTTCTATAACCTGATCGGGTTGATTTTCATTTAAGGCTTTATAATATATTTCCTGAACAGCCAGCAGCAACTTGGAATTCATATGCCAGTATATTGAACCCAATCCCTCATATCCAAAAAACTTACCTGATCGACCCGTGAAGCTGTGATGATTGAACACTTCTTCATAAATTTCAAGGAGGGTCTTCTCCTCCTCGTTGATCAGTTCCAGCGTATCCGGATCTTTCAATTGAGCCATTGCTGATCTTAAGTCATTCGCATTGCATATTTCGGGATTGAAATACAGATTGCCTCCCGCATCCTTCTGAACAATGGTCTGATCACCAAGTTTAAGAAGTCTTTTTAAAAGTCTGGACTTTTGCAACATTTTTACATCTACCCTTGATTTATCCATGAATGAAGCCAGTTGACGATCAGGATATAAAAGGTAGCTATGCTGATCCTTACGGTATAAATTACTTTGCCGTAATGAATTCAGAATTTCAAGAGCTTCCTGTGGATCAATAAGCCCGGAGCTGAGTACGGCCACCTGCCCTTCCAACATGGGATATAAGTACTCTATCCCAAAACCCGATTCACTAAAGGTGATCAGGTTATACGCATGGTACAGGGAATCCTTACGCCGATTAGCCTGGATAGATTGCCTGATGAAGGAAATCGCCAGGTCAATGAATTCCATGATGTGCTTATGCCCGATGGTCGCTTTCCTGCCAGAGATCCTTCCATAAATCAGCGAACGGTAAGTTTCGCCAGCTAACCCAAGTGCATCCGTGATCTCCTTACGTGTTTGGTCTGTAAATCCCTTATCCAAGTGGTTAGAAAACTGAGAGAAAGCCTTATGAACAGATTCGAAAAATGTGCCAGATTCCTGGCTGATCTCAAATTCCGTTAAATCCTGCCGGCCAAAAAAATCTTTCAGGAATTGAAGATATCTGTGGATATAATACACGGTAACCATTGAAAGGCCATGTCCCACCAGGGCATTGTTCGCATCATTCCATTCGGGCCGTTGGGTATTCATCCATATACCTCCCTCCGGAACAAAATTTGACATCTTTGTTAAAAGTGGAATTAAGAGTTTTTCAGTCAGAGAAGCTGTTAATAATTGCCCATCATTCCAGATGAGCTTACCATCAGAACCCATTTCTTTAATGCGCTCCTGAATTCTTTCTTCTTCAGATTTATCATAAGTGATGGTATCATGAGGATTATCGACAATGTCCTGATAACCTTTTATTCTGTATGGGACATTGGCGAAAGTAAAGAATGGCTTATCCAGGAATTCCTCGAGATTTCCCGGATTGAATTTAACTGAGATCTCCAGTAATTTCAACAGGTATATGATCTGGTGATCCCCCCAATAACCAATAAATGACCAGGGGTCAGCCGGATCAGTGATTTCCCATTCTATCCCTTTGTTTGAAATCCTGTAAGGATTATAGCCATCAATAGTAGAAGCGTTTAGAAAAAGAGTTATGATATTCTCTATAAATTCAGGATAAGTACAGCTTAAAGCCTCCCAATTCTGGAATATGTCCCTCCAGTTACCCTCATAACTTTTTTTCCAGCTCCCATCATCCTTAAAAACGTCAATATTGAATTTATTCCATGGCCGGCTTGGATCGCCATGCCGCCGACTGAAAGTAATGGGTAAATATTCATAGGCGAATCGTAATAATTCCACATCTGATCCTTTCCGGAATTCAGTTTTTAACTCTGTTACAGTGAATTCATCAGGGAGTTCTTCAATGGTCCTGGAAAATTTGATCAACAATGGCTCATTTTTGGAACTCAGGAAGTCAATAAAATCATTTTTACTA
>CAYMFU010000261.1:0-2764 GCA_964389805.1 uncultured Roseivirgaceae bacterium | reverse complement strand
AAAGAAGCTTTAGCATATTTTAGGCGACTATCAGGCTGAGGTTGAATTAAGATATGTTTGTATCCTGCTTTTCCAATATCGAGTCCAGCTACAACCTTATACATCCAATCGCCTATAGCGCCATAGGCATAGTGATTAAATGAGTTCATGCCCGGATCCTGAAAAGTACTATCGGGTTTTTGACCATCCCACCTTTCCCAAATCGTCGTCGCGCCCATTTTTACAGGGTATAACCACGAAGGAAAGGTTTCCTGTAACAACAGGTCATAAGCAACATCTGTCATCCCATTATCGGAAAGAACTTTACACAGATAAGGTGTGCCTAAAAAACCTGTAGATAAATGATTATTCCTGGACCGGATGTTTTCTGCCAGATGTCTTGTGGCATTGGGTGTTAATTCTTCAGGCAGAAGATCAAACATCAAAGCGAGCACATAAGATGTTTGTGAGTCTGAACTGGTCCTTCCTGCAGGCGTCACATAGTTATGAAGAAACTCTTCTTTTGTTTTCTCAAACAGTTTCTGATAGTGCAGCGCGTCATCAGTATATCCCAGTTCTCTGGCAGTCATGGCTACTATCTTTGCTGAATAAGCGATAAAAGCCTTGATGATAAGGTCTGGATTGGTGTATCCGTCAGGTTCTGTATGCCTGTTCATTTCTGGCTTATAATAAAGCCAATCTCCAAATCCTTTCCATCGAACATTCTTGCGATTGGCCATATAATCCGTATACGCTTTCATTGAGGCGTATTGCTCACGAAGTATTTGTTTGTCGCCATACACCTGGAAGATCGTCCATGGTGCAATGGTTGCCACATCACCCCAACCTGTACTTGATTCAATGCTGTTTGTAACGTTTGGAATGACAACTGGAACCATGCCGTTTTCAGATTGCTCGGCTGATAGATCTTTCAACCATTTAGTAAAGAAAGCAGCAACATCCATATTATATGCTGCTGTACTGGCAAAAGCTTGAGCATCACCAGTCCATCCCAATCGTTCGTCCCTTTGGGGGCAATCTGTTGGGATATCCAGGAAATTGCCGCGCTGGCCCCATTGAATATTACTTTGAAGCTGGTTAATTAATGGATTTGAACATTCGAAATTTCCGGTTACTTTCATATCTGAATAAATGACTATCCCGGTAAGATCATCCAAATTAAGTTCTCCGGGGAATCCCTCAATGGCCACATAACGGAATCCCATAAACGTGAACTTAGGCTCATAAACTTCCACACCATTCCCTTTCAATATGTATTTTGTTGTGGCTTTAGCACTTCTCAGATTGGTAGTATAGAACTCACCGTATTTATCCATGATTTCAGCATAGCGCAAAACCACCTCTGTTCCTTTATTGCCTTGTACCTTCAACTTAATCCATCCAACAATATTCTGACCCATATCCGCCACCAGTGTGCCTTTTGGGGTTGTCCAGATCTTAATTGGTTTCAGTTCCTGTATTTTTCTTATCGGGACAGATTCTGAAGAAATTAAATTATCGAATGAATAATCAGCAATCTCCACCGATTCCCAACCTTTATCTTTAAAATCAGACGTATCCCAGCCACTCATTTCTTTTGAGGCATCATAGGTCTCTCCATTATACAGGCTGTTTAATATGATCGGACCGTTGTTTGTTCCCTTCCAGTCTTTATCGCTTATAATCATGCCTTTACTTCCATCTTCATATATCACTTCGATCTGGCAAAGTAATCCAAGCTTTTTCCCATATACACCCCAGTTATCCTGCCATGCGAGGTGCCCACGGAACCAACCATCGCCCAATTGTGCACCAATTGCGTTTTTACCTTCTTTAAGCTTATCGGTAACATCGTATACCTGGTATTGCAATCGTTTATCATATACTGTCCACCCGGGAGTGAATACCTGGTCTCCAACCACTTCTCCGTTAATAGACAGTTCGTAGATTCCATGGGCAGTGATATATGCCCTGGCCTCCTTTACCAATTTTTTTATAGAGAATTCTTTGCGAACGTGAAGGCCGGGACCGTTGGGTAAAGATTCCTGAATAGGCTCGATCCATTTGGCCTTCCAATCTTCGACATTCAACAAACCCATTTCCCAGGCAGATACCGGGCTCCAGGCAGTTGCGTTTCGATTATTATCCTTAATACGTACCCTCCAGAAATATCTGGTCCTGGAAGTAAGTTCCGGCCCGTCATAAGGTATAAGTACTGATTGATCGGATTTTATTTCTCCGGATTCCCATAGCAATGTGCTGAAATTCTCTGTAATTGCCACGTTAAGTTCATAAGATGTCTGCATTATATCTCTTCCTTCTCCTTTGATCTTCCAGCTGAACCGTGGTGTTTGCGTATCAATTCCCATTGGATTTATCTTGTATTCAATCCTATGATCATACGTTTCAACAGATTGGGAATATCCTTGAAAAAACAGTAATAAAAGGCAAAAAGTAAAAAAGTTCTTCATGATTAATATGATTTATTATGGTCTTATTTGAATATCTAACATAACATTTACTGTTCGAAAAAACTCCTCTTAGTCAATGTTTTTTCCTTGCTTCCAGGATTCATCGGTTTTAATGACCTCCATTTCTCCATTCTCATATTCAATTACAATTTCACAAATGAATGCCGGAGCACTTCGCCAGTGAGCTTTATCGAATTCCCAGGCAGATACCGGGCTCCAGGCAGTTGCGTTTCGATTATTATCCTTAATACGTACCCTCCAGAAATATCTGGTCCTGGAAGTAAGTTCCGGCCCGTCATAAGGTATAAGTACTG
>CAYMFU010000260.1:0-2672 GCA_964389805.1 uncultured Roseivirgaceae bacterium | reverse complement strand
ATCAACCTGGATAATATTCCAAGGGGAATGTACCTGCTGCGACTGGAGGGAAAAAGCAATCAGGAGAGCTTCAAAATCGTCAAGGAATAAAAGCTATTTCTTCTGTGAACTACCTGCCGGCTGCCAGATCTACGGCTTCTTCAATGTAAAATTCAAAAGCTTCTGAATACTAATTTTGTACAGTGATCAAGTTTAACTAAATTGAGGGAGGAATAATTTTTTATGCCTAAATTCCATATCATGAGGAAATCCATCAATTTATTCCTGGTTTTACTAATTATCGCGTTGGCGTCTTGTGAAGAGAAAGAAAAAAAACCGTCAGCATCGCAGAAAAAAATTATTGTTGGATATGTTCCGGGTTTTCGTGGCACCCTGGATAAATTATCAATTGATGCCAATAAACTTACACATATCAATTACGCATTTGTAAATGTCCAAGACAGTATGGCCTGGCTTACCAATATAGAAACAGATACTGTCAATTTTAGAATTCTAAATAAGTTGAAAGACATAAATCCGGATCTTAAAATTCTTATTTCAATTGGCGGTTGGTCGTGGAGCGGAAACTTTTCAGATGCAGTTCTGACAACTGATTCTAGAAAGAAATTTGCAAAAACCAGTGTGGATATAGTTGCAGAATATGATCTGGATGGTGTCGACATTGACTGGGAATACCCGGCTCAGAGAGGTGATGACAATGTTTTCAGACCGGAAGACAAGCAGAATTATACGCTCATGTTCGAGGAAATCCGGAAAGAACTTGATAAACTTTCAGAAAAAACAGGGAAATATTACGAATTAACAACCGCTGTCGGTGCATCATACAGCTATATCGAAAATACAGAAATGGATAAGGCTGCAAAATACCTGGATTACGTGAACCTGATGACATACGACTTTTATACGTCCGGAGATTCGGCAGGCCATCATTCAAATCTTTATCCGCCGGAGGATTATGGAAAGGATGCTTCTGGGCATAAAACATTCAATGAATTCGTAAAAGCCGGAGTACCTGCTGAAAAACTGGTGATGGGAATACCTTTTTATGGCAGAAGCTGGATTATGAAAAGCGCAGACAAGCACGGCATAAATATGCCTGTAGAAGAAAGAGCCAGAGGAGGAGGATATACCTATATCAAAGACAGTTTAGTGAGTCAGAAAGGTTTTGTAAGATACTGGGATGAAAACGCAAAAGCGCCTTATCTTTTCAATGCAGCAACCAACCAGTTGGTGGTTTATGACGATGAAGAATCTGTGAAACTCAAATGTGAATATGTTAATGATAATAACATGGGTGGAGTTATGTTCTGGCAGTATGCAAGCGATACCGCCGAATATTTGCTGGATGCAATTAATGCGAATCTGTATCGATGAAATAATAAGGAAAAAAAGATATATCTATTAATTCCCATAGGGAAGCTGCCAAAGTATTTTATAAATTAAATAACAGGAAATAAAATGAAAGAAAAATCTAACATGGAAAATATGAAACGTCGAGACTTTATTCAAACAGGTGCCAGGTTTGCTGCCGGCACGATGTTTATGAGTTTAGGGACTTCCAAATTATTTGGTCTTACGAATTCAAGCCGATATGGAAGTATGGCTGCCATTGAAACAGTTACCCTTAACAATGGCGTAAAAATGCCCATTCTTGGATTCGGGACACTGTATCTTAATGATGACCTTGGCGTAAAATGTGTTTCCGAGGCCATTTCCCTGGGATATCGTCTGATCGATACGGCTAAAGTTTATGAAAATGAAGAAGCTGTCGGAGCCGGTATTAAAAAGAGCGGGATCAACAGGGAAGAACTTTTTGTCACTTCCAAAATTTGGGTGGATGATTACGGTTACGAAACGGGGAAGAAGGCCTTTCAAACTGCCCTGGACAAACTGGGTCTGGAATATCTGGATCTCTATCTCCTCCACCGGCCACGTGGAGATATCAAGGGCGCCTGGCAGGCAATGGAAGATCTTTATAAGGAAGGGAAAATAAAGGCCATTGGTGTTAGCAACTTCGAAGAAAATCACCTGGATGAGCTGATGTCCTATGCGAAGATCACTCCGGCAGTCAATCAGATAGAGTCCCATGCCTTTTTCCAGCAGGACAAGGCCAACCAGGCTTTGAAGCAACGAGGAATACAAATGGAGGCCTGGTCTCCATTAGCACAGGGACGAAACGGGCATTTCACTAATGAGGTCCTGGCGGCTATTGGCAAAAAGCATAATAAATCCAATGCGCAGGTGAGCTTGCGATGGCATTACCAGAGAGGCGTTGTTACTATCCCAAGAACCTCCAAAAAAGACCACATGATAGAAAATCTGAATGTCTTTGATTTTGTCCTTGATGAATCCGATATGAAGAAGATCGATCCACTCGATTTAAACATAACGCAATTCCCTGAGTGGGAATAGGATATAAAACCTCGTTAATATATCCACTTTTACCCGAGCTAGCTCAAATAGGCTTAATACTGGTCTCCCCCCGTATTCCTTCTATTACTATTCTGATTTTTTCTTCGGATGAGTACTTTCTCCGGGTATTGCGTTTAATATCCCGGATTAACTTTTCACTAGATTTTCTTTGTGGCATTTTAAAACCTTTAAATCAGAAAGTCAAAGTGATCTGATTGAAAATTTTATTTAAATCCGGTATTTTCAGTACACACTTGATC
>CAYMFU010000259.1:0-2518 GCA_964389805.1 uncultured Roseivirgaceae bacterium | reverse complement strand
AAAATTCCGATATCCCAGCACATTGGTGTGCCGGCGGTTCCTGTAGTTGAACGAGGCGAGTTTGTTAAAACCGGGCAGATCATTGCTAAAACTGGCGGTTTTGTGTCTGCCAATATTCATGCCACAGCCACCGGGAAAATTGCAAAGATCAGTGATGAAATGGATATCAGCGGATACCGTCGGATGACCGTAATGATCAGGGTAGACAAAGAAGAACAATGGGCGGATGGAATTGACACTACAGATGATCTTAGAACTGAAATCAGCCTCACGCGGGAACAGATCCTTGAAAAGATCCTTGAGGGAGGAATAGTTGGCATGGGGGGAGCTACCTTTCCTTCACACATAAAACTTAACGTACCCAGAGGGAAAAAAGCTGATGTATTGATCATTAATGGGGCGGAATGCGAACCTTATCTTACTTCTGACCATCAATTGATGCTTGAAAAGAGTAAAGAACTGATGGTGGGTGTTCAGATATTAATGAAAGCCCTGGATGTTAAAAAAGCCATAATTGGAATTGAAAACAATAAAAAGGATGCTATTGATAAGCTCTCTAAGATATCAGATAAGTATGATGATATTTCAGTGGCAGCTTTAAAGGTACAATACCCCCAGGGAGGTGAAAAACAATTGATCAAAGCATTGATCAACCGGGAAGTGCCTTCAGGAAAATTGCCCATCGATGTTGGGACTGTTGTACACAATGTAGGAACAACATATGCCGTTTATGAGGCAGTCCAGAAAAATAAACCACTGATAGAACGGGTAATCACAGTTACCGGAAAGTCTGTTAAAAATCCGGGTAATTTTATTGCCAGGATAGGAACTCCCATAAGTACATTAATTGACGCTGCCGGCGGTCTTCCTGAAGATACTGGTAAAGTAATCAGCGGAGGCCCGATGATGGGAAAAGCATTGAACGATTTGGGAATATCTGTAACAAAAGGGACCTCCGGGATTCTCATACTTCCTGAAAAGGAATCGGCCAGGTCCAAGAGCAAAGTATGTATCCGGTGCAGCAAATGTGTAAGTACATGTCCTATGGGCCTTGAACCTTTCTATTTAATGACTGCTGTTCAACGCGGCATGAATGAAGAGGCGGAGGAAAACCGTGTATTGGACTGCATTGAATGTGGATCCTGTGCCTATATATGCCCATCAAACCGTGAGTTGTTAGACTATATCAGACTGGGCAAAGCAACCATATCAAACCTAATTAGAGAAAGACAAAGCGCATAATCTATGGATTCAAAATTACTAACGGTATCTCCATCACCCCATATTCACCAGGAGCAGACTATTTCTCGCATCATGTATGATGTGATTTTTGCGATGTTGCCTGCCTTTGCTTTTTCAGTATATGTATTTGGTCTTGGTGCGCTGGTAGTTACACTGATCGCAGTATTATCAGCGGTTTTATTCGAATATTTGATCACAAAACACTTATTAAAGCGTGAACCGGACATACTGGATGGCTCGGCAGTAGTTACAGGTATGCTTCTGGCCTTCAATGTGCCGAGTAACCTTCCCTGGTGGCTGATAGTCCTGGGAAGTTTCGTTGCCATTGGTATAGGGAAAATGTCTTTCGGAGGATTGGGTAATAATCCTTTCAATCCGGCACTGGTAGGCAGGGTATTTTTATTGATCTCTTTCCCGGTACAGATGACCACCTGGCCGGCACCTTTTGAATCACGTATGTCAATTACGGATGTAGTTACCGGAGCCACTCCCTTAGGCTTCATTAAAGATGGTCTAAAGAATGGTGAAAGCCTGGTCGATCTGATGCAGGATGTGCCGAGGCACATGGATTTTCTTCTGGGAATGCAGCCAGGAAGCATGGGCGAAATCTCAGGTCTCTTATTGATATTTGGATTTTTATTCCTTGTATTCAGGAAAGTGATCACATGGCATATCCCTGTAATTGTTATCGGAACCATGTTCGTTTTTTCCGGTTTACTATGGCTGGGGAATCCGGATCGATTTATAGATCCACTATTTCACATCCTGGCAGGTGGCGCTTTACTTGGAGCCATATTTATGGCCACAGATTATGTCACTTCTCCTATGACCATACGGGGAGTGGTGATCTATAGCATGGGGATAGGTATTATTACGATACTCATCAGGGTCTTTGGGGCATATCCGGAAGGCATATCCTTTGCTATCCTGATCATGAACGCTTTTGTGCCCTTATTAAATAAATATTTCAAACCTTCAAGATTCGGAGAGAAAGTTAAAAATGGCTAAAAAAGAATCAACATTTATTAATATGGTGGCCACACTGTTTATTGTTACCCTGGTGGCCTCAACTGCTCTGGCTTATGTATATGAGCTGACCAAGGAGCCGATTGAAGCGGCTAAACTTGCGAAAAAGCTGAAGGCCATAGATGCAGTCGTCCCTGAATACGATAATCAGCCTGTGGAGGATATGTACAAAGTCGCACTGGGTGATGGCCTGGATAGCCTTGAATTTTATCCAGCAAAAAAAGAGGGACAGGTAGTAGGAACTGCTGTG
>CAYMFU010000258.1:0-4598 GCA_964389805.1 uncultured Roseivirgaceae bacterium | reverse complement strand
CCACTCATTCCATCAATTCCAATAATAACGACATGGTCATTTCTGCGTTTAACATGTTCTTCTTTGATAGTGTTTATTAAAACTGTGAAAATAAAAAGTATTAAATAGTGCATTTGTGTTTCATTATTCGTTTTCCATTGTCTCTTATTGTCTTTACTACCTTAACAAGGCCCATTCTATCTCAAGATCTATTATAAAGAAAATCTCAAGGCCTATAGGCCGGTAAATTCTATCTTTACCTTTCTGCTCAGAGATTGTTCTGTCGGATTGATCAATAAATATCCAGCTTCTGAGGATGGAATAGATTCTATTATAAACTTTTCAGATTCAGGTTCTATCCTGACTTGGGCTTCAGAAAATTTATTCAGATTGGGAATAAATATCCTTGTAGGACTGGATATTTTTGAATCCTCTTTCCAGGCGCATTCGAAAATACCGGTCTTCATGTCAAAATTGTACGAAACCAAACTGCCTGATATTTCAGATGGATAGGGCCTTACAATACTTAAATTAAAATAGGGATACTGGTCAATATCTTTATAATATGCCCAATATGTATTGCTGAAAAGCAATTTTTCCACTAATCCTACCGCATGGCTTGCCGTTTCCACCATTTTAGAACTCTTCGAATGAAATGCCCCCCATTCTCCGAGAAGTACAGGCATATTCAGGCGTTTTGATGTTTCAGAGATTCTTGAAAAGATAAATTCTACTCGTTCATAGCTTGGGCTTTCGACTTCCTTTGTATCTGTTAGCAGGTCATATCCATGGGCTGCATAAGCCTGAAGCGAATCCGGATTTCCCTGCTCGTTGATTACTGGCCTAAGTGCACTTGAAACCCCCGTATTATTGAAATACCCGTGTTCAAGAAATATAATATGGTTTTTATTCACTTCTCTTATGGCATTTCTGGCCTTCTGATAAAAGTCACTTAAAGTGGTGTTCTCAAATGGTGCATTGATATCGTATATGGCATCAATCACCCGACTGTATTTTTCAGCTTCGGCAATTTGCTTCAGTGCTTCCAGTCTTGATTCTTCATTTGTCCATATAGCCATCAGTTCTTCCTGACCGGGAGGTTGCTGTCCGGTTGTTTCCGCTACAACCATGGCATATGCTTCCAGGAGCTTAGGCATAATATTATTAGCTTCTGATCCCATAAAAGGTTCATTCATGATATCGAAACCGATGACAGTGGTATTGTCCGCATATCTTTCAGCAATATGCTTCCACACCGCAATGTAATGATCTTGTATACCAACACCGTCAATAGCAGGGGTGTTCTTCCAGAAATTGTCGAATGCGTGCTGTACTGCCGGGCTGATAAGATACGCATCGCTCCAGATATCGCCCATTTGATGTGGTTGACCATCAGTTATGGTGGCCCAGGAAGGTGCCCCATCACTGAATTCAACACTATAAAGGTCCTGGTGCATGTCAAGCATAACATATAGATCATTTTCTCCGGCCCAATGGATCATCTCATCAATTCTGGCAAGATATTCTTCATTGAATTTCCCAGGTGCAGGCTCCAGGCCATCCCAGATTACACCAAGCCGGATTACATTAAATCCCCAGGATTTGAATTTGGTCATTTCTTCAGGTGTAATGTGCCCAACGTAAGCGGATTGGGGATCTTTATTGACCACATTTATTCCATGCAATATGAGATCGCGGCCATATGGATCTTTAAATGATTGCCCCTGCACATAGACATATTCAGATATTTTCTTGTTCCTTTCTGTGAAGCTTCCTGTGCTCTGGCACATTTCAAAACCTAAGGCAATTGTTACAAGAAAGGCAAGGATCAGAATTTTTTTATGGTTTTTTCTCATTAGAAACTAGTTTGTTTTTTAAAGTTCTGACTGTAAACTTATATCAAAAAACTTCTCGATATTTATTTATGGGATAAAAGAGCGTATTGAGGGATAAAGTAATTCCATTTCAGAAGGATATACCTCTTGGAAGCTGGTTAGATTTCCATCAGAAATTGCTTTAGAACTATTAATGATCCTAATCAATCAGAAAAAAAATGGCGAAAACCACTGGAATTCGCCATTTTTATATGTTATCTATAATTACTATTCGAGTACTTCTAATACAACATCTACATTAAGAAGTTGTAAAGATGTCAAATAGTTGTCGGGATGAAAATCAGTCGGTGTTAAATATTGTTCAACAGTTCCAACAATAGCCGGAAACGTTCTTGGAGTACCGCTTGGGGCTTCCCAATGTGGATCCAAGGGATCAGTAAATTGAGTAATTTCAGCGCTCCCTATAGCAAAAGTAGCTGGAACACCCTGCAATGTTAGATTCAATGCCCAAGTGAAACTGCTTCCGCTGTAGGATATAGATGATGTTCCTAAATCTGTAACTGTTCCGGGAGGATTATCTGGATTCTTACACTGAGTACTTAAAGTCAAATCAGAATTCACAATAATTAATAGAGTGTCTGAATCTTCTGCTGGATCCAATGCTGCACATACATCATCACCTGGAACCTGCATCAGGAAGTATTGTACAGTAGGAAAGGTAAAATACAATGGCAATGTTGGATCTCCCAAATCTATTGCTGGCCAGCCGGCAGGCCATCCTACAGGAATTGGAATCTCGGGAGGTAAATCTCCCTGACCAGGCAGTAAATTCAGATTCAGCATCACTACATCAGGGGTATTGTTCATCCAGTACTTCCATAGCACACTTTTCCCGGAAGGATCAAAATCAGCATGAATACTTATAGTAATTTCAGCTGTGGCTGAAGAACTTCCTGCATCATTTGTTGCTGTAACTACAACAGAATATGAACCAGTTGTCGATTCTGCTTCCACAGTCAATTCTCCTGTGTTCGTATTAACTGTAACAAATGTTGCTCCATCATCACTGGTAATTGCAAATGTTGCTGGATCACCTTGTTGAGAGGTAGCTGGAATAGTAGTAGTTTCCCCTACCTCTACAGTAGTAGCAGAATAACTGAATACCTGCTTTACTGGATCTTCAGGTTCATCCGAACAGGAATAGATAAACACCAGGGCAAGTACTGTCACTGCAGTAAAAGCCCATTTTGCAAAACTAATTAATTTGTTCATTGCATTAAATTTAGTTGTTAGAAATTCTCCTATTAAAATAAAAGGTTTTAAATTATTATCTTCTTACATCCCACCATACCCTGCTTTTAAGCTCATCGCCTCCGTCCAGGTTGTTTATGGCTTGTTGTACGTTTTCACTATTTCTTTGTTTTTCACTGAGTGGGTAAATCAGCCTTGAAGGCAATTCCCCTTCAGTATCTCCTCTGTCGGTGGTTATACCATCTCTTTCAGGAATATTAGGATAACCTGTTCTTCTCATCATGGAATAAGCTTCTGCAGTATTAGGAAGGAAAGCCAACCACATCTGTTCGCAGATCTGCTCAAACTGTTCTTCCTGTGTGCCTGACAAGGTAGCTGTAGTGGTATTAAGAAAAGTAATAATATCACCTTCGCTGACACCTACCCTTTCCATGGTAAGCCGTATCCCATTTCTGTAATGTGTATTTGCATCGCTTCCACCCAGGTTAAATAAAGCACACTCAGCTCGCAAAAAAGTAATTTCTGCAGCTGTCATGAGGTAGGTTGGGGCGCCTTTCCCAACCAGGTATTCACCTGGGAAGGAGTGTTCAAGATCTATCTCATCAACGAAAACCGCTTCAACGAGTCCGTTTTGAAATCCCTTATAGGTACTATCACTCATTTGTGTAGCATAAATAGAAAGTCTTGGATCGCTGGTGGAGCTCAAGCGTGATACAATCCGGTCACTGATCCTGAAATTGTAATATGAAAACGATCCATACCATGGACTGAATAATTGACTATTGTCTCCATCAAAACCCAATTGAACCGCATTATGATTATTCGAAGTCAATAAGGATTCACTTAGACATTCCGTAATTATATCTGCTGCTGTACCCGGTTCCACATGCCGCATCCTCATGGCCAGTCTCAATCTAAGTGAATTTGCAAATCGGAGCCAAAGATCAGGATCATCTTTGAAGATTGGATCCTGTCCGATCAGCCCGACAGTTCCAGCAGCTTGTTTAAGGGCCTCAATATCCAGGCGGAGTCTTTCTATAATGTCAAAATAAATGACTTCCTGGCTATCATATACTGGTTTTAGCTCACCTACAACACCTAAACCTCCATTAAAATAAGGGATATCCCCAAATGCATCTGTTAGTTTTGAGTAGGACAAAACGGCCATTACATCAGCGACAGCATATTGAAGCGCGTGCTCCTTTTCCATGCCAGGCCCGGTAAGCATCATAATTTCATTATAGTATCTGATCAGATCCTGATATACCGTATTGTAAAGTGATCCGTACGTACTTCCAGACAGATCCTGCTGGTACTGGTCAATGAATCGCTCAACAAAAACCCCAGTGTAAATATGCCCCATCTGACCTGCGGTCTGATAGTCAAAAGGTGATATACCACTTCTGAATTGGGACCTGGCTGCAGTAGCAAACAGATGGGAAGGATCGACATCGGAAATTCCGTTTGGGTTCGTATTCACTTCCGTGAACCTGTCATCACAGGCATTCAAGCTTAAGATGAATATAAGACCGG
>CAYMFU010000257.1:0-33505 GCA_964389805.1 uncultured Roseivirgaceae bacterium | reverse complement strand
CTAAGGCGTAATTATTTTCGCCATTTACGAATATGATAGTTTGTTGAACAGGTAATACTAACAACACCCGACATGCTTACACTTGATCTACACCTACTGTCAAATCCAGTCGGCCCCAATGTGTCTACAAAACTAAGAACGATTTTTAATCAATAAAAGTTCGTAGCCAAATTATTATTTATACAACTATTTGCTCAGGATTTTTTTCATCTCATGTTGGTGGTTACTTTTGTAGTGTTTATCTTTCGGAAATGGGAAATTATATCGTATCTGCCAGGAAGTACCGGCCAACAGGATTTGAAGAAGTTGTTGGACAGGATCATATTACTACGACCCTGACAAATGCGATTAAGCAAGACCAGCTAGCTCAAGCTCTGTTGTTTTGCGGCCCCAGAGGTGTTGGGAAAACAACCTGTGCAAGGATCGTTGCCAATATGATCAATGGATTTGACCAGCAAAACGATCAGGGATCTTCAACTGCTATGAATATCTATGAGTTAGATGCCGCTTCCAACAATTCTGTAGATGACATCCGGAACCTTATCGATCAGGTCCGCTATCCACCGCAGTATGGAAGATATAAGGTGTATATCATTGATGAGGTTCACATGCTGTCCAATCAGGCCTTCAATGCTTTTTTAAAAACGCTTGAAGAACCTCCCTCCTATGCCATTTTTATATTGGCCACTACTGAAAAACATAAAGTGATCCCTACCATCCTATCCAGATGTCAGATCTTTGATTTTAACCGGATTCAAATATTGGATATTACTGAACGGCTTGAAAATATTGCACAAAAAGAGAATATAGAAGCGGAACATGAGGCTTTACATCTACTTGCCCAAAAGGCTGATGGAGCCCTGCGCGATGCATTATCTCTATTTGACCTGATTGTTACTTACACTTCCGGGGATAAGATAACCTATAAGGATACCGCTAAAAATCTCCATATTTTAGATTACGACTATTATTTCGAGATAACGGAGAACCTGCTTCAGGAAAATCTTTCAAAAACCCTTACTATCTTCAATGATATTCTTAAAAAGGGATTTGACGGACAGAATTTTATCGTTGGATTAGCTGAACATTTAAGAAACCTCCTGATCAGTCAAGACACCGAAACCATCAACTTATTAGAAGTATCAGAAAACGTAAAATCCAGATATCTTGAACAGAGCAAAGTAGCTAATAAGGGTTTTCTTCTATCGGCTTTAAATATCATTAATCAGTGCGATATTTACTATAAGGGAAGTAAAAACCAGCGCCTACACGTTGAAATCGCATTGATGAAAATGGCACATCTAAAATCTGCCCTCAAATTAAAAGACTTACCCTCCTCTCTAGCTCAGGAGTCAAAAAAAAAACAGCCTGAAGTAAAACCAGAGCCTATAACAATCCCAAAGGAGGAGTTTTTGGAACAGAGGCCGGGTAAACCAGAAGCTTTGGAACAGAAATCTGAGGAACTGGTAAAAGGAGAACAGAAGTCTGGGAAACTGGTAAAAGGAGAACAGAAGTCTGAGAAACTGGTAACGGAAGAACAGAAGCCTGGACAGCCGGATGAGGTAGAACAGAAAACTGAAAAATCTGATAAACAAATAGCCGAACCTCTAAAAGCAAGTTCCAATAAAACTGATCATTCCAAGGTTGAAAAAAGAAAAACGGAAGTACAAAAACCAGATCTGACAGAAAAAACGAACAAGGTATCCAAAAAAACATTAAGCATTCCGGATATTAATGAACTGAAAAATCGAACAGGGCAACCTGCTGCTACACGGAAGGTAGAAAAAGAACAGGTTATAAAAGTTGATAAAGATCGCCAGAATCAGTTTTCAGAGGATCAACTGAAAAAGGAATGGGATGCCTTTACAACGCAATTAAAAAAGGAAGGAAAAGATAATGAACACAATTTAATGACACAGGATTTCGAACTCCTGGATGATCATACGATTACTATTCATATCTCTAATTCTATAGAACAGGATATACTTGTTCGCTTCAAAACAGAACTTTTAAAACATTTAAAGGATAACCTTAAGAATGATCAGATAAAAATCGAGACTTCCTTGAAAAAAATTGAAAAATCTGAGAAAATATATACCAATACCGACAAGTTCAATCATCTTGCAAAAAAGAATCCTAACCTTATCAAACTGAAAAATAAATTTGGATTGGATACGGAGTTCTAAGCATCACCAGTAACAAATTATACAATTTGAGATACCTCTTCAAGGGCTATTTCTGTAAGTGGCTTTGTTATAAACTTTATAACATGATCATTGTTGACAATCTTGTCAATATCACGTTTATTATCTGAGGAAGAGAGGATAATTACTTTACACTTATCTTTTATTGAATAATCGAATTTTTCAAATTCATATAAAAATACAAATCCATCAACAATCGGCATGTTTATATCCAGGAAAATCAGGTCCGGAAGTTTATCATGATTTGTTTTATGATCTTCAAGATATTCCAATGCACTCTTACCAGAATTTTTAATAACAACATCACCTGCAAACTTAGTAATTTCAATAATTCGCCTACTTATGAAGTTATCGGTATCGTTATCATCAACCAACATGACCAAATCTATGTCCCCGGTATCTCTTGCCATCTGAATATTCAATTTATTTCACAATAATAAAGTAAGTTCTGAATAAAAACTAAAAAAAATTATATTAAATCAATTTAAAATTTAAAAACTCTCAATAGCAAAATTATATTAAATTACACGCTATAATAATCAAAACTTTACATTTTCGTATGCATGTAATATTATCCAACAATAATCAATTTAGCTGAGGTTACTTTTGTTCTTTTATTATTAATATTTCTCCCTCTTTCAGGCTATAATCCGTTTTATTATTCCATTCTAATATATCTTCAATGCTTGCATTGTGCTGTTTTGATATACTATACATGGTATCTCCCTTTTTCACAGTATAATTGAAGTAAGAATCATCGCCTGAATTTTCATTAACAGGCACATTCATCCCCTCAAAAGGATCATTTAAATATATTTTCTGTCCAATTCCTATTTTATCTTCTGGAGAAAGTTCATTTATGCGATAAATCTCATCTATTGATATGCTATACTTCTTCGAAATTGCATAAAGTGTTTCCCCTGATTCAACTATATGGAACAAGGGTACTTTCTCCCGGTCCAGCTCTTCCAGTTCCTCAACCGATAAATCTTCTTCGATCACTTCATCATCATAACGAAGTTGTTCAGCAATAATTTCATCTGGTTGGGATTCTTTTTCTTCTATTATCTGCGAGAAATCATCCATTAATTCGGCATCTTCATCATCCGCTGGCAACAGGTCGGTTACTTCTTCCTGCACAACTTCAGATTCCACGGTAGATATTGAAGCAGCGATTGAGGGTTCGGGATCCGGAATTTTCACAAATTCAACGGGTTGATCCGCAGACCTGATATACCTTACCCACAAGACCAAACCAGGTTTAATATCTTCTTCGATCTCCAGGCGGTTCTTTTGAATCAGTTTATGCATCTTAACACCATACTTCTGAGAGATAAACCACAGATCCTCTCCTGGCAATACAGTATGGTAATGCTCGCTGGCTTTGCCCTTTTTCGACTTATAATAATAAACACTACCCGCTACTACGGGATGAGAAATATCCATTTCGTTTACCCTCAGGAATTTTGACAACTCAAGTCCGCCAATCAAAGCAAGAGTTTTCAGATCTTCTCCATCATTAGCGATCACACCCTGAATTCCATTTACCTTAACTATTCTGGAATCACCACTGCCTACCTTAATTTTAGGATACAGGTCACTGTTTGGGGATATAAAAGTAATATCCTCGGATTTTATTACTTGAGGAGTGGCTTTAACCGTTTGAACCGGCGGGGAAGATAATCCCGGAATTATAACCCAGTAAAGCTTGTCTTCCGGAACCTTACCCTTCTTCAACCACTTATTGTAATTCCGCAGCTCATTATAATCAACACCCAGGTTCGAAGCAACTTGCTTTAAGCTCTGGCCACCGCCGTCCGTATATTCGTAAAGCCTTTTGTTACTTCCCTTACCTATGTATCCTTCAAAAGCTATCTTATGGGCAAGAAATTTAATGACATACCAATAAGTCCGCCTGTTGAGGTCCATCTTTTTAGCCCCGAAGTACTTATCATTTACGATGGAATTTGCACCACCAACACCGGCCTGATAGGCTATCAATGCATATACCCAGTTATTAAAATAGAAATTATTTCGCTTGAGATATTTTGCTGCACCATGAGTTGAAGCTGTTATATTCAACCTTTCATCAACATTTCCATCAACTTTTAATCCCACTTCCTTTGCCGAGGGAATCTTAAACTGCCAGAATCCAACTGCATTTGAGGTAGATATGGCGTCTGAGATCAAGGCAGATTCCTGGATGACCAGGTATTTGAAATCGTCTGGTACGTTTTCTTCTGATAATACCCTTTCGATAATCGGAAAATAACGGTTTACCCTTTCAAGTTTTATATTGAAATATCTTTGACTTCGATGAAGGGCGTCAACTTCCTCCTGAATCTCTTTGCGAACATGGTCATGAAGTTTCAATTTCATTCCTGCAAATTCTATCACAGAAGGTACCCGCGGACCTTGAGCATGAACCGTTGAACTGAATATTGAAAGAGCTAGAATAAAACCGGCAATTTTTGTTTTTTTATAGATACTATTAATAATAGACATAATCTCATTTTATTTTTTACGTATTATCATGATCCCATCCCGAATCGTTAATAGAACATGATCAATACGAGTATCATTTTTTATGTAATAATTAAACGTACGGATTCCAACACTCTCCTTGTCTGTTGATCTTTGATCAAGAACCTTGCCATCCCATAAAGCATTGTCTGCTAAAATTATTCCACCGGGTCGAATCTTATCAATTACCAGGTTAAAATATTCAATATAACTTTCCTTATCGGCGTCCAGAAAAGCCATATCAAATATTTCATCGATGCCTGGAATGATGTTTAAAGCTGTCCCAAAATGTAGCATGATCTTATTTGTGTTCCCGGTTTTTTCAATATACTTACGGATAATATCCTCATTCTCATTATTTATTTCAATGGTATGCAAAAGACCATCTTCTGCCAGTCCTTCTGCAAGGCAAAGTGCAGAATAACCCGTAAAGGTGCCAATTTCCAGGATCCTTTTAGGATTCAACATTTTTGACATCATAGATAAAAATCTGCCCTGGTGATGACCGCTCAGCATCCTTGGGAATAGATGTTTGACATATGTTTCTCTGTTCAGCTCAACCAGAATTTCTGGTTCTTCAGAAGAAAATAGCTCCGCGTAATGCTGTATCTTTTCATTTATGATTTTCATTTTCCACAGGATTAAATATCAGATAATTCAACTGGTCCTCAATAAGCAGTTCATTGGCGATCCTGGCTAATGATCCTGAAGTCTGCTGATCAACTATGTTAAATACAGAATCCAGGGGATCAATCCTCTCAAGATCAATTAAACTACGCCCCATCATGAGCATTACATTGGTATTGTTTTCTTCAGATATTGCCAGCTGTCCTTTAATTTGTTGTTTTGCCCGATGCAATTGTAAAGAACCTAATTTCTGTTCTCTGAGCCTTTTTATTTCCGTAAGCACAATTTTAATACTTCTATTTAGATATTTCTTTTCAGTTCCAAAGTATATTCCAAATAAGCCCGTATCAGAATACGATGTATAGGAAGCATCTACAGAATAGACATATCCATATTTCTCTCTCAGGGATAGATTTAGTCTTGAATTCATTGCAGGGCCCCCAAGTATATTTGTTAACATGAAAAATGGAATTCTATCCTTATCCTTTACGGAATATGCTTCCTTTCCTATGGCACAATAAGCCCTTCCAAAGCTTTTATTTTCTGTAATTTTATGACCTTGTTCCGGAGAAGGTTTTAATCTAGATTTATTAGAAAAATGATCAGGTATCATTTGAAGATATCTACCCGAGATCTTTAATGTTTCCTTGAAAGATTTAGGGCCCACTACTGAGAAAACGATATTCTCATTATTAAGATTATCATCAATAAATGTTGGGAATTCTTTTTTCTGGATGGAATTCAACGTTTCTGTTGTCCCAAGAATATTATGTCCCAGAGGGTGTTCTCCAAAAACTACCTTATCAAAATCATCCTGTATGGCATCATCAGGATTATCCAGGTACATGGCCATCTCATCAAGGATGACAACTCGCTCTTTTTCCACTTGTTTTTCAGGAAAGATAGAATAAAAGGCAATATCGGCAAGAAGTTCAACAGCCATCTCAAAATGCTCACTTAACACGCTGGCATAGAAAAATACCTTTTCTTTTGTTGTAAAAGCATTTAATTCTCCTCCTACTGAATCCAACCTGCTAATAATATGATATGCTTTTCTTTTGCGTGTGCCTTTAAATGCCATATGCTCCCAGAAATGAGCGATACCAAGTTGGGAAATACTCTCATCCCGGCTTCCAATGTCAATTGCATATCCACAGTGGATCACCCGGGTATTTTTTACCTGTTTATGTACAAGCCTGATATCGTTTCCAAATTTATGTACCTGATAATCCATAATCATCCTGATAACTGGCAAAAATAGCAATTATTAATTTCACCTAAACTCAAATCTATTCTACATATTTTATATTTCAGTTATTTAATCCAAAGGATTGAAAATATTATTATAATTACACTGAAAAATAATTTTTGAACAAATGAAATACACACCCATTAACAACTCACTTTTTATTCTGAACAGAAAAAATCTAGTAGATGAATTAAAGCCCGGATCCATAGCCGTTTTTAATTCAAATGATATTCAGCCTACCAACGCGGACGGGACAATGGTATTCAGGCAAAACAGTGATATTTTTTATTTATCTGGAATTGACCAGGAAGAATCTATCCTTGTACTTTGTCCTGATTTTCCAGATGAAAGTATGCGGGAGATCCTGTTTCTCAGAGAAACTAATGAGGAAATTGCCGTATGGGAAGGTCATAAATACACCAAAGAAGAGGCTGTCGAAACATCAGGGATAAAGAACATCAAATGGCTTTCCGAGTTTGAAGCCACATTTAATACCTTAATGTCGGAAGCAGAAAACATATATCTAAACACGAATGAACACAC
This sequence comes from uncultured Roseivirgaceae bacterium, assembly GCA_964389805.1. GTDB lineage: Bacteria > Bacteroidota > Bacteroidia > Cytophagales > Cyclobacteriaceae > JAGTVG01. Next base: position 26,359 of record CAYMFU010000257.1, on the reverse strand, counting down.
AAGAAGACCTTTAGAAGAGGTGGAAACCCGGGATATGCGATTTATAAAATGGTGTATAGACAAATTCCCATTGCACAATTATCTCAGGATAGCCCCTATCATTTACAACTTAAGGATGATAAAGTCGGAAGTTGAAATCGAACTAATGCAAATTGCCTGTGATATTACGGAAATAGGTTTCCGAAGGATTTTAGAGTTTGTTCAACCGGGTGTTTACGAATATGAAATTGAAGCTGAATTTATTCATGAATTTATTCGCCGAAAGTCGAAAGGATTCGCGTATACCCCAATTATTGCTTCAGGATTTAATGCATGTGTTCTTCACTATATTGAAAACAAAGATCGATGTAAAGACGGCGATGTTCTGTTGCTCGATGTTGGAGCTGAATATGCAAACTACAATGCAGACTTAACCAGGTCAATTCCTGTTAATGGACGTTATACACCGAGGCAAAAGGATGTATACAATGCTGTCTTAAGGGTTAAAAGAGCCGCTTATGATATGCTAAGACCTGGAAACGTAATTCCTGAATATCATAAAGAGGTAGGGAAAATAATGGAATCGGAGTTACTGAATCTAGGGCTTATAGACAAAACGGATATAAAGAATCAGGATCCTAATAAACCGGCTTACAAGAAATATTTCATGCATGGCACCTCGCATCACCTGGGCCTTGATGTTCACGATGTAGGCAGTCATTTCAGGAAATTTAAGGAAAACATGTTATTTACGGTAGAACCGGGGATTTATATTCGAGAAGAAAATCTGGGAGTTCGTATTGAAAATGATGTAGTCATCAAAAAGGATGGAGTTCATGATCTAATGGCCAACATACCTGAAGAAGTGGAGGAGATAGAGGATATCATGAATCATTCAAAATAATATGGATCTTTTATGGATCCTCTGAAAGATTCGTTATATAACCCTGATACTTCAGGTTGGGTGACGGGGTAACAAAAGAATTTTATCCTATATTAATTTGTGTAACGCTATTTTAGGAAGGAACAAATTTAAGATAAAAAAGGGAGGCCGTTGAGTCTCCCTTTTTTATGCTATCCTATACTATATATTATATGTGGAATTGCTCTTTTATGTTTTCCGTTACAATCTTTCCATCAAACAGGTTAATTATTCTATGTGAGTAATTTGCATCATATGGTGAGTGCGTTACCATGATTATGGTAGTTCCCTCCTCATTCAATTCAGCCAATAACTTCATTACTTCTTCACCATTGGCAGAATCCAGGTTACCCGTAGGTTCGTCAGCGAGAATAACATTGGGTTTGGCAACGATAGCCCGGGAAATAGCAACCCTTTGTTGCTGTCCACCTGATAACTGCTGTGGAAAATGGTTCCGGCGATGCATAATATTCATCCTTTCCAGCACTTCCTCTACTGTCTTTTTCCGATCCTTTGCAGGGACCTTTAGATATAACAATGGTAATTCTACATTTTCAAACACTGTTAATTCGTCGATCAAATTAAAGCTTTGAAAAACAAAACCTATAGATCCTTTTCTTAATTGTGCCCTTTGTCGTTCAGAATAATTTGATACCTCGTTTTCGCCAAATACATACTCTCCGTCAGAAGGATTATCCAGCAAACCCAGGATATTAAGGAGTGTGGATTTACCACATCCGGAAGGTCCCATGATGGCCACAAATTCACCTTCTTTAATTTCCATGGTAATATTATTGAGCGCGGTGGTTTCAACTTCATCTGTTGTAAATACCTTTTTAAGATTTACCGATTTAATCATAGTTTTATAATTTATTTAGTTCTTTTATTTTAATAATAATACTTCATTATCTCCAAAGTGATCGTATGAGGATGTTATAACCCGGTCTCCTGCCTCTAGACCACTGGTAACTTCAAAATATTCAGGATTTTTACGACCTAGCCGTATATCCCTACGAACAGCTTGACTTCCATCATTTTCAAGGACATATACCCAGTTTCCACCCGTATCCTTATAGAACCCTCCTACAGGAAGTAACAATCTCTGCTCGGAATTACCCAGTTGGAGACGTATTCTCACACTTTGACCCCGCTTGATCCCGGGTGCCTGTTCTTCAGTGAACTCCATATCTACCTCAAATCTACCCTCTGTAATGGTAGGATAAATTTTGGTTATTAGCAATTCATATTGTTCCCCGGCTAGATTAAATGTACCATACAATCCCTTTTCCGTACGTGGCAAATACAATTCATCAATACGAACCCTGACTTTGAAACTATCCAAAACATCAATCTGTCCAACTCTTTCACCCGAAACAATAGATTGACCCAGCTCAAGATCAGGTGCAGCTAATTGACCATCTATGGGTGCCCTTATCACCAGGTTCTCAAGAATGCGTCCAACACCATCCAAACTCTGCATCATTCTTCGTTCAGATGCATTGATCTGGTTTAACTGATAACTCCTGGAAATCGAATCAGCTCTATATGAAGCATAAGTTAATTCTTTCCTTTTCCGATTATACTTATATTGCTCCTCAACTTCTTCAAATTCTCTTTTTGATATCAGGTTTTTTTCAAAAAGTGTTTTATATCTTTCATACTGCGGCTTTAAAAGCTCTCTCTGGTAATCGATCTCTGCAAGTTGTCCCTGCTGGTTCAGGTCATTCTGGTTCAAAGATAATCTGGTAGTTGAGGACCTGTTTATTTGTTCATATAAAGATGCTTCCTGGGCTAAGACGCTTAATTCAAGCGAGGTATTGGTTAATCTCATGATTACATCGTCCTTTTTAAGGATTTCGCCGGATTCCTTCTCTATTGATTGAATTGTACCTCCCTCAATTGCATCTAAAAACCGGGTTTCTATAGGCAGGACACCTCCGGTCACAGGAATAAAATCCTGGAAAATGCCATTTTGCACTGTTCCAATTGTAATCTTTTCTGCATCGATCTTAACTTTTGATCTTTTATCAGCAAAAAGAAAACTCCATAGTATAAATGCTACAAACAATAGTCCAAACGCATATATGGAAATCTTTTTAAGTGTCCAGTTCTTTTTCTTTATTTTCCTATCCATTGTCATAATTCTAAAAATATTTTGCTGACCAGTCTTTCTAATGCCAACAAGCGTGCCAATTTGAAAAATCCATTTAAATTATCAAAATCAAATATTTAAGCCCTTTTAAACGTCCAGCAACGAACGAGAGTGTCCGGTAGCGGTCATTTAAGCAGGAAATATGTCCGGAAATATCTTTATATCAAAAGTTTTTAAAAAACCGTATATATAAATTATATTTAGAGGAGTGTATTTCATATTTATAATTTTTCCAGACTAGAGCATGCCAGAAGATAAAATAAAGACCGGCAAAATATTGATCGTTGATGATAATGAGGATTTGCTCAAAGCCGCCAGGATTTTTTTAAAGAGGAATTTCAAGCAGGTGGATATTGAGAAAACACCTGATTCAATACCCACTTTACTTAAAAATGAAAACTACGATGTGATATTGCTTGACATGAATTTCACAAAAGATGTAAGCAGTGGGCATGAAGGTTTTTTATGGTTAGAAAAGATCCTGGAGATAGATCCTTCAGCAGTGGTTATTTTAATCACGGCGTATGGTGATGTCCAGATGGCAGTTAAGGCAATAAAGGAAGGCGCTATGGATTTTATTCTTAAACCCTGGGAGAACGAAAGGTTACTGGCCACCGTCAATTCGGCCATGCAACTTCGTAAATCGAAAATGGAAGTTAATGAATTAAAGGATAAACAAAAGCAGATCACTTCAGATATTGACCATAAATTTCAGGATGTAATAGGAAGTTCCTCTCCCATGCAAAGAGTATTTCAAACCATTGACCGTGTAGCGACCACGGATGCTAATGTTTTGATACTTGGTGAAAATGGAACTGGCAAAGAGGTGATTGCAAGAGCTATTCACAGAAATTCTAACCGGAAAGATGAGATATTTATAAGTGTTGATCTCGGCGCGATCAGTGAAACACTTTTTGAAAGTGAATTATTCGGTCATGTGAAGGGTGCATTTACGGATGCCAAGGATGACAGGCCGGGACGGTTTGAGGTTGCCTCGGGCGGAACCCTGTTTCTGGATGAAATCGGAAATCTATCCCTCCCATTACAGGCAAAACTTTTAAGTGCCTTGCAAAACAGGAGCGTCACTAGAGTAGGATCAAATAAATCGAAACCCATAGATATCCGTTTAATCTGCGCAACCAACCTACCCATTTATGACCTGGTGCAGGAAAATAAATTTAGGCAAGACTTATTATATCGTATAAATACTATTGAAGTAGAGATACCTCCTCTTCGCGATAGGAAAGAGGATATTGATCTGCTTGTACAGCATTTTCTTCAGATTTATACAAGAAAATATAACAAAAACATCCTTAGTGTGAGTGAGGCGGCAAGGAAGAAAATGATGAATTATTCATGGCCAGGAAATGTAAGAGAATTGCAACATGCAATAGAAAGGGCTGTTATTATGGGTGGAGGGCATATATTGAATCCTGAAGATTTCTTTTTTAGCCCTGCAGCTCAGGAAAAGGACAAGTCAGGTATTCATCTTGAAGATTATCACCTTGAAGAGGTAGAAAAAATCCTCATCAGAAAGGTACTTCAAAAATTCAATGGCAATATTACTCAGGCAGCCAATGAACTGGGATTGACCCGGTCATCCTTGTATAGAAGATTAGAAAAATATGGGCTTTAGCAATTATAGAATATCAGTCATAATCCGGGTATTGCTTTTATTTGCCAGCACTTACCTATTTATACATTTATTGGGGTATGAGAATAAATTTGTCAGTCCGTTAATAATAGGGTTTATAATTATAATTCAATTAGTTGATCTTTTTCGATACATTGAAAACACGAACAGGAAACTCACCCGGTTTCTTGAATCTGTAAAATATTCAGATTTTTCTTCCGGATTTACTTACGATAACAAACTTGGCCGGACTTTCAGGGAACTGAATAAGGCCTTTAATGAAGTTCTTGAGGCATTTCGTCTGGCCCGGGCGGAGAAAGAAGAGCATCTTAATTACCTCCACACAGTAGTACAACACGTAAGTACCGGCCTTTTATCTTTTGACCATGAGGGGCAAATCGGAATTGTTAATACCACAGCAAAACGCTTTCTTCAAACACCTCAAATACGAAATATAATTGAATTAAAACCCAGAAATCCTGAATTATATAAAAAGTTGATGGATATGAAACCAGGAGATAAAGCGCTTATCAGGAATACTAATGATATATCTCTCGCCATTCACGCAACTGAATTGAGGTTAAGAGGGAAATCTTACAAACTTATAGCCTTACAGAATATTCAAACGGAACTTCAACAGAAAGAAATTGAAGCATGGCAAAATCTGACAAGGGTACTGCGGCATGAGATCATGAATTCGATTACACCAATTGCTTCCCTCACTGAAACATTGAATCAGATTTTAAAGGAAGATATGACACAATCGGAGGATAACGGGACTTATTACATAGAAGATGAATCTGTGGATGATTTGAAGGACGGTTTGAATACTATCGAAAACAGAAGCAAAGGATTGGTCAGATTTGTGGATGCATACAGGGATTACACTACCATTCCCAAACCAAAGTTCTCAACCATAAGCGTTCATAAGTTATTTGATCATATCAATCACCTCCTGAGTGTTGAAATGAATAGTTTGGGGATTGAATTTGAGATCACTTTATCCCCAGATAATCTTGAAATAACAGCTGATAAAGAGCTTATTGAAATGGTATTAATAAATCTTATTAAAAATGCCAAGGAGGCTTTGCTCGAAAAAGAGGAAGCCAGGATCGAATTGAGGGGTAGGATCGATACAGAAAGGAGGGCAATAATTGAAGTAAAAGATAATGGGCCCGGAATTATAAGGGAAGCATTGGACAGGATCTTTATTCCTTTTTATTCCACTAAAAAAGAAGGTTCTGGGATTGGCCTGGCGTTGTCACGACAGATCATGCAGTTACATCATGGATCGTTAACCGTTAAGTCGGAACCCGATATTTATACTATTTTTACTCTTCAGTTCTAGTATTCCGGATTATTATCATGACTTTATTGCTGAAAGTCAATAAAATATGATAATAATCATCCTAAACAATTTGAATTGTTCAGGATATATAATCAAATTTGTCCTAATTATTGTACTACTATTTTTGAATGAAAATAATAATCGCAGGAGCTGGTGAAGTAGGTTTTCATCTCGCGAAACTTCTTGCTTATGAAAAGCAGGATATAGTATTAATAGATGTAAACCAGGAGAAATTAGATTATGCCTCGAGTCATTTTGATTGTGCTACTGTAAAAGGAAGTTCAACATCGTATAGTGTATTAGAGGATGCTGATATCAAGGATGTAGACCTCTTTATTGCAGTGACCAGCTACGAAGAAACCAATCTGGCTTCATCCATAATAGCCAAGAAACTTGGAGCTAAAACAACAATTGCCAGGATCAGTAATTTAGAATTCTTTCTCAAAACCGATATACTGGATCTAAAATCTATCGGTGTTGATGAACTCATTTCTCCAGAGTCACTCGCAGCACGGGAAATAAAACGACTCCTGGCAAAATCGATGGTTACGGACACTTTTGAATTTGATGAAGGAATGCTTACCCTATTGGGGATCACAATTAATAAACATAATCCATTAAAAGACAGGTCTTTAAAAGAAACCGCCTTCTTAAATCCTGACCACGATTTTGTAACGGCAGCAATTTTAAGAAACGGGAAAACCCTGATCCCACATGGCTCATCGAAATTCAGGGAGAATGACCATGCTTATTTTATAGCACAACCGGATGGAGTTGAAAAACTTCTGGATATTGGGAACAGCCAGTTAACTACCATTAAAGACGTGATGATCATGGGAGGAAGTAAGATCGGCTACCATGCGGCAAGGAGATTAAGTAAAACCTATAACATTAAACTTGTCGAAAAAAACCGGGAACGGAGCTACCAGTTGGCTGATGAGTTATCGGATACCCTGATTGTAAATGGTGATTGTAGTGATGTGGAGTTACTAAAAGAAGAAGGGATCCAGGATATGGATGCTTTCGTAGCCGTAACAGGGAATTCCGAAACAAATATAATATCCTGTCTCCTGGCCAAAAATCTGGGAGTTAAAAAGACCATAGCCCTGGTTGAGAATATGGACTACATTCATATCTCGCAAAATATAGGTGTGGATACTATGATCAATAAAAAGCTTATTGCAGCCAACTTTATATCACGTTATGTACGACGTGGCAATATCATATCTCTGACCGGAATTCATGGTACGGAGGCTGAAATAATGGAGTTCGTAGTACCTGACCAATCTAAAATAACAAAAAAAGAAATTAAGAAACTGAATTTTCCAAAATCAGCCGTCATTGGTGGCGTGATACGTGAAGGGCAGGTTCAACCTGTAACTGGTGATTTCAAGATCCAAGCTGAAGACAGAGTTGTTGTGCTTTGCCTGCCGGAATGCATACATAAGGTTGAAGAATATTTTAATTGATAATAAATGAAGTTCAATTTCAGGCTGATTTTTAGACTTCTTGGCATTCTTATACTGTTCAATGGCTTATTTATGGCCATCTGTTTGCCGTTTTCATTTTACTATAAAGAAGAATCCGCATTTTCAATACTCATATCAGCTTGTATAACGGTTATTATAGGGTTGGTATTGGTTTTTTTTGTACGTGACAAAAAGGACCGTGAATTAACCAAACGTGATGGATACCTGATCGTTACTTTTGGATGGTTGGCCATGTCGTTTACAGGTACTATCCCTTATATCCTCAGTGGGGCCATCCCAGAATTTACAAATGCGTTTTTTGAGACGATGTCAGGATATACAACCACAGGGGCATCCATATTAACTGATATCGAGTCCTTACCTAGAGGAATATTGTTCTGGAGAAGCCTCACACAATGGATTGGTGGAATGGGGATCATTGTACTTACTGTGGCTATCCTGCCAATTCTGGGAATTGGTGGCATGCAGTTATTTGTTGCAGAAGCCCCCGGGATTTCCCCTGACAAGTTAAAACCCAGGATCAGGGAGACAGCTATTCGACTTTGGATGATCTATCTTATTTTAACGGGATCGGAATTGGTACTCCTGAAACTCGGAGGCATGAGCTTTTTTGATGCCATAAACCATGCCCTAACAACCATGGCAACAGGAGGATTTTCAACAAAGAATGCAAGCATAGCCCATTTCAATAGTCCCTATATTCACTATGTGATTATTATATTTATGTTCCTGGCTGGAACGAATTTTACACTTACCTACTTTGGTTTACATGGACAATTAAAGAAGATATGGAAGAATGAAGAGTTTCGTTTTTACTCTATATCAATATTGATCACGAGTATTGTGGTTGGTATTGCCATTTTCAAAGCCACCGATTATAATGTAGAAAGCTCTTTCAGGAACTCCTTGTTTTCAATTGTCTCAATAGTCAGTACTACGGGGTATGTTACTGCCGATTATACTTCCTGGAATGCACAATTGACTATGTTTTTCTTTATGCTGATGTTTATTGGCGCTTCCGCAGGATCAACTGCTGGAGGCGTGAAGATCGTTCGGCATGTCATACTGTTTAAGAATAGTCTGCTGGAACTGAAGAGGCTTATTCATCCAAATGCTGTATTACCCCTCAGATTTAATCATAAGGCTGTTACCAAGGATATTACCTTTAATGTTATGGCCTTTATGATCATTTACATTATGGTATTTGCTTTCGGCTCAGTGATCATGTCCTATCTGGGCGTTGACTTTACGACAGCGCTTGGATCTGTAGCCACTTCAATAGGAAATATAGGCCCAGGAGTCGGCAGTGTTGGACCGGCTAACAATTTTGCTCATGTTCCACATGGAGGCAAATGGTTTTTATCCTTTTTAATGCTTCTTGGAAGACTGGAATTATTTACCGTCCTAATACTCTTTACCCCTTATTTCTGGAGGAAATATTAATTCCTGAATTATTTGATGATTGATAATTAGCTGAAAGGTCTTAATTTTCGAAATTGGTCTGGCCTTTGTTCAACCTGAAACCGAATACCGGGACGCTGAAAACGCCCATTAAATAAAAACCGTCTCCTTGAATACCTGGCCTGAGACCCGTCTCAACGCCATAGCTGAATCCAATTCCCCGGTTAAACTTTCCCTGGATCCCAGCCCTGAATCCAAACATGCTGGTATCAATGATATCGCTTGAAATAGTTTCAACTTCATTTCCTGATTCAGGAATAAATGTAATATCCTCAATGGATATAAAAGGATTTATCAACAGATCAAGATATACATTGAACATCAGGTCATTTGCATTTTGATCGTATAAGTTTTCGAATTTAATGGCTACATTTTTAATCAGCTCAAGTGAACCGCCCACATAAAATCCCTGGCTGTTGATATTACTATAGAAGGATACCTGATCTAAATCCGCAGAAGATGCTGGATCTATCTCTTTACCCTGGTTTTCCAAAATCCTGTTTACTTCAAATGTGCTTTGATATGCTGTTCCACCCAAACGGACCCCCCATATCTTCCTGATGTTTATCGGAACAAAAATGCTTTCCGGCACCATTGTTTCCCATTTGTTATACTTTTTGAAATTTTTAGAAAACAGGACAAACTTGGATTTAGAGCTTTGCTTCCTGTCGACAACATGGTAATTTAAACCCAGCTCAACATAATAGAATCGTTTCGGATCATTCAGGGCATCACTATTTTTTGTGGCAGCATCCCGCATGATGTCAGCCGCCTGGCTATACGGAGTCCGGAATCCAAGCTGAAAGTCCATCAGATCTTTTAAATAATAATCGACCCCAAATCCAAATCCTATATTTGTATTTGTGCTGTAAACTTCACCATAAACGGGTTGAATCAACAGAAACAATTTATTAATGTCATAAGGATCATCATAAACAGTTTCATATTGGACTTTCTTATCTAAGCCGCCCTGCTGAGCTTTAATATTTATACAAATAAGAAAAGCTGGAACAAAAAATATCAGAAATCTAAGCCTAAGCACTATTTTGTATTATTATATCCTAAAAATAAGAAGATTTTCAAATTAATCACCACTCCAATATAACTATTTCAAGTTTTCTCTAATTATCAATCAGAAAGATAGTTAATAAGTAACCTTCAAAAATCAGGTTATTTATACATTTTTGACAGAGACTTGAAATTCGAATCCACGATATGATCTACATCTGATTTGTCAATAGCCGTAGATATAAACAAAGCTTCATATTGAGAAGGCGCGAGGTATACTCCCTCTTCCAACATCAAATTGAAATACTTGCCAAAAGCTTCCAGGTCAGAATTCTTCGCATCTGTAAAATTCCGGACCTCGTCATCATTAAAAAACAGGGTAAACATTGAACCCACTTTATTAATTTTTAATTCCAGACCGAGTTTTTCAAGGTTATTCTGGATACCATTGCAAATCTCGTTGCTAGTATTTTCAAGTTCCTTGTATGTTTCCGGATGTTCTTTCAAATAGTTGAGTTGAACATAACCAGCATTCATAGCTATTGGATTTCCCGAAAGCGTGCCAGCCTGATATACCGGTCCGGTTGGAGAGATGCTATCCATAATCTCCTTTTTCCCACCATATGCACCAACCGGGAAACCTCCACCAATAATTTTCCCAAGCGTAGTTAAATCCGGTCTCACACCAAACAATTCCTGAGCTCCTCCTGGTGATAGCCTGAATCCAGTCATGACTTCATCAAAGATCAGCAAAGCCCCATGCGAATGGCATAAATCCTTCAAACCATCCAGGAATCCTGAATTGGGCGGGACGCAACCCATGTTACCCGCCACTGGTTCAACAATTACGGCAGCAATTTCCCCCGGGTTATTCTGAAATAATACTTCAACCGAATCTAAATTATTAAATCCGGCAATTAAGGTATCATTTGCGGTCCCGCGGGTTACTCCCGGGCTGTCAGGACTTCCCATGGTTACAGCACCGCTACCTGCTGCGATCAGGAATGAATCGCCATGCCCATGATAGCACCCATCGAATTTGATGATTTTATCTCTTCCACTATATCCTCTGGCCAGTCTGATAGCTGACATGGTTGCTTCTGTCCCACTATTTACCATTCTTACCTTTTCAATTGAAGGTACCATTTCTACAATCAATTTTGCCATTTTAACTTCAATCTCAGTAGGTGCGCCAAAAGATGGAGAATTATTTAATGCAGACCTTACAGATGCTTCTACCATTTTGTTCGCGTGGCCCAGGATCATCGGACCCCAGGAATTGATCATATCTATAAATGAATTGCCATCTACATCATACAATTTAGATCCTTCTGCCTTTTCAATAAAAAGGGGCTCTCCTCCTACAGCTTTAAAAGCTCGAACAGGAGAATTTACACCTCCCGGGATATATTTATTGGCCTCTGCAAAAATATTTTTGCTGCTACTGATTTTCATAACGCTAATGTGTTATTGGTTAGATATTAAAAAATGAGAATCTTCAAACCCTATAATAGGTATATACTGGTTGTCATTACTTTTCGAATAATCAAATCCCTGATACAAAATTCCGGGATAAACCTCTTGATCATATAGGCCGACCTGGAAATAAATCCCGTGCTGATAAAGCATTTCACCCACAAAATTGATCAGTTCATACCCCAGATAATGGTATTTATTCGGAGATTTATTCATGGTATAAAGGATCTTTTGATATACATCCTGTAACCGTGGATTGGAATTCGAAATATATCCAGGTGCAATAAATTTAACATCCAGTATTTCCATCTGGTTCAATGACAAGGATTTATAATCCAGCCAGTCTTCATATCCAATGAGAGTTATTGAATCTCCTCTCGTTTCCATTCCGCTTATGGAACTCGCAGCAATAAGTTCTTTATTCGTTGCGACGAAAATATGTCCAATGCTATCCGGTGGAATGATGAATCTTTCAGGTGGCCTGATCTTTTTCAGTTCATTATAACTCGACGCCCTGCTTAAGCGCCTGAGATAATCATATAGATCATACCTCTCGATTATTCTTGCCGAATCCTCGCCCTTTAGATCCAATTCGTCAAAACGAACTTTCTGGGTCAGTGTATTATAAACACTTATGGTATCCAGACCGGTGATTTTTTGAGTTAACACAACATTAAATGAGTCTTCTTCTATTGAAGCTTTATAGGTAAAGGCCATTAATGAATCTCTTGGGTCATCTTCGTAAAAGATCATTGCATTTTTATTCCGATGGGAATTTTTAATAAAGTCAGCGGCGGCATAAGCCATATTTTCATAAGTAGGCTTCAAGAGAAAACAAAAAGGATTATTTTCAATCAAATCGGAATTTGAGGATAATGGGTTAAATATATTTATCCTTTTCTTCAGAGAGAAATCCGAAACCAATTTCACGGTTTCAGGATATAATGGTCCGATCAACAGGTCCATCCCATCCAATTCCCTGGAATCTATTAATTCCTGGGTTTTATAGGCATCTTTCTCTGTGTCAAATGCATATAAGTTGACACTTATCCCTCTTTCTTTAAGGGAATTTATACCGACTTTGATTCCTTCATAAATATCAAGTATAAACTGATTGCTTCTCCTCAAGTTGTTTGGATTTATATCATTCAGCATAAAGGGCAATAAAACAGCCACATTATAAACATCTTTTTTAACAGATTCGAATTGGTCTATAAAGTTATATTGCTCTTTATTAAGGTTAAACTTCTTAATAATTTCCAATAACAATGTCCTATTCTGCAACATGAGAGATTGGCTTGAGATTTTATCAGCAAGTATAATGGCCAGGCCATCAATATTTGGATACTGGTGATAAAGATCAGTCAGCAATTCGACATCTTCAACAACAGCCAGATCGGACTTAATGAGTTCATCACTTTGTTGCTTAATCTCAGGATTTTTAATATTATTAATTGTAGCCAATGCTGAAGCAAAGTTCTCTTCATCAAAATACAATTTTGCAAGCCAGAGCCGAGTAAGGTCCAAATTTTCCCAATCTGGAAATTGCGTAATGGTCTGCTTAAGCATTTCTTCTGCCAGGAAAGTATATCCTTTTTCAATGGCTGACAGACTGTAGTAATACCCCGCATAGGGGGAAAATATACTCCTATTGGTTGGCAAGGTTAAAGGTTTCAAAATCTCCATGGCAAAATCATATCTGCCGGATTCATACATTTCCTTACCCTGAAGATAATTTTGTTCAGCCGAATTTTGCGATCTCGCATGGAATATACTAAACAGTAAAATTAAGCCGGTCAAAAAATATTTATACATTATAATCAAGTTTAATTATTCCCATTCAATTGTTGCTGGAGGTTTAGAGCTAATATCATATACAACCCGATTTACCTCCTTAACATTATTTATGATCTCATTTGATACATCAGCAAGAAAATCAAAAGGCAGTTGGCTCCAATCAGCCGTCATACCATCCACACTGGAGACTGCCCTGAGTGATACTACATTTGCATAGGTGCGTTCATCACCCATAACCCCGACAGATTGTATTGGGAGCAACATGGCTGCTGCCTGCCAGACCTCATCATATAATCCTTCCCTTTTCAGCCCATTTATAAATATAGCATCCACTTCCTGTAATATTCTAACCTTTTCAGGAGTTACGTCACTTATTATTCGAATTGCCAGGCCAGGGCCGGGAAAGGGATGACGGCTGAGAATGTTTGGATCAATATGCAATGATTTACCCACATTTCTAACCTCATCCTTAAACAATGTGTTCAGGGGTTCAATAACCTTAAGCTTCATCGTATCTGGCAATCCACCAACATTGTGGTGTGATTTAATTGTCGCAGAAGGACCTTTAACAGATACTGATTCAATTACATCCGGATAAATAGTGCCCTGCGCCAGCCAATCCACATTTGAGATCTTGTGGGCTTCTTCATCAAATACATCTATAAAAACCTTCCCGATAGCTTTCCTCTTTTCTTCCGGATCAACTTTTCCTCCCAGTGCTTCATAAAACTTATCCCGCGCATTAACTCCAGTAACATTTAGGCCCATGCCTTTATAGGAATCAAGTACAGACTCAAATTCATCCTTTCGAAGCAATCCATTGTCTACAAATATACAATGCAACTTATTTCCAATCGCCTTATTTATAAGGACAGCCGCAACTGACGAGTCCACACCTCCTGAGAGGCCCAAAACTACTTTGTCATTTCCGATTTTATTTTTAATATCAGCAACTGTGGTTTCAACAAATATATCTGGTGTCCAATCCTGGGAGCACTTGCATATATGTACCACAAAATTCCGTAACACCGCCTTTCCTTCCAGCGTATGTGTAACTTCCGGATGGAACTGAATACCATAGACATCTTTATTCTTTACCTTATATGCCGCCACATCTATGGAGGAGGTACTGGCAATTACATCAAATTCATCAGGGAGAGAAGATATAGTATCCCCATGCGACATCCATACCTGGGTATTTATTTTGATCTCTTTGAGAAGATCATAGTGTTGGTCAATTTCCTCCAGTCTTGCCCGGCCATATTCACGGATCTGCGAAGGCAATACCTTACCCTTGTTTTTATGTGCTATGAGTTGGGCACCATAACATATCCCCAATACTGGAATATCACCTAAAAAATGGTCGATATCGATATATGGAGCATCCTTGTCAAGGATAGAATAAGGGCTTCCAGATAATATAATCCCCTTTACGGCTGATGTAAACTCAGGCAAATGGTTATATGGGAATATTTCACAATAAACATTTAACTCGCGTACTCTTCTGGCTATTAATTGCGTATACTGTGATCCGAAATCGACAATTATAATTTTTTCCAACTCGTATATTTTTTAAACTAAAAAGCAATATAACTCAATGGAAGGTTCTTAAACAATTCTTTTTTAATCTTAGGACTTAAGTTTCTGAAATTCTTGAACCTGGATATTATTAAAGAAATCGGTTTAAGTTATATAGCCCTACAAAAAAAGCAAGGCTGAAGTGCATAAACAATTATTTTTACAATATTTGTAAGATAATTTATAGGTATGGAGCAGGGAAAAATCATTTTTTCAATGAACGGTGTGGGAAAAATCCACGCACCCAAAAAGCAAATTCTTAAAAATATATATTTATCCTTCTTTTACGGGGCTAAAATTGGCATAATTGGATTGAACGGATCAGGGAAATCCTCACTATTAAAAATAATTGCCGGTTTGGATAAGGATATACAAGGGGAGGTAGTTTTCTCGCCTGGATATTCAGTTGGCCTTATGGAACAGGAACCTCAACTTGATCTTGAAAAAACAGTTATGGAAGTTGTCCGGGAAGGCGTTAAGGAAGTCACTGACCTTCTGACGGAATTTGAATCAATAAATGAGAAATTCGCTGATCCAGCGGTGCTTGAAGATCCTGATAAAATGGATCAACTCATCAATAAACAGGGTGATATTCAGAATAAGATTGATCAAATTGGTGGATGGGAGTTGGATACAAAATTGGAAAAGGCCATGGATGCACTGAGAACTCCTCCATCAGATATGTTGATAAAACATATTTCAGGAGGTGAGAAGCGCCGCGTTGCGCTGTGCAGGCTATTATTGCAGGAACCCGATGTTCTATTATTGGATGAGCCTACCAATCACCTTGATGCTGAAAGTATTTTATGGCTTGAAAACCATTTACAAAATTATAAAGGTACCGTTATAGCGGTTACACACGATCGTTATTTTCTGGACAATGTTGCCGGATGGATCCTTGAATTAGACCGTGGAGAGGGTATTCCTTGGAAAGGAAATTACTCCAGTTGGCTTGAACAAAAACAAAACAGGTTAAAACAGGAAGAAAAATCACAGTCAAAAAGGCAGAAAACACTTGAGAGAGAACTAGAGTGGATCCGAATGACACCAAAAGCAAAACATAATAAATCAAAGGCCCGACTCAGTTCTTACGAAAAACTATTGAAAGAAGAATCAAAGCAGAAAGAAGAGAGGCTTGAATTATACATTCCTCCTGGAGAAAGGCTGGGTGAAAAAGTGATAATTACAGATAATGTTTCAAAGGCTTATGGTAACAAGCTATTATTTGAAGGTATGAATTTTAATATTCCTAAAGGGGCAATAGTAGGTGTAATTGGTCCCAATGGAGCAGGCAAATCAACATTGTTCAGAATATTAACTAAAAAAGAAGATCCTGATACGGGTTCCGTCGATATCGGGAGCTCTGTGGACATCAGTTATGTAGACCAGGAGCATGAATTTCTGGACCCCGATAAATCTGTGTGGGAAACCATCTCAGAAGGGGAAGAATGGCTGGCAATGGGTGATACGAAAATGAACTCCCGGGCTTATGTCAGTCGCTTTAATTTTTCAGGTTCTGATCAGGAGAAAAAAATTCCCTCCCTTTCTGGGGGAGAAAGAAACCGGGTTCACCTTGCACTCGCTCTAAAGAAGGGTGCAAATCTGATTTTGCTTGATGAACCGACCAATGATTTAGATGTTAACACTTTACGATCGCTTGAGGAAGCGCTTGAGAATTTCGGAGGTTGTGCCATTATAATCTCACACGACAGGTGGTTCCTCGATCGCATTGCCACACATATCCTTGCTTTTGAAGGAGATTCAAGGGTTTACTGGTTTGAAGGTAATTTTTCAGAATATGAAGCGAATAAGTTGAGTCGTATCGGGGATATCTCACCAAAACGTATACGTTATAAGCCCTTGAATTGATTTTGACTGCCTGATAATTTAAATTTTGCATCTAATTAAGGCAATCCTTTTTAAGTACAATCACACTTAAGATCTGAAAACTCTATGAGTCCTGCAATTCACTTTCTTTAAGTAACCTCCTCAAGATCTTGCCGACATTTGATTTGGGCATTTCAGTCCGAAACTCTACATATTTAGGCCTTTTATAAGCCGTCAGGTTTTGCTTGCAATAATCCTTGATTTCTTCTTCTGTCAGGCTATCATCCTTTTTCACAATAAAACATTTAACCACCTCTGTTGATTTTTCATCGGGCACTCCTATCACTCCTACTTCCAGGACTTTTGCATGGCTTGAGATTACATCTTCCACTTCATTCGGATACACATTAAATCCGGATACCAGGATCATTTCCTTTTTGCGGTCAACAATCTTAAAAAATCCATCTTCATCCAGTACACCTATGTCGCCTGTTTTTAACCATTCACCATGAAAAACATCCCTGGTTTCTTTTTCTTTATTCCAATATCCCTTCATAACTTGAGGACCCAATGCACAGATCTCCCCACGTTCTCCAATTGGCAATTCATTTCCATCATCATCCATAATTTTCACATCAGTACTTGGAGCCGGTAACCCAATCGTACCTAAACGCTCTGTGCCATCCACAGGATTTAGTGTAAGAAGTGGGGAGGTTTCCGTTAGGCCATATGCTTCTACAATGGATACACCTGTTAGCTCTTTCCACCGTTCCGCTACAGAATGCTGTAAAGCCATTCCCCCGGCTACAGATAGCTTCAATTTGGAAAAATCCAATTTCCTGAATTCTTCCTGGTTCATTAATGCGTTAAACAGCGTATTTACACCAGTCAAAATAGTAAATGGATATTTCTTTAAATCCTTAATAAATGCAGGCATGTCCCGGGGATTGGTAATTAAGATATTTTTTCCACCAATTTTAAGCATTGCCAGACAATTAGCTACAAGTGCGAAAACATGATAGAATGGTAATGCTGTAATTACTATTTCCTCACGCTCCAATATTACAGGCAGTATACATTTATGGATTTGTTCCATATTTGCTACCAGATTTCTATGTGAAAGCATGGCTCCCTTTGAAACTCCGGTAGTACCTCCTGTATATTGTAAAAATGCCAGATCACTGGAGGTTATTTCGGGATCCGTTAAAGACTGTGAAGGATTTGATTTTATAGTTTCTTTAAATGGAATGGTAGCTTTAATTTTGTATTTGAACCATCTTTTTGACGTGTTTAATAACCATGTTCACTATGCTTCCCTTCAATCCACCCAGGATATCGCCGATTTTTGAAATTATAACATATTCAATTGAAGTGTTTTGAATGATGCTTTGAAGGTTTGCGGCGAAATTCTCAAGTATTACAATAGCCTTAATCCCTGAATCTTTAAATTGATGTTCCATTTCTCTGGGTGTATACAAAGGATTTGTATTCACTACTATCAATCCTGCTCTGTGTGCACCAATTAATACAATTGGGTATTGCATCAAATTTGGCATTTGAATGGCTATCCGATCTCCCTTTTTCATGCCTAACTTATTTTGCAGATAGGAAGCAAAATTCATAGATAACTTATCTACTTGGTTATAAGTAATTTTAGAGCCTATGTTTTCATAAGCAATTTGATTACCAAATTTCCGAAAACTTTCATTATACATTTCAACTAGGCTTGAATATCGATCAGGATCGATTTCACGTGGTACCCCTTTAGGATAGAAATTAAACCATGGGTGTGCTTCCATAATGGTGTTTTTGAAGATTTTTAATTGGAAACATTATTTGATGACCGAATTAACAATTCCATAATATTCTTAGAAGTTATTAATATAATGTAAAATTTCAAATAAAAAAAAGCGACCCGTTCTAGCGGACCGCCTAAACAACATAAACCCAAAAACGAAGAGTAAAAGGTTGGCTAACACTTTTCTTTAACTTCTCCTTATATTCTAGACTTTGCCGAAATTAAAAAAATTATTAATTAATTAAAAAATATTTATTTTATTGCTTAAAATTTAGACCATTTGTATATTTGCAGCATAATCTTTAAAAAAATCATAACAGAGCAAATAAAAGATGAGTAAAAATTACGATATTGATAATGTGGATTTAAAGATCCTTGCCCTATTGACAGAAGATGCAAAAATGCCCTATACAGAAGTAGCTAAAAAAGTTTTTGTATCCGGAGGTACTGTACATGTAAGGATGCGGAAACTGGAAGAAATGGGGATAGTGCAAGGCACAACTCTTAAGATGGATTATTCCAAAATGGGTTACGATATTACTGCATTTCTCGGAATCTATCTTGAAAAAAGTTCTCTATATGATCAGGTGATAAAGAAGTTACATAATATTTCTGAAATAGTAAAAGTTCATTATACAACAGGAAATTACAACATATTTGTTAAGCTTCACTGCAGGGACACCAATCATTTGAAAGATGTGCTGCATGATAAAATTCAAAAGGTTGAAGGAATCGAAAGAACTGAAACAATCATCTCACTTGAAGAAAGCCTGAATCGACATATCCAATTTAGCGTATAGGCAGAAATATAAAGATTTTCGCAACCCGCTATAAGACTCCACAAGGTTTTTAAGTGGGTTTTTTATTTTATTGGTTTTCAATCTAATTTTTCCTTTTTCGAACATATTTAGTAACAATTTGTTGTATGTTTGTAGTTGTTTATAATGATTCTAAATAATATTTTGCATGACCGACAAAGATAATATCCTTGAGGAATTAACCCAATCCGATTATAAGTATGGATTTGTATCGGATATTGAGGCAGAATCTGCCCCAAAAGGATTAAATGAGGATATTGTCAGGTTCATATCGGCTAAGAAAGAGGAACCCGCTTGGCTTCTTGAATGGCGGTTAAAGGCGTTCAGGCACTGGCAAAAAATGACGGAGCCCAAATGGCCAAATGTAACTTATCCTGAAATAAACTATCAGGACATTATTTATTATTCCGCCCCAAAACAAAAAGTGACTCCTGAAAGTCTGGATGAAGTTGATCCGGAATTGCTCGAGACCTTTGAAAAGCTGGGGATTTCGCTCCAGGAGCAGAAACGTTTAACCGGCGTAGCGGTTGATGCAGTAATGGATAGCGTCTCGGTAGCTACTACATTTAAGGACAAACTATCCGAACTGGGAATAGTATTTAGTTCTTTCAGTGAAGCAGTCAAAGAACATCCGGATCTGGTAAAAAGGTATCTTGGATCTGTGGTCCCTATGACCGATAATTATTTCTCGGCTTTAAATTCTGCTGTTTTCAGTGACGGATCGTTCTGCTATATTCCGAAAGGGGTGAGATGCCCTATGGAACTTTCTACATATTTCAGAATTAATGCTGCTAATACGGGACAATTTGAAAGAACCCTGATAGTTGCTGATGAAGGATCTTATGTAAGCTATCTGGAAGGATGTACAGCTCCTATGCGGGATGAAAATCAACTTCATGCAGCGGTTGTTGAGATATATGCCGGTAAAGACGCCGAGGTTAAATATTCTACGGTTCAAAACTGGTATCCAGGCAATAAAGAGGGAATAGGTGGAATTTACAATTTTGTAACGAAAAGAGGGATCTGCTCCGGAGCAAGAAGCAAGATTTCATGGACCCAGGTGGAAACCGGATCTGCAGTAACCTGGAAATATCCCAGTTGCATCTTAAAAGGTGATGATTCGATCGGTGAGTTCTATTCCGTGGCTGTTACCAATAATTATCAGCAAGCTGATACTGGAACAAAAATGATCCACCTGGGAAAAAATACGAAAAGCCGAATTGTTTCAAAAGGAGTTTCAGCCGGAAAAAGTCAAAATAGCTACCGTGGATTGGTGAAGGTTTTGAAAAGGGCTGAAAATGCAAGAAATTACTCACAATGTGATTCGCTACTTATGGGTGATCAATGTGGAGCACATACCTTCCCTTATATAGAAGCAAGTAACAGTACCGCCCGAATTGAACATGAAGCAACCACCTCTAAGATCGGTGAAGATCAATTGTTTTACTGTAATCAACGTGGGATTGATACAGAGCAGGCGGTAGCCTTGATTGTAAATGGATATGCAAAAGAAGTATTAAGTAAATTGCCAATGGAATTCGCAGTCGAAGCTCAGAAATTGCTTGCAATTACTTTGGAAGGAAGTGTTGGATAAAAACAAAAAATTATAAATGCTAAATATACAAGACTTAAAAGCATCAATAGAAGATAATCAGATCCTGAATGGAATCAACCTTGAAGTAAAAGCTGGAGAAGTGCATGCCATAATGGGGCCAAATGGTTCAGGTAAAAGTACGCTTGCTTCTGTACTGGCTGGTCGGGAAGAATTTGAGGTAAATGGAGGGGAGGTTCGTTTCGAGGGAGAAAACCTGCTGGACCTGAGCCCTGAGGAACGTGCAAGAAAGGGCATTTTCCTGGCATTTCAATACCCTGTTGAAATTCCTGGTGTCAGTACCACCAACTTTCTCAAATCTGCTATGAACCAGGTGAGAGAGTATAATGGTATGAAACCCATGGATGCGGTTCATTTCCTCAAGCACATCAAGGAGAAGATGAAATTGGTTGAAATTGACCAGTCACTGCTAAGCCGTTCCTTGAATGAGGGATTTTCCGGTGGGGAGAAAAAGAGAAACGAGATCTTCCAGATGGCTGTATTAGAACCGAAACTCGCTATTCTCGATGAGACAGACTCTGGTCTGGACATTGATGCTTTGAGAATTGTAGCCAATGGCGTGAATAAATTAAGGTCAACCGATAATGCTGTGATCTTGGTAACGCATTACCAGCGTCTGTTGAATTATATAGTTCCGGATTATGTTCATGTATTATATGATGGTAGGATAGTAAAATCCGGGACAAAGGAACTTGCGTTTGAGCTGGAAGAAAAGGGCTACGACTGGATCAAAGAAGAATTTAATTCTACACCAGCTTAATTGATCAAATATGGCCTTGACTGACACTGATATAAACCTTATCGATACACTTACGACCAAGTATGACCAGGCTGAAATTAATCTACTAAAAGATTTCCCGAAAATTCGT
Source organism: uncultured Roseivirgaceae bacterium (assembly GCA_964389805.1). GTDB lineage: Bacteria > Bacteroidota > Bacteroidia > Cytophagales > Cyclobacteriaceae > JAGTVG01. Next base: position 4,591 of record CAYMFU010000257.1, on the reverse strand, counting down.
ATTGAATCATTAGATGCTCTGAAGGAAAGTGGTTTACCAGGGAATAAGCATGAGGAATATAAGTATTTCAATGTATCCAGAAAGATTAATAGGGATTATACGCTTGTTCTCCCTGAAAACGTTGAAAGCGAACCGGAATGGATCAAATCAAAAATGGTTCAGGATAATAATGGGATCCATATCGTTTTTCTGAATGGTATTCTATCCAGGGGATTTTCAAATATCGAAGATTCAATTAATGGATTCGAGTTTAATTCTCTCGGCGAAGGAGGTCAGGGAATAAATAGTATTTTGGAAACCTATAATAATGAAAGGCAGAATATAAACAAAGATCTGTACCTGGATCTTAATAATGCCTTCCTGAATGCAGGATATGTTTTAAGAATTAACAAAGAATTTAATCCTCAACCTATATACATTTATCATTTTGTTAATTTGGAGCCAGAAGAATTGTTACTGAATCATAAGGGGATTATTGTAGTAGAAAAGGATACTAAGGTGGATATATCTGAAATATTTTCATCAGAAAACAAAAATCATTATTTCCGTAACCTAAATACCGAATTAATTGCCCGTAATGGCGCCCTGGTTAATTATCATTTGATCCAGGAAATTGGTAATGATAGCGTCAACATACATAATTCAAATATTTATCAATCGGCAAACAGCCGGGTAAACACCTTTACTTTTTCATTGAGTGGTAAAGATCTGAGAAACAACCTGAATATTCTCCTTAATGAAGAAAACTGCGAAACTCATCTTTACGGATTGTATTCTATTTCCAATAATGATCATATTGACAATCATACAACCGTAGATCACAGAAAGCCCCATTGCTACAGTAATGAGTATTATAAGGGTATTATTGATGAAAATGGTATCGGTACATTCAACGGTAAAATATATGTAAGGCCAAACGCACAGAAAACAAATGCTTTTCAGTCGAATAAGAACCTTGTGCTGACTGATACAGCTACTATAAATACAAAGCCACAGCTTGAGATCTGGGCAGATGATGTAAAATGTTCTCATGGGGCAACAACCGGGCAAATAGATGAAGAGCAAATGTTTTATTTAAGGTCAAGGGGATTGGGAAAAGAATCTGCTACGGCTTTATTGTTACATGCATTTGCGTTTGATATTATTGACAAAGTTGAGCTGGTGCAATTGAGAAAATATATTGGATCGAAAATCAATAATAGGTTAGGATATCAGTTTTCAGATTAAGAATTGGAATCAATTAGTTCAAATACATATACGGGAATCGAGAAATTTAATATTTCCAGGATCAGGCAACAGTTCCCGATCCTAAATCAGGAAGTAAATGGCAAGCCTTTGGTCTATTTCGACAATGCAGCTACTACTCAAAAACCTGATGTGGTTATAAATGCAATAAGCGATTATTACCTGAATTACAATGCAAATATTCACAGAGGGATCCATTCGCTTGCTGAAAAAGCCACAGAAGCTTATGAGACCTCGCGTAAGAAAGCAAAGGAATACATAAACGCTTCTTCTACCGATGAAATTATATTCACATACGGAACGACCGATGGCATCAACCTTGTAGCAAATTCCTTGAGTAAAGCAATTCTGAAAAAAGGAGATGAGGTAATTATTTCTGCCATGGAGCATCATTCCAATATAGTCCCATGGCAAATGGTATGTGAAGAAAGAGGTGCGATTCTGAGGATTGCTCCAATTAACGAGTCCGGGGAACTGATCTATGAGGAGTACCTTAAACTACTTTCTGAGAAGGTAAAAATTGTAAGCATTGTGCACGTTTCTAATTCACTTGGCACAATTAATCCTGTTAAAAGAATTATTGATGATGCTCATAAAGTGGGTGCCTATGTATTGATTGACGGCGCACAGGCGGCAGCTCACCTTGATATTGATGTTCAGAACCTGGAATGTGACCTTTATGCCTTTTCTTCCCACAAAATGTTTGGGCCGACCGGAGTTGGAGTTTTGTATGGTAAACGATCGATTCTGGATCTTATGCCTCCCTATCGCGGAGGTGGTGAGATGATCAAAGAGGTTACTTTTGAGAAAACAACTTATAACGATCTACCTTTTAAATTTGAAGCCGGAACACCTAATATCGCTGATGTAATTGGCTTCGGTTCTGCTATTGACTATGTCAATTCTATTGATAAGAAATCAGTTCTTGAGTATGAAAAGGGTCTTCTTACATATGGCGTCAGCAAATTATCAGAAATCGCGGGACTCAGATTCATTGGCACTGCACAAGATAAAGTATGCGTTATATCATTCATTATAGATAATATACATCCTTTTGATATTGGGATGATGCTTGATGCTGGTGGCGTAGCCGTTAGAACAGGTCACCATTGTACGCAACCTTTGATGGATTATTATAATATTGAAGGAACTATAAGGGCCTCATTATCAATTTACAATAATGAAAAGGAAATCGACATATTAGCTGAGAAGCTTAAAGTTATCGTAAAAATTAAAAGCAAATGAGTGATCAATCGATCAGTAAAATACAGGATGAAATAGTTGATGAGTTTGCCATTCTCGGGGATGACAGGGAAAGTACAGTGATATATATTATGGAGTTGGGAAGTAATTTAGAGGCTCTCGAAGACAAATACAGGATTGATTCAAACTTAATTAAAGGTTGTCAGTCAAAGGTATGGTTAGATGCTGAATTAGCTAATGATCAAATGATATTGAAAGCTGACAGTAATACAGACATAACCAAAGGCCTGATCAGTCTATTGATCCGGGTTTTATCCGGTCAAAAACTTGATGATATAATTAATGCAGATTTATATTTCATTGAAAAGATCGGAATGCACAATGTGATAGGATCTCAAAGGTCCAATGGGCTGGCATCCATGATCAAGCAGATCAGGCTTTATGCAATTGCCTATAAAACTAAACTGCAGAGTCAATCATAAATATCGGGAAATATGAATGACCAAAATAACAATGAGTTAAAAGAAAAAGTGCTTCAGGCCTTAAAAATGGTATATGATCCGGAGATCCCGGTTGATGTCTATGAGTTGGGTCTGATCTATGAAATAAACATTTTCCCTATAAATAATGTTTTTATATTGATGACATTGACTTCACCTGCCTGTCCTGCAGCTGAAATGATCCCTGGAGACGTGGAAGCTAAGGTTAAGGCCATTCCAGAGGTAAATGATGTAACAGTGGAGATCACCTTTGATCCCCCATATACTCAGGATATGATGTCAGAGGTTGCAAAATTGGAATTGGGTTTATTATAAAATTTTAAGAAATGTATCCAGAAAATATGGTAGCCCCTATGCGGGCAGATTTAACAGATGTTGGTTTTGATGAACTTAAAACAGTTGAAGAGGTTGTAGAAGAATTGGAAAATTCAAAGGGCACCTCATTACTTGTAGTCAATTCAGTATGCGGATGTGCGGCAGGTATGGCACGTCCGGCCGTTAAATATGCGTTAACAAATGCTGCCAAACGGCCTGATCATTTATTGACAGTATTTGCTGGCGTTGATATGGAAGCTACAGCCAAGGCCAGGGAATTTACACTTCCCTATCCCCCATCTTCACCTTCTATAGGATTATTTAAGGATGGTGAACTCATTCATTTTATTGAGAGGCATCACATTGAAGGACGACCGGCAGAGATGATCGCTGATCATTTGATTGATGTTTTTGAGGAATATTGCTAATAAAAAATGCCATCGGAAATCCGATGGCATTCTTCGCACTAGTGTATGATTGTCAACTTTCTATGCAATTTAAGTCCTTCCTTATCCCCAATCAGGAGGAAGTGGATACCATTCGGTAAGAGGCTGGTATCAATTTCGAATCCTTTGGATCCTTTTTCTACCTGTCCACGACCGATGGCTACTCCACGTTGATCCATGATTTCCCAGTCATAATCCTGACTGATATAATCTCCAAATTCAACAATTGTGTAAGCCTTCGCCGGTTGCGGATAGATATTTACATTTTCGAGCATACCACGTGCGATGTCTTCTTCGAGGTCGGTAATAACATGCTTATCATTAGTAACCTTGGTGATTTCTGCCTGAAGCACTTCGTTTGTCTGATTATCCTGGATATAGGCAACTACCCAATATTCATCATCGTTGTAAGTTGGAAATCCAGTAAGGGTTTCACCTGGATTAACATGGAATACCAATTCAGGATCTCCAGGATTCCATGGGCCAGCGATATTAATCCCAGATAAACCATCAGTATATGTTGGTTCATCTTTAAACATAGCTCTGGCAAGATTTTGTACCGTAACACCGTAATCAGGGAAGAAGGCACCAAAATTATCTTCAACTAATGTAATAAATAAAGATACATCGTTTGTAATTGATTCAAGCGCCGTGGTACGTACATGAATTTCAATTCTATCCGGTTCAACTCCTGCAGTACTATCCACTGTTATATTTATATCTACTTTTGGATCTTTCAAAGCACGATACATTACTTCATAAGAATCAAATACCATCCCATCCGATTGTGGAGATCCGTCTATAAAGGACTTGAAGGAAGTACTTGTTGCCCCATAGGCATTGTAATAATTTGCCCTGTCTCCAAGGATCTGGTTTTCATTA
>CAYMFU010000256.1:0-5967 GCA_964389805.1 uncultured Roseivirgaceae bacterium | reverse complement strand
ATGGGAGAAGGCAGCTGATTACTGGATGATGCCTAAAAAAGTCAGACTGGAAGATGGCACATATCACGTAGCAGACCGGCTGGAGCGTCCCTTTATTTTCTATGAAGATGGGGAACCACGTGTTTTATCTCTTGCAGCCAGGAAAGGGAATGAATCGTATAATATTTTTATCCCGATTAAAAATCCTAAGTACCCCCTCCCGAACAAGAATCAACTCGCCTGGCAGCAGGCTGAGATAGGAGCTCTTATAAGTTATGATCTTCATGTTTTCGATAAGATTAAATACAGGCAGGCTGATAATCGGATAGAACCCGTTGATGATTACCAGATCTTCAATCCGCAGAACCTTGATACCGATCAATGGATTAAAGTCATCAAAGATGCCGGTTTTAAATTCGCGATACTCACCGCAACACATGAGACGGGATTTGCACTTTATCAATCAGAAGTGAATCCGTATTGCATGAAAGCCCTGAGATATAAAGATGGAAAAGGGGATGTGGTACGTGATTTCGTTGAATCATGCCGGAAATATGGAATCAAACCTGGGATATACCTTGGGATCCGATGGAACTCATTTTATGGTGTACATAATTTTCAAGTGAACGGGACCGGCGATTTTAAACTTAACCGCCAAAAGCACTATAATGAAATGGTCGAAGGTATGGTAAAAGAGATCTGCACCAACTACGGGGAATTGTTTGAGATCTGGTTCGATGGTGGTGCGGACCATCCAGACAATGGAGCACCGGATGTTCTTCCAATTGTAAGGAGATACCAGCCCAATTGCCTTTTTTACCACAATAAGCAATACGCTGAAGCACGCTGGGGAGGATCAGAAAGCGGGATAGTCCCATATCCTTGTTATGCCTCCTTTCCTTACCACTATTCGCATGCGGGGGACACAGAACAGGATAGATATTATATACTCAAACATGGTGATCCGGATGGCAAGTATTGGATGCCGGCGATGTCGGATGCCCCCTTGCGGGGATATAATGGGAGGCATGAATGGTTTTGGGAACCGGGAGATGAAGAGCATATCTATCCGCTGGAGGATCTAATGGAAATGTACAATGGTTCCGTTGGTCACAACTCAACCCTCATTATAGGTCTGACACCAGGCCCGGATGGACTTTTGCCAGAACCTGATGTGAAACGTTTGCGGGAATGGGGTGCTGAAATAGAAAGAAGATTTTCTATCCCTCTTGCCTCAACATCAGGAACTAAAACCAAAATGGATCTTAAATTAAAATCTCTAATGGACGTCTCTCAAATTGTATTACAAGAGGATATAAGGAAGGGAGAACGAATTCGGTCTTTTAAAGTGGAAGCTCTGGTTAAGAACAGATGGGTCCTTTTATGTGACGGCTCGGTTATCGGTCATAAATTCATCAGTGTTTTTGATAGTGTGACAACAAATAAGGTTCGTTTGACAATAAACGAGGCCATAGATACTCCGCAAATTAAGAGCTTCGCAGCATATCATATTAAATAGTAATCGTCTATTACTTTTTACAGGATTCAAGAATATTACGTGAGAACTTGTTTTCATCCTCTACAATCTCATAAAATTCATCCAAATACTGTATTGTATTTTTCTTATTTTTCTGGTCAAGAAGATCTGAATTCTGATAAAGTGCATATATCTCATCTTTTCGTTCGAGATATACCTTCAATCCAGCTTTCACCTGGTCCTCTGGCAAGCATATCCCCATATAGTATCGCTCTCGAACACTACTTATGTCTGCCTCTAAATTGGGAATTGCGTAGTTCGCATTAACAATACCGGCCAGGTCAAAATCAAAGGGTACGACATAAGGTTCAGTTTTTACCGGATCTTTTGATTTTATAAGCAACATATTGTGTGCGGCTGGAACTGACCAGTCTGTATTTCCGATTAAATATTGAAACAGGTAAGAGTTAATAAGCGTGGTCTTTTCGATATATTGATCACGAATACTTTTAATGTCAAGGGCTATAGTATTTAGCCTTTCAGCCATCTGATTCTTATTCTCTATAATGAACGCATATTTTGTAGATGTATCATATTTCCCACTGATATCAATATATGTTACCCGGATCAGTCGCACTCTGTAACTATAATCCGTTAAAATATTTAACATTTTATAAGCCATAAACTCAGATAGAAGGAATTGCTGATATACCTCAGCTCGCCCACATTCCAGTACCATTTTTATTTTATCAAATACCTTTAATTGAGGAAGAATAACTTCTTTTTTAGGGAAATTGAGTTGTATTGGCGGGAAGAAACAAACTTTCTTCCTACTTAATCCACGTGCCTTTATTTTAATATCTCTTGTCAATAGTATCGTGTCATTCATCTGATACTGGAATAGAGCAGGCTGGTATTCTTCCTTGCCCTTTGTCTTTACCAAGTTCTTAAAATCAGAGGCGATAGTAATATTCATGAGCTCATCACCTAAAAACAAATCTTTAAAGTCCGGAGTGGTTTCAACATACTGTTTAAATGAATCATTATTCTTATACAATGAATCGAAATTATGGACCTGGGCATAATTTATCCGATTACAAAAAATCAGAAAAATGATTAAGGGCAAAGCTTTGATTGAATTTTTCATGGTAATGTAAAGTATTATTTTAGGTAACCTCTAATATCATCTTCTTACAATAGCGAATTGATTACAAAATAAATGCAATAGAGTCTTCCTACACGACCAATTAAACTCTTCAGATATTTCTATTTATTCAAGTTAGCCTAATGATCTAAATAAACATAAGAAAAAAGTGGTTTTTTACTAAGAGGTTGAATCATCAAATATAAATCATTGATTTACAAGCAGTATTATAATTTCTGAGGTCAAAGGATCATTGTGATATAGATTAATATTTAATTGATTTAAATCATATTTTTAAAACATTTATTACTTCGCTCTATTCTAAATATATTAATTTTTATTAGATAATTTCGCCACTGAATATTCCCTCTTAAATATCGCCATAATGAAAATTTTTCAACCGATTTTTATCTGTATTCTCACCTTGGGAATTTCATTTAATATAAACGGTCAGGAAGACACTGAGCATCATAAAAAATCAACTGATCATTCCTTCAAAAGACATAATATATTTATATTATGGGGGAATACCATCGTTCCTGCCGCAAAGACAGCAGAAGGGGAAAATAGCGTAGTCTTATTTCCTTCCTGGGGCCTCAACTATGAATTTAAGATCAAACATAACTATGGCGTGGCTTTAATGAATGAGTTTGAAATGCAATCTTATGCTGTTGAACATGATGAGCATGCTGAAATAGAACGGGAATACCCAGTTATTGTATCTGCGGTCTTTGTTTACGAACCAGTAAACCATCTTGCCCTTTTTGCCGGGCCTGGTATTGAATTCGAAAAAACACATAATTTTTCAATTATAAAGGCCGGCGCTGCAGCCACCTTCACCTTACCGAAGAATTATGGAATAGCCTTTGAGGTCAGTTATGAAAGAAAGAATAAAACCTACGACGCCTGGACTTTTGGAATTCTGATAGGTAAAGGATTCGGAAAAACGATCGGTCACTAGAACACAGATATTATCTGACATCCCTTGTTAATCTTAATAATTAAGATAGAACCTATAATCTTTAATGCAAAGCAAACGCATTTCTTCATATGAAGCGATGATTTAATAAATTTTATGAAGGAGTGATTTTACCTGATTACAAACTTTTTAACTATAGGTGAACTTGATCCCTCGACCTGTATGAAATAAACACTACTGTGGATAGATGGAGAAATTATGATTTCATTCAATCCAGGCAGGAGGATCCCATTTCCAATTACTTTACCAGTGATATTTAGAATGCAGAAAGCTGATTCCTGTATGCCGTTATATGATACTGTGATCTGGTCCCTTATGGTTGGACTCGGGTAGATTAAAACATCAGGTTCAATATTCTCCAGATTTGCACTAACCACTCCATGATACTCGTTGGAACCATCAAAATCAGTGGCTTTTAAGCGATAATAAGACAAGCCGGGGAATGGCATTTCGTCAATGAATTCATACATTTTGGTCAAAGAAGATAAAATCGTATTGGAATATATTTTAGCAAAATCGTTAAAAATCCTTCCATCGGATGACCTTTCTAGAGTAAAATACTCGAAATTCTCCTCAAAAGAAGTGGCCCATTCCAGTTTAATCGTAACACTTTGTTCAATAGCCCTGAAGTACATAACTCTGATTGGTAATGGATTATCATCGCAATCTCCGGTTACCGCACATCCTCCGTCATCGATACTACCGTTTGTCAATTGGTTTGGAATGATTAAATCATTTATATCAGAGGAAGTAATTTTGTTACTTGGATTTCCAATACTGATATATTCATTTTCACCTTCATTAAGTGCGATTATGTCAGAACCGGGAGCGAACTGCACAACGGATGCTGTATCAGACATACTAAGCCTTGCATTATCCAATATCAATACCCCATATATCTGAATTACCCCGCTAAATGATTCATTCCCATCGATTGTAATTGTATCCCCAAATTGAATAACAAGGGTGTCCCCCGCAGACATATCGTCCGGCGTATTTGGTATCATCCCAGGAACTGGCCACATCCCAGTCCCCTCCGTTAGTACCGTTGCTTGTAAGTGTAGCTGCCGAACTTTTAATTATGGGTAGCGAACAAGCTACAATTACAATAAGAATGAAAGCTGTTTTCGTTTTATTGATCACCACTTACGTGAAACCTTGTTTTAAAACGGGATTTCAATCAATAAATTGTTTGTGCTTAATCAGACCTTAATAAATAATCTCGATTCTAAATTTAAGAAGATACAATTGAATAACAGATTTCAGATGGACTATTTTGTGCCTCAAAGGATAAATAAACGCCTATTTTAGAATTTCTAAATAGAAATCAGTTAATATATCATCATATATTGTTTTCCATGGACATCATTTTTTTTATCTTCAATTTTGGATTTTAAAACAAATAATAATGAGGTCACATACTATATTATTTTTACTGGCTATTACTTACTTTTTTACAAATTGCACTGACCCGGATCAGCAATACAATAACAGATTCTCGGCAGATATCATCATCTATGGCGGAACATCTGCTGCTGTAATATCTGCTGTTCAGGCTAAGAAAATGGGTAAATCTGTAATTGTAGTATCACCTGATAAACATCTGGGGGGATTAACTGCCGGAGGATTGGGCTGGACAGACACAGGTAATAAAGAAGTAATAGGGGGTCTGGCCAGGGACTTCTATCATCAAATATATAATCACTATGACAAGACTGAGAACTGGAAGTGGCAATCAAAGGAAGAGTATGGAAACCGTGGGCAGGGAACCCCTGCAATTGATGGCGATGAACGCACCATGTGGATCTTTGAACCCCATGCAGCGGAAAAAGTTTTTGAAGACCTTGTGATGGAATTTGAAATAGAAATTTACCGGAATGAATGGCTGGACAGGGAGAACGGGGTACAAGTGGAGAATGGCAAGATCATTAGTTTCAAAACCTTAAGTGGAAAAACTTATAGAGGCCTGATGTTCATCGATGCCACCTATGAAGGTGACCTGATGGCTGCCTCCGGAGTGAGTTATCATGTAGGCCGGGAAGCCAACAGTGTATATGATGAAGAATGGAATGGCATACAGACAGGAGTACTGCACCACGCTCATCATTTTAAATCAGACATCAGTCCTTATGTAATTCCGGGAGATCCATCAAGTGGTTTACTACCCCTGATCTCAGCGGAAGATCCGGGTGTATTTGGAGAGGGAGATGATCGCCTGCAGGCCTACTGTTTCCGGATGTGCCTCAGTAATCATCCTGATAATAAAGTGGATTTTCAAAAGCCCGAAGGATATGATTCCTTGCAATATGAACTCCTGGCAAGGGTGTTAAATACAGGAAGGAAGGATTACTTTGATAAATTTGATCCAATACCTAATAGAAAAACGGA
>CAYMFU010000255.1:0-11518 GCA_964389805.1 uncultured Roseivirgaceae bacterium | reverse complement strand
GCTGAGGGAGATGAACAGCGGATGCTGCTTCTCGGATTAAAGCGGTTTTCAAAAATTGAACCTTATAACCTTAAAGAGGCAAGGCGAAGAATAGCTGAAGAGTTGCTCGATCGAAACGACTATTGTTTTTAATCACCTTTTTTCGCAGAAAAAAAGAGGCTGTCTCAAAAGGGGCAGCCTCTTTTTTGTTTGCTCTATACTTTTAAGACAACTCTTTCCCCACCTTTTCAAGTAGTTTATTAGTAGCCTTAATTCCATCATATTCTGATAGTTCTGAACCTTCATATTCAATGCCAACATATCCAGTATATCCCGCATCTTTCACTATTTTCATGATCTTTAAATAATCAATATTGGATTCATTTCCCTCTGCATCAAAAACAAGAGACTTTGCACTAACCCCTTTTGCATATGGCATTAGGAGCTCCATTCCTTTATATTTGTCAAATTCATCAAGACATATGCGTTGCCTGTTTTGGTATTCAGTCTTGATACAGAAATTCCCAAAGTCAGGTAACGTTCCACAATAAGGATTATTCACTTCTTTCATCACCCCGGTTAACCAATCACCATTTGAAGAGAATCCGCCATGATTTTCAACAATTACACCGATGCCCTCCTTTTGTCCGTATTCGGAAAGCAAGCCAAGTCCTTCAATGGCTGCTTTTTGAACTTCATCGTATGAACCAATGCCTGCAGCATTTACTCGAATTGAATGACAACCTAAGAACTTAGCCGCATCAATCCATTTATAGTGTTTTTCCACTGCTACTTTTCGTTTTTCATTATCCAGATCTCCTAAATTTCCTTCCCCATCGATCATGATCAGAACACTGGTCACATCTATATCGTTACATCTCTTCTTTAACTCAGAAAGATATTCTGTGTCCTCAGCTTTGTCTTTGAAAAACTGATTTACGTACTCAACCGCATAGATGCCAAAATCATTCTTGGCTGTGGCTGGGAAGTCAAGGTTATCCAGATCTCCCTTACGTAATGTTCTATGCAAAGACCATTCTGCCAATGAAATCTTAAAAAACATATCGGCTTTTTCCTCACCAAAAGAGGAAAAACCTGGAAATGTGGTAAACAATCCTATACCAGCTGTAGCTGACATACTTTTTTTTATAAAAGCTCTTCTTTTTTTATCCATCATTTTTACAAAATTTTGAGATTATTATTATTCGATCTGTATTATTACCTTAAAAAATTTCTTTGAACTACTAAGTTATATTTTAAATACATTATTTTCGTTCAGATTTCTGATATTTATAATTTATGCAGATCCAGGAAGTTAACGATTCAAAACTTGCCAAAGAATTTATAAAGACAGCCATCCCTTTATACAAAGACTATCCTAATTGGATCCGCCCGCTTGATAAGGATATCGAAGCAATTTTCAATCCAAAACAGAATAAATATTTCAGGCATGGCGAATGTACACGTTGGATATTGAAGGATAATGAAGGAAATCTCATCGGCAGGGTTGCCGCTTTTATTAATAGAAAAATTGCCTCAAAAGGAAATGATCAACCTACAGGTGGAATGGGATTTTTCGAATGTATCAATAGCCAGGAAGCAGCCTTCAAACTCTTTGACCAATGTAAAGATTGGCTTGGATCGCATGGAATGGAAGCAATGGATGGTCCAATTAATTTCGGTGAAAGAAATGAATGGTGGGGATTGCAGGTTGAAGGATTTGATATTGAACCGAACTACAGGTGTAATTATCAGCCGCCTTATTACAAGGCATTATTTGAGGCTTATGGTTTTAAAACCTATTTTGAGCAGTTGACCTTCGGCCGAAAGATCGTAGGACATATCTCGGAAAAGATGTTCAAAAAATCGGAAAGAATTGCTGAAAATCCAAAATATACTTTCAAGACACTAGATATACAACAAATAGATAAATACACCGAGTATTTTCACACGATATACAATAAAGCCTGGAGCGGCCATAAAGGTGTTCCTGTTCTTTCTATACAGCAAGCCAGGCTTCTGATCAAGCAGATGAGACCAATTCTTGATCCCAACATTATGTATTTTGGATTTTATGAAGATGACCCAATCGCGTTTTTTATAAACATTCCGGATGTAAATCAGATCTTTAAACATGTAAATGGGAAATTGAACCTCATTGGTAAATTAAAGTTCCTTTATCACAAATGGCGTAAAACGACCAATAAGATCATAGGTACTGTTTTCGGAGTCGTTCCGGAACACAGATCAAAGGGCGTTGAAGGCGCTATTGTGATTTATGGTAGGGAGGTATTGTTTGAAAAATACAACCGGTATGAAAACCTGGAAATGAATTGGATTGGAGACTTTAATCCCAGAATGATTCATACCGCCCAACAAGTAGGTGTTGAATTGTATAAAAAGCACATAACCTACAGGAAATTGTTCGATGAAAGCAAACCTTTTAAAAGGCTTGCAGTATTAAGGTAATGCTAGCATTGCATCACGTAACTTCCCAGCCACTTGATGTTATTCGCATGTTTGTCAAATACTGACTTTACATTAGTATCATCAACATGCCCTTCCAAATCAATATAGAAATAATACTTAAATTCTTTTCCCTGTTTCGCTGGCCTGCTTTCTATTTTAGTCAGGTTAATATTTTCGTGGTAGAAATCCTGGAGAAAATTTGCTAGACTACCAGGTCCACCTGGTAGTCTGGCCAGGATGGTTGTTTTATCCTTACCACTATTTTCATTCTTTATATCCTGAGCGATGATCAGGAACCTGGTGAAGTTATCTGCGGAATCTTCGATATTATCGTATAAAATTGGCAAATTATATGTTTTTGCTGCAATATGTGAACAGATAGCAGCTGATTGTGGATCTCCCAAAGCAAGCTTCACTGCTTTTGAAGTTGAATTAGTAGGGATCTGCTCGATATTAGAATCACTGAAAGTTGAATACAAAAACTTTCTGCATTGTCTGAATGCTATATCTTTTGAATAAATCTTATGTATATCCTCGACCCTGTCGGAAGTAGTGGCAAAAGCAAATGTAATGGATAATGGTATTTCAGCGATTATGTTTAAGTCATACAATCCTAGGTTATCAATGGTTTCGTTTACTACACCCTCCTGGTTATTTTCCAGAGGTACAATGCCATACTTTGCCCTGCCTGCATTAATAGCTTCAAAAACTGAAGGGATAGTAGCCAAAGGAAGGTATTCACTCATTGCTCCAAAGCGCGATTCAGCTGCCTGGTGGGTAAAGCTACCGTCAGGGCCGAGATAAGCGATCTTCTCAGGAAGTTCTATATTTCGGCTTATGGCAAAAATTTCCTGGTAAATAGCCTCAACAGCAGATTTATTTAATTTTCCGGAGGATGTTTTACTGATCCTGCTAAGTCGATCTATTATACTTTCTTCCCTTTCAGGTCTATATATATTTGTTTTACTCCTGGTTTTGGCCTCACCAACCTGGCACACAAGATCCATACGTTTATTAAGATATTCCAGGATCTTATCATCTAACATATCAATCTGTTGCCTTAATTCTTCAAGCTTCAATTTCCAAATGGTTCAATTTAAAAAACTACTAATATCGATTTACAGGCTTGATCCTACCTAAGCCCTTAATTTCAGTATTTAGATCTTTGGGCATACCATCATATTTTATACTTCCAACACCCTCTATGGTGGCATCTAATTTTTCTGTAACATATATTTCAGCAGTACCTAATCCACCTACGGAGATATCACACCCTTTGCTTTCCAGATCAAAAGCCTCCATTTTCCCGGCACCCATTAAGTTTAACTCCTGCTCCTGAACTTCACCAGCTAAGCTAATTACACCGGCACCACTTAATTCCACCTTCAGTTTAACACAATTAATTTTTAGATCAATTACACCTGCTCCTTCCATTCCAATTTCAAGATCCTCTGCTCTCAGATAATCTTCATTTTTAATTAATGCCGCCCCCATTGTCCTGATTTTTTCTAATTCCGTATAATGAACGATGAGCCTGATCTTTTTCTTGCTAATCAATTTTTTCTGCTGAGTAATTTTAAGAACGCCACCCTCAACCTCGGTATCAATAAACTTTAACAGGTTTTCATCTGTATTAATCTGCACATACTCGGTGTTGCTTTCTTCCAGGATCACCTCGAAATTACCGCCAATCCTAAGCTCATCGAAATCAGTTACTGATCGCCTATCTGTTACTATTTCACCATTACCTTTTTCAAATTCCTCAAGAAATTCACATTGGACCATCAATAGAGGAAAAATGATTATGAGAATAATATTATAATATGTCTTCATTTTAAAATATTTCAAAAATTGAATCTAATAAATTATTCTGTATATTGAAAAAATAAGATTAATGCTAATTTCACTATTTAATTGTGAATATAGAACACTTCAAGTAATTTTGGGGCTTTTCATACCAACAATAAAAAATGATTAAAGATCAAACCATATTTGAATTTATTAAGGAGGAGGAACACAGACAGAAGTCTGGCATTGAATTGATCGCCTCTGAAAATTTTGTCTCAAATCAGGTGCTCGAGGCAATGGGCACGGTTCTTACCAATAAGTATGCAGAGGGATTGCCCGGAAAAAGGTATTATGGGGGTTGCGAAGTTGTAGATAAGATAGAATCTTTGGCAAGAGATCGTGCAAAAGCCCTATTCAATGCCGAATGGGTAAATGTACAACCTCATTCCGGTGCACAGGCAAATGCTGCTGTAATGCTGGCATTAATAAAACCCGGTGATAAAATGCTCGGATTTGACCTTTCCCATGGAGGGCATTTAACCCATGGTTCTGCCGTTAATTTCTCTGGAAAGCTATACCAACCATCCTTTTATGGTGTAAAAGAAGAAACAGGGAGAATAGACTGGAATGACGTAGAAAGAATTGCTGATATTGAAAAGCCAAAACTGATTATATGCGGTGCCTCGGCTTATAGCAGGGAATGGAATTATAAAAAGCTCCGGGAGATAGCTGATAAGCACAATGCCTTCTTAATGGCAGACATAGCACACCCAAGTGGATTAATTGCAAGGGGATTACTTGATGATCCTATGCCTTATTGCCATGTTATAACTACTACAACCCATAAGACACTAAGAGGGCCAAGGGGAGGCATGATTTTAATGGGTAAGGATTTTGAAAATCCAATGGGTTTGAAAACGCCTAAAGGGAAAACCAGAATGATGTCTTCGCTGCTTGATTCCGGGGTTTTTCCGGGAACACAGGGTGGTCCGCTCGAACACATTATCGCTGCTAAAGCTGTTTCTTTTGAAGAAGCCTTATCTGATGAATATCTTACCTATGTGAAACAAGTTCAGAAAAATGCACAGGCTATGGCCGCTGAATTTATTGACAGGGACTATAAGATCATTTCTAATGGAACAGACAACCATTTAATGTTAATCGATTTAAGGTCGAAAGGTTTGACAGGGAAGCAAGCGGAGGATGCACTCATTCAGGCAGATATTACAATAAATAAAAATATGGTTCCCTTTGATGACAGGTCACCTTTTATAACTTCAGGGATGCGAATCGGTACAGCCGCCGTTACTACCAGGGGCCTTTTAGAATCAGATATGAAACGTATTGTGGAATTGATTGATAAAGTATTGGCAAATATTGAACGTGAAGAAGTAATTTCGCAGGTCAAAAAGGAAGTGAACAATTGGATGTTGGATTATCCCCTATTTAAGTAAGATAAAGTGTCAGAAACGGTAGAAAAAGAGATGTCTTTTCTCGACCATCTTGAAGAGCTCAGGTGGCATATTGTCAGATCATTGGCAGCGATATTGGTTTTCGCCATAGCTGCCTTTGTAGCCAAGAAAATAATATTTCATGACATAATCCTGGGTCCCAGCAGACCAGATTTCTGGACCTATCGAATGTTATGTAAGATCAGTGAAATGATCAATACTAATGTATTATGCATTGAAGAACTTCCATTTATCATTCAAAGCCGGCAAATGACAGGTCAGTTTATGATGCATATTACTTCTTCTTTTGTAATTGGGTTGATCCTGGCTTTTCCATATGCCTTCTGGGAAATGTGGAGATTTATCAAGCCTGGATTATATGATAGTGAAAAAAATGTGGCACATGGGGCTGTGTTCTTTGTGTCATTATTATTTGGATTGGGTGTTCTATTTGGATATTTCGTAGTCTCACCTATTTCTATAAATTTTTTATCGAACTACCAGTTAGATCCAAGTATCAGCAACGAATTTGACATAGTATCTTATGTTGGCACCATATCAATGCTTGTATTGGCCTGTGCTATCATGTTCCAACTACCAATTGTTGTTTACTTCTTAACCAAGGCCGGTATTGTAACTCCCAGAACCCTGACCAATTACCGGAAACATGCTATCATTATTATACTCGTTATTTCTGCGATCATTACACCTCCTGATGTGGTTAGTCAGGTTTTAATTGCATTACCCTTGCTGGTTCTCTATCAAATCAGTATTTTTATTTCTAAAACGGTAATTAAAAACGATCCGGATCTAATACTACAAGACGATTAAAGAATGGCACTTAAAATAGCAATCGGTGGAGATCATGCTGGATTTCAACTAAAGGAAATCATTATAACCAAGTTGGAGTCTGAGGATTATTTCATCGAAGATTTTGGCCCATTCTCTGATCAGTCAGTTGATTATCCTGACTTTGTTCATCCGGTTGCCTATTCTGTCGAGAACGATGAATATAATTTTGGGATTCTAATCTGTGGAAGTGGAAATGGTGTCGCTATGACTGCCAATAAACACAAAGGCATCAGAGCTGCCGTCTGCTGGAACGAAATGTTAGCAAAGCTTGCACGCGCCCATAATAATGCTAATATATTGTGCCTGGCTGGAAGGTTTTTAGATGACGAATTGGCTATGGATATAGTAGATACTTTTCTTAATACCGGATTTGACGGAGGAAGACACATCAATAGAATTAAGAAAATTACTGATTTTTAGGATTAAGGCTGTAAATCTGATTACTTCGTTTGGTATATAATTTTGATAATTCGGGGATTCTTGATATCAGTTCCGGCATTGCTGAACGCTCATCAATAATAATTTCCGGAAGATCCTTTTTGAAATTCTCAAATATTTCTACCACTGTACTATAATTATCCATTTGGCCAATCTGATGCTCAAGCATTACCCAGGACAAATAAGGTGTTGAAAGATAATTTCCAAAATACTTACTGGTACTATTCCCCATCACCAGGATCCTTTCACCTTGATTTTCAGAAGGACCAATGAGGGATCCGGCATATTGATTAGAGTAATCCAGAAACTCACCTCCTTTGATTAGGCCAAAGCTGGAATTATAGTTTTGAAAAACAATGAGCGAGAGAAATGCAATAAATAGAATCTCAGCAATGATTATTTTTCTCAGCATTAAAAATAGATGCGCAATAAAAAAAGCCATCACAGGGACCAAAACGATCAAAATATGGGAAGAGTGATGATAATCCAATATCACGATCAGTATCCCAAAAATCACATAGAGAAAATAGTATTTCTGCAATCTTACCTGGTAGTTAATAAATCCCAAAGACTGCATCACCCTGAAAAAAGAATACAAAAGTATTAATCCGGGGATCAGAAATATTCCGAAAAGGCCTTTCCATGTAATTAATACACCTTCATTTCCGGCCATGAACAAAAAATTAAGGTTGAAATAAAATTCATCAAGCTGATTGTACCAATAAAATTTTAACCATGTTAAGAAAAATGGTAGGGTTGCTCCAAATACAAGAAGCAGATACCGTCTCACTATAGTATTGGTAAAAAATATAAGGGCGATCAATACAGGGATTAGCAGTAATATATACAAAGGGTAAAATAGTGCCGCAATACCTGAAAACAGCCCGATCTTTAAAAAATCTTCTTCTATTCTTTTTCGTCCTTCAATTAACCTGATGGTTAAACCAATCGAAAACAACACAAATGTTAAACCCATAAGTGAGGGTGAAAGTGTAATATAATCTTCCATTCCCATCATTAATATGACATAAATTAAAGAAGGAACATAGGTGTTTTGGTTATATGCTTTATATTGAATTAGGCTATAGTTAAATATAACCGACTGTACAATTACTAAAAATAAACCCAATATCCTGTAGATCAGATATCCTTCTGGAGCAATAAATGATAAGATCCGGTAAACCTGGGCTGATAAGGGGCCAATAGGATAGTAAATATCAACATATAATCCCCCCCCTTCTACAAGCTTTGCGCCTACCATATGCCATTCAATTTCTGGTAAGGTTATATTTATACCGGAAATAAATATGGGTAGCTGAATGATTACAGCTACAAACAAAATAATAAGTATTTTGTAGGGATCGTTTATTTTAAAAAGAGACAGCAAATCTATGAATGCTTTTAATGCAAATGTAGTAAAATCCGGATCTATAATTAATGGCTATATGTTATAATAATTGTTTAATATGATGATATTTGTAAAATATAATGGAAAGTAAAAGACAATTGAAGTTTTCTAAAATGATCCAGAAAGATCTGGGTGATATATTTCATCACGAGATCCAGGATCTTATTGGAAAAGCGTTTATTACCGTTACACTCGTAAGAATGTCTCCCGATCTGGGTGTAGCAAGAGTATATCTCAGCATGATGATGGTGGAAGATAAACAGAAATTGATTGACCACATTATCGAAAGAAAGGGATATATAAGGAAACTCCTTGGTGCCAGGATAGGGAAAAAAGTCAGGGTGATTCCTGAACTGATGTTCTTTCTGGATGACAGCATGGAGTATTCTGAGAACATTGACCAGATCCTGAAAAATCTTGATATCCCTCCCGAATAGAACCATTATATTTTGAACCTACCTTTATTCATAGCCAGGAAATATTTTTTCTCGAAGAAAAAAAGAAATTTCATTAATGTAATTTCACTTATTTCTATGGCCGGTGTAGCTGTTGGTACAATGGCCCTTGTTGTGGTCCTGTCCGTGTTTAATGGATTGGAAGGATTTATCCGTTCTTTGTACAGTTCATTCGATCCTGATATAAAAGTACTTCCACTTCAGGGCAAATCGTTTTTAATGGATTCTATGTCATTAAATTTGATACGGGATATAGAAGGAATAGAATTTGTTTCCGAAGTAATTGAGGATAATGCCTATGTTAAATTCCGGGATGCTGAAATGGTGGTTAAACTAAAGGGAGTAGATCATAATTTTCTTAAAAACACCCGTTTAAACAGCAGTATAGTTGAAGGCCACCTGGTTTTAGAAAACGAAAAACTCCCCTATGCAGTGATTGGTCGCGGTATCCAGTACACTTTGAATATCACTGACCTTGGCGATTTTTATCCTTTGCAATTTTACTATCCTAAACGGAGAAGAGGAAGCTCAATAAATCCTGCTCAACTGACAAATAGAAGAAATATTAACATAGGTGGCGTTTTTGCAATTGAGAAACAATTTGATATGAACTATATTCTGGTTCCTATCAGGTTTGCAAGTCAGTTGATGGATTATGGGATGAAGAGGACTGCTCTCGAAATAAATATTAGAGAGGATGCTGACGAGTACAGGATCATTTCTGAAATCAGAAAAATTATGGGCGCCTCCTATAATGTACTTAATAGCGATGAACAACACTCGTCTTTAATTACAGCGATCAAAATAGAAAAGCTATTTGTATTCATTACCTTTTCATTTATAATAGCTGTTGCAGCAATTAACATATTCTTTGCTTTAACTATGTTGGCAATTGAGAAGAAGAAGGATATAGCCGTACTGTATGCAATGGGGTCAGGGAAAGCACTTGTAAGGTCCATTTTTCTTCATGAAGGGGCTATCATATCCTTTAGTGGAGCGATAATTGGAATGGTTCTGGGTATAGTACTTTGTTTTGTTCAGCAGCAATTTGGAATAATTTCTATGGGAGTCGATACATCGGTAATTGATGCCTATCCGGTTGATATGAAATTAAATGATTTTTTGTTATCATCAGCCAGCATCGTGTTGATTACTTTGGTTTTTTCATCAAGACCAGCTTTTATTGCTTCCCGTTCCTCCGTTTTAGATCAATTATAATCATATAAATATTCTTTTCACCATGGCTATTTTATAAAATGAAATAAATTTGCATTGTTCTGTCTATGAAAAAATTTTTGATTGTCATTTTAGTATTTTTATCATCTCCACTGATGGCACAGTGGAATGTTGGTCTAAAGGCTGGTTTTAACATTACCTGGATAAATTATGACAAAAGATTTAATCAGCAAAATGTAGAGCAGGATTTTAAAATGGGTTATATGGGTGGACTGACTTTTCAATATTTCAATCAATCCAACGTAGGGCTTCAAATGGATGTCCTGTATATTCAGAAAGGATTTAAAACAAAGTTAGACACACTCGCTAATATTCAATACGAAAGAACAATAGATTATTTATCTATACCCATGTTGATGCATGCATATATCGGGAAAAAGAAATTCAACATGAGTATTTTACTTGGACCTTTTATCAGTTATGCCCTTACTTCAAATGAAACATTCACAGAAGACAATATAAGCGATCGGCAGGACTACGAATGGGATAGAGAAATTGACAATCGGTTTGAGTTTGGATTACAAGCAGGCCTGGGATTTCGAAATTCCTTTAAATTTGGGATCATTGAACTGGAAGGGATGTTTTCCTTTGGTTTGACCAGCATATATAAATGGGGGGCTGTTAACAGTGATCCTGATAAAGATATATTCTTCCCAATTCCTGAACAGGTACAAAACCAGGGTATACAGATTACCCTCTCATATTATAAATCTTTTGGCAAAGTCCCTGAAAAGAAATAAGGTTAAACTATCCAACCAGATCCATGAGATATTTCCCATATCCGCTTTTAATCAAAGGGGCAGCAAGTGCTGCTAATTGTCCTGATGTTATGTAACCCATCCTATAGGCTATCTCCTCAATGCACCCAATTTTTAATCCCTGACGGTCTTCTATAACCTGTACGAAATTAGATGCTTGAATTAAGGATTCAAATGTGCCGGTATCTAACCACGCCGTTCCTCGATTCAATATTCCAACTGTAAGTTGCTCTCTGCTTAGGTAATCTTTGTTAACATCTGTAATTTCCAATTCGCCCCTGAGAGAAGGTTTCAATTCCTTAGATATCCGAACTACCTCATTATTATAAAAATACAGACCTGGTACAGCATAATTAGATTTGGGGTTTTCTGGTTTTTCTTCAATGGATATTGCCTTGTTCTGATCATTAAATTCGACAACCCCATATCTTTCCGGGTCTTTCACATGATATGCAAAAACTACGCCTCCAGACGGATCATTATGTTTCTGTAAGATATCAGATAATCCAGTACCATAAAATATATTATCACCAAGTATAAGAGCACATGCATCATCCTTTATAAATGATTCACCTATGATAAAGGCCTGGGCTAATCCTTCAGGTTTTTCCTGGATGGCATATTGAAATTCACAACCATATTTGGTGCCATCCCCCAGCAACTTTTCAAATAAGGGTAAATCGT
>CAYMFU010000254.1:0-4009 GCA_964389805.1 uncultured Roseivirgaceae bacterium | reverse complement strand
TCAAAACGGACAGGGCCAGATCTGCACAGATTAGGTGGAAAGTACCCTGACTCCTGGCATTATCACCATATGCTTGATCCAACAACAATGTCGCCAAATTCAATCATGCCACCTTATGAATGGCTGTTCTATCGTGGCATTGATTTGGATGCAACTGCCGGAAAGATCAATGCACTCAGGACAGTGGGTGTACCTTATCCTGCAGGATATGAGGACATCGCTAATGAAGACCTCTTGAATCAGGCTAATGAGATCGTCAATACCTTGAGCATGGATGGAATTCAGGTCCATCCAGAAGGCGAAATCATTGCCCTGATCGCCTATCTGCAAAGATTGGGCACGGACATTAAAGTAAAAGATGAAACCGTCAGTGAGACTGAATAACCATGTATAAACAAATTCTTCAAACGATTCAAAATGTAGACATCTGGCCGGCCATTTCGTTGGTTATATTCTTCGTGTTTTTCGTCGGAATACTGATCAAGGTAGCACTGATCGATAAAAAATTTGTTAAGAAAATGGAAGATATGCCATTGGATGACGGAACCATAAACAATCAAAGTATAGAATAAATTTAATTGAGTATTGATCATAATTGACCATAGATATGTTTAAGAAAATAATATTCACCATACTCTCCGCTATTTTAACGTCCTCAGTATTTGCTCAGACAGATGCAACAGCTAGTCAATCAGGAAACGTTGAAACCTTATTATATGTGGTAATTGGGCTAGTCCTCTTGATTTCCGTATTGGTTCTTCTGGTTGCTATCTATACATTATTTGTCGTGCGTACTATATTATTGCAGGAACAGGCGAAGGCTGAAGCAGAGGGTGCAGAAATAATCCCGGAAGTGAGCATCTGGAAGAAATTATCCAAATCACTCACAAGGGCAATTCCTGTTGAAAAAGAGGCTGACATTTTACTGGATCACAATTATGATGGGATCAGGGAACTCGACAATCATCTTCCTCCATGGTGGAAATGGTTATTCTACTTTACTATGGTATGGTCGGTCATATACCTTCTCGCCTATCATGTTTTCGATGTATTGCCTTCCTCAGACCAGGAATACAATAATGAGATTATGCGAGCTGAGGCTGCCATGGAAGCTAAAAGAGCAACCATGACTGATTTGTTTGATGAGACGAATGTAGAAGTTACTGTTGATGCTGCCGCTCTGGAAAATGGCGCCAGCATTTTTGCCAGACAATGTGCGGTATGTCACCAGGCAGATGGCGGAGGAAATGTCGGACCGAATATGACTGACCAGTACTGGGTTCATGGTGGGGACATTAAAGATTTGTTCAGGACTATAAAATATGGAGTTCCTGAAAAAGGAATGATCTCATGGGAAGCTCAATTGAGCCCGGCTGACATGCGCGATGTTGCCAGTTATATTCTTACGCTTCAGGGTACGACACCGGCTAATCCAAAAGCTCCTGAAGGTGAATTGTATGTGCCGGAAGAAACAACCGGAGCGGAATCTTCTCCTGTTGAAGCAGCTTCAGAAGTGACTCCTGCTGAAGAAGGCTCTTCAGCTGAATAGTATTGTAAAGTGGAAATGAGGAGAATTTGATGGAGGACCTTTATCAATTTGACCAGGAGTACCGTGATCACATATCGACAGTAGATGCCAGGGGGAAACGAGTATGGGTATTCCCCAAAAAACCAAAAGGGAAATATCACACGCTACGAGCCATTGTAGCCATCTTTTTGCTCGTATTGCTCTTCGCAGCGCCTTTTATTAAAATTGATGGGCATCCATTTATTCTTTTAAATGTAATTGAGAGAAGGTTTATCATCTTTGGCACTCCTTTCTGGCCACAAGACTTTCACCTGATCGTTTTAGCCCTTATTTCACTGGTATTATTCATAGTACTTTTTACGGTGATATATGGACGGGTATGGTGTGGATGGGCCTGCCCCCAGACGATATTTATGGAAATGGTATTCCGGAAAATCGAGTACTGGATAGAAGGTGATGCCAGCAAACAACGGAAACTTGATAAAATGCCCTGGAATTCCAAGAAGGTCTTTAAAAGAGGATTGAAACAGATTATTTTCTTTCTGATAGCATTGATCATTTCCCATCTGTTTATGGCCTATATCATAGGTGTTGATCAGGTTAAGGAAATCGTTACTCAATCACCTATGGACCACGTGGCAGGCTTCTCAGGTTTAATGCTCTTCACCTTTCTTTTCTACCTTGTATTTGCCAATTTACGGGAGCAGGTATGTATAGCTTTATGCCCATATGGAAGGCTTCAGGGCGTTTTTGTCGGGCAAAGCACCATCGCCGTAATGTACGATTGGCTTCGCGGGGAACCCAGGGGGCGGATAAGAAAAAACAAGGAGGATAAAGAAGATAAGAAAGGAGATTGTATTGATTGTAAGATGTGTGTTTATGTTTGTCCTACAGGAATAGATATCCGTAATGGGACGCAGCTTGAATGCATCAACTGTACGGCTTGCATGGATGCCTGTGACGATGTAATGGAAAAAGTAAAACGGCCTAAAGGATTGATCAGGCTTGCTTCTTATCAAAGCATCAAAGAAGGCATAAAAAATCTGTTTACGACACGGGTTATTGGCTACAGTGTTGTCCTGGTTTTTC
The DNA here is from genome assembly GCA_964389805.1 of uncultured Roseivirgaceae bacterium. GTDB lineage: Bacteria > Bacteroidota > Bacteroidia > Cytophagales > Cyclobacteriaceae > JAGTVG01. The sequence goes on along the minus strand of CAYMFU010000254.1, from coordinate 1,392 downwards.
TTGTTGCTTTGCAGATTTACTTGTTAACCACAAGAGAACCTGTTGAAACCACAGTTGTCAGGGTACCCGGAATGCTTTATCAGGAACAGGAAAATGACAGGATCAGCAATTTGTACAATATTCAATTTGTTAATAAAACATTCGAAGACATCACACTGGAAGTTCAATTGCAGGACTTTGAAAGTGGCGAAATCAACCGGGTGGGTGGTGAAATTTTATCAGTTCCATCCAATGAAAATCTAAAGGGAGTATTTTTCATCGAACTTCCTAAAGCGTCATTAACTAAAACCAAAACGAACCTGATTATTGAAGTACTGGTTAATGGAGAAGTCATTGATGAAGTTAAAACTAATTTCCTGGGGCCTATTGTCCTGAAATAAAATATAAATAACCTTTGAGCTGATATGAATTGGGGATGGAAAATATTTTTAATTACTGCTGGATTCGTCTTGCTTATCCTGTTTATGGTCTTTAGATCTATGCAGCAGGATTTTCACCTGGTTGCCGAAGACTATTATGATAGGGAAATTAAATACCAGGGGGAAATTGATAATATAAAGAATGCGAGGAATCTCAAGGAGGGATTGAAGATTGAATATTTGTTAAGGGAGGGGAAAGTAAAACTAACCTATCCACCAGACCATAAAAACAGTATAGAAGGATCGATATATTTCTTCCGGCCGTCAGATTCTTCACTCGACACCTTCTTTCCTATTCAGTCCGGACCTGAGGGTACGCAACTCATCAGTGTCAAAAGCTTAAAAAAAGGATTATGGCAGGTAAAAGTAAAATGGAAGTATGGTAGCCAGGAATTTCAGGAAGAAAAAAATTTAACAATTCAGTAATGATTTTATGGACAGCTTTTATTGTTGGTTTATTTGGTAGCTTGCATTGCATCGGAATGTGTGGACCAATAACACTTGTCTTACCCGGCTTTCAGAACCAGATACCGAAAGTTGTGTCTTCCAGATTACTGTATAATACAGGCAGAACGATCACATATGCCTTTATGGGTGCGCTTATCGGACTTGTAGGTGAAGGTATCTCGCTGGCCGGGGCACAACGCTGGGTATCAATCGGTTCAGGAATTTTACTGATCGTAATTGTTATAATTCCAGCGAGTTTATCCTCCAGGTTTCAGATTCTGAAACCGGCTTATCATTTTACTCATTCCCTGAAAAAGAAATTCGGGCCGCTGTTGAGATCCAATTCTCTATATTCATTATTCTTTATCGGAATTTTAAATGGATTTTTACCCTGCGGGCTGGTATATGTAGCTCTTGCCGGGGCGCTGGGAACCGGATCTCTGGTTCAGGGCACCTTATATATGGCATTTTTCGGGATAGGTACAATACCGTTGATGTTCGCTTTTTCAGTATTTGGGCAGTTCAT
>CAYMFU010000253.1:0-4918 GCA_964389805.1 uncultured Roseivirgaceae bacterium | reverse complement strand
TGCCATCATTAATTACAGGATGGGCCCAATGCTCTTTAGTGCCAAGAGGAACTTTAAAGGTTGAAATAACATTAAAGGTTTCATGATTGGCATCCACAAGGGCCATTTCACCTTTGTGGCTATAACAATAAAACAATCCATCAGCATAAATAATTACTCCACTATTGAAAGCATCAGATATGTATTTGGTCTCACCCGTTTCCCAATTTAAACAATGCCAGGTCGACTTATTAAAAGGGGAACCATAAATAAAGCCATCTTTTAAAATAAAACCACTCATGAGATTTGTGATCTTTTGATTGCGCCAGTTTACCTCAGCATTTTTACCATCATCCGATAGTAATATTTGTACAGTCCCGTCCAGGTCTGATTTATCGGAAGAACTCGAACATACGATCTTTCCATTATAATATATTGGTGTATTGGCGTGGATCTTATTGGTTTGTTTGTGCTCGATACTCCAATATGCTTCACCAGTACCAGCATCAATCCCCATTATAGATTCGGCCATCATAGTAACTATTAATTTTGTGTTGTTATGATTAACAAGAATTGGGGAACAATAGGCAGCAGGTTGACCAGATCCTTTGCTTATCCATATAGTTGAACCATCAAACCTGTTGAGAGCAACTATATTGTTATTTATGCCTCCTGGGGTGCAAATTAAAAGATCTCCATCAACCAATAGAGATTCTGCCATGCCCCACTGGATGTTATTTGCTGAAAATTTTTCCAGTATATCCAGACTCCAAACCAGTTCTCCGGTATTTCCATTGTAACAAAATACAACACCCTGACCGCTTTCAAAATATACCAGGCCGTCAATTACTGTAGGTGTGGTCCTGGATCCATGGTAGTTAGTATGCCATTCCTCGCCATACTCTTTTTTCCATAGTAATTCTCCATTCAAGCTTAAAGCATATAAAACACCAATTGTATCTGGCATTCCACATATAAATAAGCTGTTATCCCCAATTCCAACATTCCCGTGACCTGCCCCAAGCCCTTCATAGGACCATATCATATCAGGACCATTCTCTGGCCAGGAGCTTAGTAGATCTGTTTCCTGATAAATCCCATCCCTGTTGGGGCCACGCCATTGCGATACAGATACAGGATCACCACATGTGGTAAGAATGAATAATGTCAGGAGGGAGATTAATATATTAATATTCATAATTGTTAAGGACTGAGCGTTAAAAAATACTGGTAAATTCAATGCAATTATAGTATTGCTTACAAATAAATAATAGGTATTTCTAAATAAAAAATAAAATCCATATACACTATTAGCACTATGATAAAGTTATACAAATTAAGAATTCCTAGGATAAAAAAACAGAAATATCGTCCTAAACGGCTATGGAGAAGGAAGGTGTATTTAGTTCATAATTAATTATTCACCTACTTAAATCTTCATTTTTCAAGTAAATATTCAGGAATGGAATTGTTATTCAGCCAATATTACTTATATTTAAATCTACAATAAAGGTTATATTAACTCAGAAGCATCGATGAAAGCCTATGATATCGAATTAATTTTAAGTAGGCAATTGGCAGAATGCCTTTCAATACCCATATTTATTACGGATACTGGTGGCAATCTTCTTTTCTATAATGAACCAGCAGAAGAAATTCTTGGGAAGAGATACGAAGAAACAGGCGAAATGCCAGTTGAAGAATGGTCGACTATTTTCAATCCTCTTGATGACAAGGGAGATCCACTGGACCCGGAAAAACTTCCCCTAGTTCGAACATTAAATAATTGCCGCCCTGCACATGGATCATTCTGGATCGAGAGCCTTAAGGGGGAAAATCATAAGATCTCGGTCACATCATATCCAATTATAGGCAGAGGGAACAGGTTTTTAGGTGCCACAGCTCTTTTCTGGAAAATTAAGTAAAGAATGAAGATCAGAATCCTAGGAACACGAGGTTCATTGCCATCGACAAATCCGGAGACCTTCCGTTATGGTAGCAATACAGCCTGTATTGAAATTGAAAATGATGATCAAGTATTTATTTTGGATGCCGGGACAGGTGTGCTTAAATTAACAAAAGAACAAGCTGGTAAGCAAAATCGATTTGATATTCTACTTACCCATTTGCATATTGACCATATCCAGGGATTAGGCTTTTTTAAACCACTTTTTGATCCTAAAAATGTCGTTCATATCTGGGGGCCGGCTAGTAGCTCAAGGTCTCTCCAAAACCGGCTCAATCGATATCTTTCTCCTCCGCTTTTTCCAGTACATTTCCGAAACCTTCCTTGTCAGACTGAATTGCATGAAATTACACGATCTAGTTTCCAGGTGGCTGGTCTGCAAATTGATTCTGCATATATCAGTCACCCTGGTCCAACCGTAGGTTACAGGGTGACTGATGGGGATTTTGTTTTCACATACCTTCCAGATCATGAACCCTTTCTTGGAAACCGAGGATGGAATAGTGGCAAAAAATGGATTTCCGGTTTGGAATTAGCATACAAATCTGATTTGCTGATTCATGATGGTCAATATACAACTGAAGAATATTCTGAAAAAATTGGATGGGGGCATAGTTCCATCGAACAGGCAATCCGATTAGCTGAAATTGCTGAAGCCAAGAAGCTGCTATTATTTCATCACGATCCAAACCATACAGACAGTCAGTTAGATTTCATATTACGATCATATACCGGTTATACTTCTGATGTTCTTGAAGTCGAATATGCTGTAGAAGGAAGTGTATTTAACCTTAGATGATACGTGGCCTGGAGGGCTTATTGATTAAATACCTTAGAGTCCCGAGCATTAAAATACTTGGTTTGATATCGATTAGTCGCATGACAATCATTTCATTTAGATTCTTAACTATTCACATGTTTCCCTTTATAAAATATCCAGATGAGACATTATCCTTATAAGAAAATAGCTTTTATATTATTCTTTGGGATGATAATTGTGCCTGAAGTGGTAGCAGGCAATGACTCCATATCAGGAGTAAGTTCAAGGTATTTCCTTAAAATAGATAGCATTAGTGGCGTGCTTGAACTGGATTCAAACTGGTTATATAAAAAAGGGGATAACCGGGAGTGGTCTGATTTAAACTACGATGATTCAGACTGGGATACTTTGTCAACTATTTTAAATGTAAAGGAAATCGAAAAGGAAATTTTTGATGGCAAAGGTTGGTTCAGGCTTCATCTGGAAATTGATTCTTCTCTATTTAATAAATCGTTCGGATTATTAATGGATCAGCGAGGTGCCTCGGAGATATTTTTGAATGGAAATAAAATTGAAACATTGGGAACATTCGAAAATGATACAGCAAAAGAAGAACGATATAATCCAAAACTTTTACCAATTGCGGTTCAATTCGGAGATTTTATACATCAGGTATTGGCGATTCGATACCATCATGCAAAGGCCCGTTCTTATAGCAAACACTTTTACCAGCATAATGCAGGTTTCAGTCTTTCATTTAGTGATCCTAAAGCAGCAATTCAGCAGTTGAAGTATTTTATTATCAGCAATAATTTCTTTTTTGGCTTGATCATGATATTCGGGATACTTGGTTTCATCCATATCTTGTTTTATTTGTTTTATCGAAAGAAGATATCAAATCTTTATTATAGTATTTTCTTGTTTATCTTCTCCTTAATGGTATATGCGGGGAAATTGCAGAATGCGGTATCCCTAAATCCTGATGTCCAAATAAAAGTAGCATTTTTTGTTTCTTTGGGCATCCCATTTTTCTTCTTCATGTTACAGGGATTCGTTTATTCTCTTTTTTATAAAAAGTTTCCTTTACTTTTATGGATCAGCGGGGTCTTCGGATTATGTGTATCTATCCTTTACTTTTTCAATTTAAGTTTTGCAAATTACTTTTTACTTTTTTATGCTATTCTGGTTCCAATCGAAATAATTAGGGTTCTTATCCTGGCGATCGTGAAGAAAATGGATGGAGCTTGGATTTTAGGTGTTGGTGTAATATTATTCGTCATCTTTTTCTTGGGGATTTTCGTGATAAGTATGATCATTGGAAATATTAACATTAGCACAAGCGGACCTCTTCAGATCCTTATTCTGTTTTTTATAGTTTTAGCAATTCTAAGTACTCCTTTATCCATGTCGATTTATCTCGCGCGCGATATAGCAAAAACCAACCTTAACCTGGAAAAACAACTTGAGCAGGTACAACTTCTTTCGGCTAAGACAATAAAACAGGAAAGGGAGAAAAAAAGAATCCTGGAAGGTCAGAAAGAAAAGCTTGAGGTATTGGTTAAGGAGAGAACCCTCGAATTAGAAGAAGAAAAGGAGAAAACTGAAGAGCTTCTATTAAACACTCTTCCTTTAAAAGTAGTCAATGATCTAAAGGAGAATGGTAAGACTAGCCCGGAAAGTTTTGATGATGTTACCGTTTATTTTTCAGATATCGTGGGATTTACAAAATTGTCTGCGAACCTGGCTCCTGATATTCTAATTCATGAATTAAACGAAATATTTACGGCATTTGATGATATTATGTCCAGGCATCAATGTGAAAGGATTAAGACTATTGGAGATGCCTATCTGGCGGTTTGTGGCATGCCGGACAAGAGAAAGGACCATGCACAGAATATGATCAGGGCATCTATTGACATTCGTAAATTTCTGGAAAAACGAAACGCAAATTCAAATATAGAATGGAAGATCCGGATAGGAATTCATTCGGGTAGAGTGGTTGGAGGAATTGTTGGAGTCAGGAAATACATATACGATGTGTTTGGGGATACAATTAATACCACATCCAGGATGGAAAGCAGCTCAGAGCCCATGAAAATTAACGTCTCTGAGACAACCTATAATCTTGTTAAAATGGATTTTCACTTCATTGAACGGGAAGCAATGGAAATAAAAGGACTTGGATTAACTAAAATGTATTTTCTGGATCATTC
>CAYMFU010000252.1:0-5822 GCA_964389805.1 uncultured Roseivirgaceae bacterium | reverse complement strand
AAGTCACACAGTGGAATTGGAATATATGATGGTAGACGTGACCTGGAGAAACTTGTACGGAATTATACTGTCAAGGAAATTATTATTGCGATATCTTATCTGGATGTAGGCAGGAAGAATGAGATAGTAGATGATGCTTTACGTCTGCAATTGAAAGTCCGCGAAGTTCCACCTGTTGAAAAATGGGTTGAAGGAGGATTTAGTCTTAAGCAGATTAAAGAAATAAAGATTGAGGATCTATTGGGACGAGAGGCTATTCAATTGGATAATTCAAACTTGTTTAAGGAACTCAAAGATAAGGTAGTTTTCATTTCAGGAGCTGCCGGATCAATTGGCAGTGAACTGGCCCGTCAGGTGGTTCATTATAAGCCACGTAAGGTGATACTGATCGATCAGTCTGAAACGGGGATCTATGATCTTCAACATGAATTGAAATGGGCTGTACCAATTTCTGAGATCCATTATCATATTGGCGATATAACCAATGAGGAAAGGATGCGTAATCTTCTGAACCAGCATCATCCACAAGTTATTTATCATGCCGCTGCTTATAAACATGTTCCCCTGATGGAAGGAAATCCTTGTGAAGCAATTAACTGTAATGTGCATGGCACGAAAGTAATGGCTGATCTGGCTGTATCCTTTAAAGTTGAAAAGTTTGTGCTGATATCAACGGATAAGGCGGTTAATCCGACCAATGTTATGGGGGCTTCCAAACGAATTGCTGAAATGTATGTGCAGTCTCTGCATGACCATATCAGTCAAAATGGAATTAATAGCACAAAGTTTATAACTACCCGGTTTGGTAATGTTTTAGGATCCAATGGTTCTGTCATTCCACTATTTAAAGAACAGATTGAAAAAGGTGGACCTGTTACCGTCACTCACCCTAAGGTAATGCGATATTTCATGACCATCTCAGAAGCTGTTCAGCTGGTTATCGATGCCGGGGCCATGGGAAGCGGTGGAGAGATCTTCATATTCGATATGGGCAAAAGTGTGAAGATCATAGATTTGGCAAGGAAAATGATCAAATTATCTGGTCTTGAACCCGATATTGATATTCAGATCAAACTTATCGGGCTCCGCGAAGGTGAAAAATTGTATGAAGAACTTCTTAACGATAAAGAGAATGCCCTTCCAACCTACCATAAGAAGATTTTAATCGCTAATGTTAGAAAGGTAGCTTATGAATCCATCAGTATGCAAGTTGGAACCTTATTTAGCTTGATCAACCAGAAAGACGAACATAAAGTGGTAGAACAGATGAAACGTATTGTACCAGAATTTGTAAGCAATGTTTCCAGATATGAAGTGTTAGATAGGAAAATGGTAGGATAACTCGATTGACCAGCTAATTTATTTTTAATCTTTTCTCACAAATCCCAATCACATAGTAAATAATCATCGGGGAAGATATCCTATATAAGATATGTGATAGTTTTATCGACGACGACGTCTGTTTTTCATTGTTCGGGATTTAAGGGCCCGATAGGTATCACTGAATGGACTGATATAATACTGGATCTTCACAAGCATCAATAAATAATTGTCCTTCGCATTCGGATTTCCTCTGACATCTCTGCCTTCAACTGAAAATCTGGGATCTGCTCCGGCCTCACCACTTCTATCAAACAAAACTTGTCTGATGGGATCTTCAATTGAACTTGGGTCGAGGTATATCCCACTACTTACGTCATCAAGATAGTCGGTAAAAGTATAATTGAAACGACCTTCAACGGCCACATTAAAAAAGGCATTTATTTTAATTTTTACCCCTATACCAAAAGGAATTGTAGCCGTTACAGCGCTATAATTAACACCTTCTGTTTGCAAGGGCCTTAATGCATATTTTTCACCCTCATATTCAGCTTTTGGATTATAATAAAGAAGCCCTATGCCTGCAAAAAGATAAGGATTCATCCTTCTCCTAAGATAAAACCTCGCTTGTTCAGGGAATAGCATTACTTGTACTGCTGCTGAAACTTCATAATTATTCGAAAAGAATGATAAACCTCTAAGAGCTTTCCCATCCTCTGATTTTGCATCTTCAGCAGCCATCCTGAACCAGGTGAGGTTTGCATCCAGAGCTACTCTGTTATGGAAGCGCCACAGCATTCCTGCCGTGAAATTTCCATTGATCGTAATCTCGTAATCATCAACAACATCTCCAAAATAGCTTGCAGTACCGGCTCCTATCTGAACAATAAATTTCTGCATGTACCGGCTGTTATAATAACTTTGCGAGTACACATTGCTGATCAACATGAACGCAGATATTGCAAGTAGTAATTTTCGCAGCATCCTTATTTTTTTTATAAATATATTAAAATAATATAATAAAGGGCAAGAAATATTTAAAAGAAGGTTACTAATTGGCACAATTTAGAATTAAATATTGAGTTTTAACTATTACCAGCTATACCAATTTTTGAAGATCGCCAGCAAATCTTATGCTCAACACGGAAAGATGTTTAATCAAAAAACATGTTTTTCTGTTATTGGATAAATAATAATAATTCAATAACTGGCTCATAGCCAAGGAAATATAATAGCGCTTTAAAGCGAAAACATATATTTCCAGCATTAGCCAAACCTGTTTTTTGAGCAACCAGATATCATTATTTGTTAGACCAGATGTTTTTTTTAAGATACAAGTTTTATTGGATTTGTTTAGCCGGCATATGTTTATTTATATGCCTGTCATCAATATTTAATCCAATTTATAGCTCAAGTTATAACTTTCTTGCCCCCACAGCATCCAATTTATACATCTCAGGTGCAATGAAGGAAAACTTCACTTTAGAGGTTTTCTACGATTATGCTGACCCGGATTCTGATCCGGAAGGCGCATCCACTTATCAATGGTATACCTATGATGATAATTTTGGCACCAATAAAACACCAATTCCAGGCGCAACATCTAAAACCTTTACTTTAACGGCAGCTGAAGCGGGAATGCATATTTCGGTTGAAGTTACACCCGTTGATATAAATTTTGAGACAGGTCTTACTGTGGAATTTACACCTTGGGCTGCTGCGGATCCAAATCCGGTCCTTGCAGATGCATCATCCTGTTTTATTGCAGGCGGTGTTGGTTCTCCGCCTATACCTGGAAACTGGATATTGAATACTACTGATCCGGAATTATGCTCCCCGCGATATATAGAATGGGAGATCCGTTATATCGGTATCGATTACAGTTCCGCTAACCTGCCCGTGATCTTTGTCGACTGGGAAGATGGAACAGTGGAAAATTATGATGCCACTCTTATGAATCCGGATGAGAGCAATATGTCTAAACAGGAGTGGGTGATCCTTGCTACTCATACTTTTGACTATGCTAACGGAAGCGCACCACCGGCCGATGGCAGCTGTACCTATCTGATGACCACATATTTCGGTGTCCGGGATATTTTAAGTGGCACAATTACCTCTATTTGCAGAACCCAGGATCAGACCCAGGAATTTACGGTATGGGATGTTATAAGCAATGATGATATTGGAGACCATAATATAGACCATGATCCAACGAGTACTGGTAATGAAGTGGGGGAGACAGTGGAGATCTGTGAACATGATATAGACCCGGTCAGAATGCTTGATAACAGTACTTTCAACTGTGTGCCACCTATAGAAGACAATACATACAATGACAAATCACGATGGACACAATGGGTATATGGGTCGAATTCTACCATAACCTATAATCCAGGAGACAAAATTACGATCAATGGGGTGCAATATGAGGCTACTGACCTGCCCATTTATGGTCCTCCGCAATGGATCGATGGAACTGCAGGGGGTGTATTCAATCCTGTGCCTCCCAATACGGTAACCTACGACATGCAAATGCCAGTTAGTGCCAGTGTAGGAGAAAGATTTGAAGTTACATTAAGGACCTGGAATACATGTAATCCGTATGATATCAATCTCTTCGATGGAAATGGATTGAATCCTTTCGCAGGCAATCCTGTTTTTGATGTATATGGAGATGGCAGCGTCATGGCAAACAATAATCCTGATGAAGAAACATTTGACATTGTAATTGTAGATTCACCACCACCTCCTAATGATCCATCTATAGTGATATGTAATGGTGATGATCCGACTATGACAGCAACAACATCAGCAGGTGGCGGTGCTGAAATATTCACCTGGTACTCGGATATAAATCTTTCTAATGTAATTTATGTAGGGGCCACTTTTGATCCTTCAAGCGATCATATAAATCCTTCAGATAATATTGATCCTTCTGTAGCGGGCATATATACCTATTATGTTACAGAAACAAGGGTTAGTGTAACAAATCCAGCTTTGGATTGCGAAAGTCTACCCCGCGAAGTGACACTTGAGATCCGTGAAGATCTGACTTTGACCGATCCCATCTCCGGACCGGCTGATGTATGTCCGGGCGATTTGAACATTACCTATTCATTGCCGAATAATCCACCGGTTTATCCTGTTGGAGGGGCAACGACCTATATCTGGTCCTATCCTCCAAGCTGGACACTCGTATCGCAGGATAGCCGGTCTATTACATTAAATGCCCCCAATACGCCAGGATCTGGAACAGTCGCTGTTTTTATGCTTTGGGCTGATGGTACACCCAGTTGCCCAACTCCACCTGTTACACAAGGCGTGACCATTCATCCCGCTCCTGTAGTAACACCAGGACTTAATCAAACAGTCTGTAGCGGTGATATGACAAACCTGAATCTGACCTTTGATAATTATGCATTAGGAGATGCAACATTTTTCTGGGATATATTACCTAATCAAACAGGAGGATTGACAGGTGGAACCACAAGGCCTGATCCTGGAAATGTTAACCCGATTACTGATGTTTTCACGAATCCAACCGGAAGCAATCAAACCGCTACCTATTCTGTAACGGGCATTTCAACAGCAGCCGGGTGTTACGGAAATCCTGAAGACGTTATTATAACGGTTGTTCCACCATTAACACCCAGTAATGATTTAGCCATTGCAGATAATTTATTCTGCTTTGGAGAAGATCCTGGTATTATTTCCGGATCCAACCCAAGTGGAGGTACAGGAACCTATACCTACCAATGGCAATCATCACCTGATAGCGGTAGTTGGTCAGATATTGCAGGAGCTACTTCAGCCTCATACAATCCGGGTCCTATATTCGCTGATACTTATTTTAGAAGACTGGAAATTTCCGGACCATGTACTGGCATTTCAAATGTTGTATTTCTTGATGTGACACCTGAACTTATCCCTGGAACTATGGGGCCCGACCAGGTTTTATGTCTTGGAGATACGCCAGGTGCATTGTCAGGACCGGATGCCATAGGCGGTGAAGGTGCAGGAACGTATAGCTATCAGTGGCAGCAATCTCCTGATAACTCTTCATGGACTGACCTTTCAAATGGGGATATAAATTACGGATCACCCGTCGACGTAACTTCAAGCACGCTCGCTTTTATAAGTCAATTACCATCTTCGTACTATTTTAGACGGCAAGTAATATCCGGTGAATGTACTGTGTATTCGAATTCAGTATTCATAGAGTCAGTAGCTACAGTTCCGCCAATTCCTGTTATCGATATAGGTACGGCAAATGTATGTGAAGGATCAACAAATATACTATATGGTATCTCGACACCAAGCCCATTGGATAATCCGAATGGATATACCTGGACATATGACGATGGTACGCCTACCTCCTCGGCCAACAGGCTTGATACTATACATTATGATTTCCCAAACAATGGAACAGTAAGCATTACCGTCATGGCTTCCAATGGATGTGGAAACGGACCGGTTTCTTTACCTTATGTAGTCGTTGTTGA
>CAYMFU010000251.1:0-9798 GCA_964389805.1 uncultured Roseivirgaceae bacterium | reverse complement strand
AGGATGGAAGGAATGAGCGAAGAGAAATAGTCCCGATATAACCGGATTTTATCTTTTCTTTCTATATTAGACGATTTCGTTAATGGGAATATTTATTACGCAGATTTAGTGATAGAGCCTTAAAATTACCGGATCTATCTTACCCATTTTCTATAATTTCGATTACGTCAGCAATACATTTCTCGCACACCTTTTTCTTAGTACCCTCTAATTTGAATTTTTTCTTTCCTTCCTCGGTCATAAGATCTACACCGATCAATTTTTCGCAATCGCGTGTCCCATTTCTTTTAATGAATTCATCCATTAAATGACGGGTTTGAGCATAGGTTGTCTCCTTATCCAATTGCTTGAGACCAAGGACCATCAATCCTCCACTTATAGCACCACAAACTCCATTTGAGTGCCCCATGCCACCTCCGAATGCCGTGGCCAATCTATACAGGGAATCTTTATCCAGATTGTATTGCTCAGCATATGCTCCCACAACAGATTGAGCACAATTACGATTGTTGTTAAAAGTATCAATTGCAATATCTGCTTTCTTCATCATTAATATTTTATAGTTCCATATCGTTCAAATAGTTCATGTCTTCTTTCATCAGTCCGGGAACGGATGTATGATTTCCATCCCGGGCAAAATGAGATGTGCCATTTCCAGAATCTACCTAACAATGATTTCGGCTTAGCATCATATTTTGCTCTTAATTTACAGTTTTCACATTGTGGTTCAGCCATGATCTTGAAGTGTGATATTTAAAGTTAAATCATTTTCAGGATAAAGTAAATTTACAGCTTTAATATTCATTTCTATAAGAAAGATTCTAATGAATTACACGGCAAAGTAGCTCTCCAACTCTTCCAGTGTCTTGTTACTTGTTTGGAGATCATGTACAATATTACCCTTATCAAGTATTACAATTCTCTCACAAACTTCCGTTACATGGTTCAAATCATGACTGGATATCAGCATGGTAACCGAGTTCTCTGATTTCATTGTTTTAAACATGGCTTTTAACCGGATCTGGGAGGAAGGGTCCAGGTTAGAGAAAGGTTCGTCCAATACCAGAACCTCTGGTTTTGATAAAAGGGATCCTGCTATTCCAACTTTCTTTTGATTTCCTTTTGAAAGTTCTCTGATATATTTTTTTTTGCCCAGGATCTCTCCTGCAAATAGATCCTCATATTTTTGATAGAAATCCTGCAGGTCTCCCTTGGACAAGCCGTGTAAATTGGCTATAAATTGAAAATATTCTTCAGGAGTAAGGAAATCTATAAGAAAGTTTTCATCTATATATGAACCGGTAAAATCCTTCCAGTTTTCGGTTTTTGACACGTTTTGGTTTTTAATGAATACAGAGCCCGTCGTTGCCCGTCTTAAATCAAGAATCAGACTAAACAGCGTAGTTTTTCCTGCTCCATTATTGCCCACAAGTCCAAAAGATTCTCCTTTTTGTATGGTAAGGTCCGGGATATCCAGAACAGCCACGCCACTATATTTTTTTATCAGGTTTTTTACTTCGATCATTTTGAATTTATTTATATGGGATTCCTGAACGCAGCTCCCATTATATGTTTTTTCTTAATAAACAATTTATAGATTGAGTTAAAAGTTAGAGGTGTAAGTAAAATCCCTGTCAGGCCAATACCGCCAAGAATCCTATAACAATATTCTATACCAAAGTAATTGATCAGGAATCCACTGAGTATAGCAGGCAAAAGGATAAGGATTAATACATTGATCATTTGCTGTCCGCCTTTTCCCTGCATGCTGAACGCCCCAGCCGTGATATCTATTCTTGACCGGTTATAAAGTGACAGGAACACCATTAGGGGCAGGTTTATCCCCAGATTATAAAATAAGCCCACAGTCAATGATTTGATTGCAAAACTATTACCAATTATGAAAGGAGCAATCAAAAGGTAAGCGCCAATACAAGTTGAAGATAAAAGGAAAACTTTTACCCATAGATACTTCCTGTAATCAATTTTTCTAACAAGCAGGAAATCGAAGTATCCGGCTTCCCACGCATAAAGAAATTGTCCGTACGTGATGATAAACATCCCAATAAAAAACACACTGGCATATATAAGCATAGCCCCTGACATTATGTTGTAAACTTTGTCTTCTTTCCAGGCCCTAACCTGGATATTAATTGTTGTGTCCTTGTCTACCGTTAAACTAAAGGGTTCAGGTATTACTCCATCTTCATATAGTGCTTCGTTATCCCAATCTGCACCTGTAATTTTAAAACTTAAGTCTGTTCCCTGGTCGAAAATAAAAGAGCGGGTCCACGAACTGTCTTTCATGAGCTGGAGCGGAACAAGATCAGCTTTCCAGTTGCCGAATTTTTCGTGGTCTCCGGCAACACATATCTGGCTCAACGGCGGGTGTGTATCAGGATAAACATTTAATGTTACAAAGTGCTGGTCTTCTTTAGGCAATACTATTTCTGTTTGCGTGTAATCAGATCCATTTTTTTCTTTTTCAAGATTTGGGTAATAGTACTTATAAAATGGCCACGCGAGGGCAACCATCCAGAGAGAAAGAAACACCGTTGATCGAATCCTTCTATTGCGTGTTATCAGCCTTAACTCCATGGCAACCAAATCTCCAAAAGCACCCATTTTGTTCAGGTAATAAAGATTTGAATGGATCTTTCGAACTTTTTGTTTCGGTATTATCTCTTCCGCATACAGATGCTTCTTCAGATAAATGAAGTTTATTGCATAGATAAGACAAAATAATAAGATGAAAATCAAATTATATTGAGGATGCTTGAGTGGCATCATGAACGAAATAGTTGAAAGATGAGATAAAGATATGATGCCATCTTTTTCCAACAGGATTATGACTATAAAACATAAAATAAGGATAGCAATAATTCCAGGATTGAAATGAATTTTCCTTTTAAGGAATAAAGCAGAATAGCTGATGATGTTAAAAAAAATATATATTCCGAAGGTCCATATCACAATATTAAGAAGCGGAAAGGAACCCGAAAGTATTTTAACGGTAAAGGGAATGATTACCAGAAGGGGGATAATAGGAAAAAAACTCCAAAATGTTTTTGATAAAAGATAGTGGATGAGAGTTCTTTTTTTAACTGGTAATATTAAATAAGGCCGAATAGACAAAGAAGGAACTTCCTGCAACATTATTCTAAGAATAAAGTCAACCAAAGCATAATAAAGTATGAAACTCGTAAACTGCTCAACCGGATCTTTCTCGGGATAATATGTTTTCAGGATATCGTCAATTGCATATCCCACCATAAGTATATTCAGGAAAATCAGCGCAAATAAAAAACCCAGGAAGAGGTTGGTAGCCACCTGTTTATCCCAACTTCTGTGACGAACAGCTTGTCGTAGCTGATGGATAAATAAATCCTTAATCATATATTAAAAAATGTGTGATCCTATAATCTTATTGATACAGAACCAATTTCTCGAACAGGTTTTTAAATATACGAACGATTTTATCGTGCGATAATTAAAATTATACAGAAGGTCTTAATAGTTGATAACTGAATTATATCTTACTCTTAGCAAGTGCCTGATCAATATCTTCAATGATATCAGTAATATGCTCCAGCCCAACAGATATCCTGATTAATCCATCAGTGATTCCAACAGCCTTTTTATCTTCATCAGATAGTTTTGAATGGGTGGTTGAAGCAGGGTGTGTTGCGATCGACCTTGTATCTCCAAGATTTGCCGTTAAGGACATCATCTGAACATTATTCAGAAATTTGCTGCCCCTTGCAACTCCTCCATTTATTTCAAAACTTACCATGCCACCGCCTTGCGTCATTTGCTTTTTAGCAACTTCAAATTTCGGATGAGAAGTCAAGTGTGGATATTTAACCCAGTTTACTTCCTTATGATCCTCAAGAAATTTGGCCAGTTCATACGCATTCTTGCAATGTCTGTCCATTCTTACAGCTAGTGTTTCAAGACTCTTTGACAAGATCCAACTATTAAATGGAGACATTGAAGGTCCAATATGCCGGTTAAGAAACCTGACCTTTTCTATGAGTTCATTATTACCCAGGATCGCTCCACCAATAACTCTTCCCTGTCCATCGATAAATTTGGTTGCCGAGTGGGAAACAAGATGAGCCCCCCATTTAGCTGGATTCTGAAGATAGGGAGTAGCAAAACAATTGTCGACATTAAATATGAGATTATGCTGTTTTGCAAATGCGCCAGCCATCTCCAGATCAATTATATCCAGGCCAGGATTCGATGGTGTTTCAAGAAAAAGCATTTTAGTGTTGGGTAAAACAGCCTTATCCCATGTTTCCGGCTGATTTGTGTCAACATAGGTATGTGTTATACCCCATTTTGGAAGGACTTGCGTAATGATTTGATGAGTAGAGCCAAATACAGCCCGGGAAGCTATTAGATGATCCCCTTGCTCCAGGAAAGCTGCAATGCTCAGGAACATGGCTGCCATACCTGAAGCCGTTGCGACACCATCATCCATTCCTTCAAGAAGGCAAAGCTTAGAGATAAACTCTTCATTATTGGGATTTGAAAAACGGGTATAAATATTCCCTTCAATCTCGTTCGCAAATAGTGCCCTGGCTTCTTCAGAATTATCAAAAAGAAAACTAGAAGTGGCATATATTGGAACCGAATGTTCTTTGTTATAGGTTTGATCGGCCTGAAACCTGATGGCCTTTGTTTCAAAATGGGTATGATCCTTCATTTTAGGGGATTTTAATTTCATATGAATATGTTATCTGGGCAGTTTTTTCTATAATTCTTGATACTGAACAATAGGTATTCATTGACAGATCGATAGCCCGTTTCACCTTTTTTTCATCCAGGTTCCCGGTTAAAATAAAATGAACTTGTATATCTTTAAATAAGGATGGAGTTTTATCTTTTTCCCGTTCTCCATTGATCACTATCTGTATGTCTTCGAGATCCTGTTTTTGCTTATTCAAAATACTTGCTATGTCCATTGTGCTGCAACTTCCTAATGCAGCCAGCATCAATTGCATTGGTCGTAGTCCTTTATTTTCTCCTCCAATCGAAGGGGCCCCGTCAATATCAATCTTCGCCCCATCTTCATTTACCGCTTGCAAGTGCACAGCTTTATTCTGTCTTTCCAGGATGATCTTCATGATTATTATAAAGAAATAATGTTATGTTTGCAGATTAAAATTTGATTTTAGCAGAATTTGAACTGCTAAACTATTAAAAATGAAAAGAACATCTTGATTTTTGATAAAAAACAAATGTTTGAATTAAACCAGATCTATTCTTATGAAAGAAGTAAATGTTCACGAATTAAAAAAAATGATCGATTCGAAAGATGATTTTCAATTAATCGACGTAAGAGAAAAGAAAGAGCGTGATTATTGTAACATAGGTGGAGAATTGATCCCTATGGGGCAAATCTTTCAGAATGTGGATAGAATTGATAAAGAAAAAAAAGTGGTTATTTATTGTAGAAGCGGTAACAGGAGTGCAAATGTTATCAGGGCACTTGAACAACAATTTAATTTCATTAATCTCTACAATCTAAAAGGTGGAATTCTGGATTGGGCGGATGAAATAGATCCCTCTATTCCCAAATATTAGTGTTTTAATGAAACTAAGGATATAATTCAGGCATGAATTCATATAGTAATGAATTCTCTTCCCCTTTGATCTGGAATGTAATTTTATGGTTTTTGTCTTCTGCCCAATCTATCAGGATCACTCCAAAGTTCAGATGAATAATAAAATCACTGATACGGTATTTGTTTTGTTCTATATCATCCCTTAACCAAGTATGTGTAAGTCCGCTGCTGGTAAAATCATATAATGGATAGTCAAGTCCATCAAGTGACATTTCAGAGATCTCAGCAATATGCCTGTCACCACTCAGGAAGATAATCCTCTTTTCCGGGTATTTTTCAAGAAGATCGAATAACCTCTTCCTGGCCGTTGGAAGATTTGCCCACTTCTCATAGATCTGTTCTTCAGGGATCACCTGTATACTGGAGCCTATAAGAATCAGATCAGCCAAGCTCTCATTCAGTTCATTATCAAGCCAAATCCATTGTTCTTCCCCAAGAACATCTCCCTCCTGATTCGGTATATATGCCCTCGTTATAAAATTTCTTTCAATAGTGTCTCTGAAGTACCTGGTGTCAAGAAGTATTATTTTTAGCAGATGTTCGCCAAAGTTATAATCATAAGATTGATATACCCCTTCATGGTCCCTAACCGGATTATCTTCTGGGATATCCAGAAAATCGATAAACAATTCTTTACTTTCTTTCTTTTTGGAATAAAACCTTCCTCCGTCATTGATCCCATAATCGTGATCATCCCAGGTTCCGATTATATTAGATACTGATTTTAACAATAGCTGATATCCTGTGTCAGCTTTTTGATGCGCATACTTTTCTGCCATAAAATTCATATCGTGCGTATCCCCGTAAATGTTATCACCAAGCCATATCCAGATGTCCGGATCATTTTTCAGAATATCTGCCCATCGCTGATTGGGATTGTATTGTTTTGAGCAGGAGCCAAAGGCGATCACAGTTCTGTTAGGGGATCTTCCTATTGTAGTAGAGAGTTGGTTTGATTCATTAATTCCTATTTTCTTTTCATGTGTACATGCGAAAGTAACAGCAATTGCTAGAAATATAAGCGGTAAATAAGATTGGGACACATATTTCATAATATATAAGATTTGTGAAAATCTATAATTTGTAATTTGATTTGCCAAATAATCGACATTATATTTCAATTATGAATTTAAAAAGGATATTTTTCGAGGTTAAAAATCAAAATCCATGATCAAAAGAAGAAATTTCATAAAAGGAACTGTGCTGGGGGCCATCTCTGCCACAACACCGATAATTTCAAAGGCTTCAGATGTGTTTGCAAGGCAGAAGTCATCGTCCCAAAAGCCTATCGTCATTGCTACCTGGGATAATCGAAAAGCTACCCGTGCAGCTATGGATGTTATTATAAAAGGCGGAACAGCCCTGGATGCTGTAGAGGCAGGAGCCAGAGTTCCTGAAGCGGATCCTGAAGATATGAGTGTAGGCTATGGGGGTCTACCGGACAGGGATGGGATTGTGACTCTTGATGCCTGCATAATGGATGAGTTTGGTAAGGCCGGATCGGTTACATTTCTCCAGCATATAAAACATCCCATTTCAGTCGCAAGGAAGGTATTGGAAGATTCCCCACACGTGATGATAAGCGGAGTGGGGGCATTACAATTTGCATTATCTCAAGGATTCAAAAAGGAGAATCTTCTCACTGATGCAGCAAGAAATGCGTGGGAGGAATGGGTAAAAGATAATAATTACAAACCTTTCAACCACGACACTATAGGGATACTGGCAATTGATGAGCGAGGGAATATGTGCGGGGCATGTTCTACAAGTGGCATGGCATTTAAGATGCATGGAAGAGTTGGAGATTCACCAGTTCTGGGTGCCGGTATGTATGTGGATAATGAAGTTGGCGGTGCCTGTGCGACAGGTCAGGGAGAATTGGTACTTGAAACTCTCGGATCCTTTCTGGTTGTTGAGCTAATGAGACAAGGCATGACGCCTGAAGAAGCTTGTAAGAAGGCCGTTAATAGAATTATGAAAAAGTATCCTGAATTAAAGAAGGGAGGAGCTCAGGTTGGATATGCAGCTTTAAGCATTGAGGGTGAAGTAGGAGGTTTTTCCATTGACAAAGGTTATTCCGTTGCAGTTTCTGAAAGGGATGAAGATAAGTTAATGATCCCCGAGTACTACCTTGAATAACTTTAGCGAACAGAAAACGTTTTAAACATTTAATGGACTACCAGCGTTTATTTTCATTAACGGTCTGATCTCAAATCACTCAACATAAGGATTTAAGTATATGTCCCAATCTAAAACACTTGGATCTGAAAAGATCAGTACGCTTCTAATAAAGCAGTCCATCCCGGCTGCTTTGGGTGTTTTAGTTCTTTCCATTTATAATCTTGTGGATACCATCTTTGTTGGCAATTATGTTGGGCCTCTTGGAATTGCGGCTGTAACTGTTGTTATGCCTATAACGTTTTTCATGTCTTCTGTCGGCATGGCGATTGGGATTGGTGGCGGATCGATCATATCCAGGGCATTGGGTTCAGGAAACAAAGAAAAAGCACATTTGACATTTGGCAATATGATTGGAATGACGCTGACCATTGCGGCCATTTTTGTCATTATTAGTTCCATATATATTGAAGAAGTTTTAATTATGTTCGGGGGGAAAGGAGAAATTTTAACCTATGCGATAGAGTATTTTGGCATTCTTCTGATTGGAATCCCCTTTCTGGCATGGGCTATGATGTCAAATAATATTATCCGTGCTGAAGGAAAGCCCAAGTTTGCCATGCTGGTCATGATGATCCCGGCAGTGTCAAACATCATCCTCGATGCGGTATTTATTGTATATTTCAAATGGGGTATAATGGGTGCAGCCTGGGCTACCACTATTTCATATATATTAAGCGCAATCTATGCATTTGGTTTCTTTGCTTTGCAAAAATCAGAGTTACGTGTTTCGAGGAAACACCTTAGAATTGATTTAATAATTGCCAGGGAAATCACATCGCTTGGTGGCGTTACTCTGGCCCGGCAGGGAACCATTAGTCTTCTTGTGCTGGTATTAAACCACACCTTATTCCGGTATGGTGGTGAGATGTCCATAGCCGTGTATGGAATAATAAGCCGTATGATCATGTTTGCCCTATTCCCTGTAATGGGCCTTGTTCAGGGCTTCGTTCCAATAGCAGGGTATAATTATGGAGCAGAGTATTGGTTAAGGGTAAAGGAAGTAGTCAATACCGCCATCAAATATGGTGTAGGACTATCTTTTATAATTTTTATTACCATTTTGCTTGGTGCTGATTCTATTGTTCGCGTTTTCTCCAAAGATGCAGAAATATTGATGGAAACGCCCTATGCTTTGCGGATTGCATTTCTGGCAACCCCGCTGATTGCTGTGCAGTTGATTGGCGCCTCTTATTTTCAGGCCATTGGGAAACCGGGGCCTGCACTGGTCCTTTCCTTATCAAAACAAGGGTTCTTCCTGATTCCCCTGGTATTGGTGTTGCCTCTTTTTCTTGGACTAGATGGTGTATGGATTGCATTCCCGATTGCTGATCTTTCCTCAACCCTGGTAACCTGGTTATATCTTAAAAAAGAGATCAACGGACGACTTAATCCTTTAATACAGTTGCAAACTGCCTACAACTAAAGAGAAAATAATCGAATACCTTAGATTTTTGAGGAGGATAGAAGGCAGCTTATTCATTACGCTCCGGGAAATAATCAAATGGTAAAAAATCCGCGGCGCCTTCGCGTGCCCAGAATCCATAAACATGTATCAGGTCAGGCCGGAATAAAGTCCCGTTCTCATTCATTTGTATCCTGGCTATTCTGGATGATAGATAGGAGGTCTGATAATCATTGTCAATTTTGAAGCCTTCCATACCTCCTGAAGTCCGGGTAAGGTCTTTTTCTTTTGTATATATTATCTGAATCGTATTTTTCAAGTTAAGATAAACCATTCCTTTTTCCTTCTTGATAATATCCCCCGGGCTTGTCAACCCTTTAAAAATAAATTCATTATTATGGTCTAATAGCCCGGAAACTATTTCGTAGCCCTCAGTAAAAGTAGTTCCCTGAAGTAGCGTTTTAAGGAAATGCCGTAATGATCCATAATAGGTAAATTTCCTGTTTTTATCCCAACGGTTTGTTTCTTTTTCTGATTCAGCAATCATAGATTCAAAGTATGGTTTGCCTGAGAAAGATACCT
>CAYMFU010000250.1:0-7830 GCA_964389805.1 uncultured Roseivirgaceae bacterium | reverse complement strand
GGAACTACCAAATTACAAAGACTTCTATCTGCTGATCCTGATACCAGATCATTGTTAAGCTGGGAAGCCTTAAATCCTTCCCCTCCGGTTCAGGGCAAAGACAATCGTATTGCCTTTGCAAAAACGAGTGAAAAGGCCCTGAAATATATGGCCCCTGGCTTCTTTGCCATACATCCGGTGGAACACCAGGCCCAGGAGGAGGATATTTTACTACTCGATGTATCTTTCCTTAGTACTACGGCTGAAGCCACTATGCATGTCCCTTCATATGCTGCATGGCTGCAAGAAACAGATCAATCTCTGGCTTATATGTATGGAGCAAAGCTCCTGAAGTTACTTCAGTGGCAGATGCCCGGGAAATACTGGGTCCTTAAATCACCCCACCACCTGGAATTTTTAGATGTTATCTACAAATCCTATGGTGATGTGAATTTTTTATGGACACACCGGGATCTGAAAGCCTGCATACCTTCCTTTTTAAGTATGCTTGCCCATGGGCAAGCTATATTCAGTGATCAGGTAAGCATTGATGACATTAAAGAGCATTGGATGAACAAGACCAGGTATATGCTTGAAAAGGCCATGAAATTCAGAAAATCTGTTAATGATCCAGATAAGTTCATTGATATTCAATACAATCAGTTTATTACAGATCCAATTAAAATCCTGAAAGATATTTATGTAAGAATAGGGAGGCCAATGGATCAGAAACTTGAGGATAAACTCGCCCTGGTTGATAAAAAGAACAGCAAAGGTAAATATGGGGCACATAAATACAGTTTAAATGACTTTGGTATTAGCCAGGAGACGATCTCTTCACACTATATTGAATATCTGGAATATTTTAACAAGCTAAAAGACAGATCAAACCATGAATGAGAAGAAAAGCGGATCCTATGACAGTCCATTAAAAGCCACTTTAAAGGGCATTTCGGACCTTTTCAAAAAGCAGAAAAAGGATGTTCATTTAAGTGATTCTGATCGTTTGGAAGATCTGACCATTATGGTTACAGGATCGAGTTCGGGACTTGGATACGCCACTGCCCTGGACCTGGCTAAAAGAGGTGCCAGGGTGATCATGGCCGTCAGAAGCGGGATCCCGGATAAGGGTGAGGAGATCCGTCGTATAAGCGGATCGGACAAAGTGGAAATGCTACATGTTGATCTGTCAGATATAGATTCTATAAAAGGCCTGGTCATGAAATTAAATGAGCAGAAGATCAAACTAAATATGCTCATATGCAATGCTGCCATAGTTCCCAGAATAAGCCGGAAGACAAGGCAGGATCTTGAAGAAATGTTTATGGTTAACTACCTGGCTAAGTTTCTGCTGATCCGCTGGTTGCTGGATGAAGATATTTTCGTAACTGATGGGGAAAGCCTGCCACGGATTATCATTGTATCTTCTGAAAGTCATCGAAATCCCAAAGCCTATGACTGGGATAATTTTGGAAAATATAAGGAATATGGAATGAACAGGACCGTTGAACTGTATGGTTACTATAAATTACTACTGACTACATTCGTTAATGAATTGTCAAGAAGACTCAATCCAGGCAGCACTAAACTTTCAGTCTTCTCTCTTTGTCCGGGGCCAGTTAATTCCAATATAGCGAGGGAAGCCCCTAAGCTCTTTCACCCCTTGTTAAAGGTAGTTTTTGGAATATTTTTTAACTCCCCGGAAAAAGCGGCTGTTCCTGTAATTTATCTTGCAGCTGGTGAAGACCTGGAAGGGAAACCGCTTGATTACTTCTTTATGATGGAAAGAAAGGAAATGGACAAAAAAACTGCAGATCAAGCGAATGGTAGGAAACTCTGGGAAAAATCAGAAAAACTAATCTCCGATTTAGGTATAAAATTCAGGAAAATATATTAAACCTATTCACATGCGATTACCCAAGGCATAGTAATCCGATACTATTTTCTTAAAATTAATATGCACAAAATAAATAGAGACTATTGATTGAATCTGATAAGTGCAGGGTAGTAAAGATTATAATTCCCTGATCCTGATGTTTCTGAATCGCACCACATCACCGTGACCAAGGAAACCTATATGGCCTTTTTCCCTTAACAATCCAGGGTGTTCTTTATGATCCATAGTACCCTCATCAATAGCTTTTTGAAAATCGGTATCCAGAATGGTAGTACCATTTAGAATTACCTTCACTGTGGTTCCCTTAACCTGAACTTCCTGCTGGTTCCACTCCCCGACTGGTTTTAAAAATCCTCTCTTTGCCGGGGCTACTCCATACAGAGAGCCATGATACTGGTAAGGTTCCAGCTCGGCATACTTTTCCGCAGTATTGTCTATGATCTGAAGTTCCATTCCACTATATGCGGCATTACCCTTCGAAGGTGCCCTGATACTCAGTCCGTTGTTTGCTCCCGGGGTTAGTTTAAACTCAAACCGAAAAATAAAATCAGCATATTCCTTTTCAGTATATAAATTTCCTCCTCCGCCTTTTACCGGACGAATGACAATATAATCATCCTCCACCACATAACTCTTTTTATTCCCGGTCCAGCCATCCAGGTTCTTTCCATTGAACAACAAGGTATATCCCTCAGATTTTTCCTCATCGGTCAGACTGTTTGGTACACTCTGGGAATAGGATGTTCCGGCACCCAGTAAAAATGTAAGCGTAAAAAGGAGCAGATATTTTTTATTCATTTCTATTGCATTAATGATTTAATCTGGATTCTGAAAATAGGAGATTATCGAACCGCTAAATTAGTTGATTATTAATTCAAATACATAGGTTTTATCCTGATCAATTTCCATTTCTATGCCATTGATCAGGTCCTGTGCCGGATATTTTTCTGAGATCTTATTGTTCAATCCATTTAAACTATAAGAATTGTTCTCAAGAACGGTGAACCATTCAGGAAACTGGTTGATCCTTGGATAATCCAAAGGCATATTCAGAACATTTCGGTGCCGTTCCTGATCAAAAAGAATTTTGCCTTTCCATGGCTTTTCCGATTCAATGACGAATATCAATTGGTTATCCCTGATAATAGCTCCAAAAATGACATCTTCTCTCCATGGATTAATGGTTATACCCTGTGTATTCCATAGGCAATACATGATGGTCGTTCGCGCAAAATTCCCATCACCATGCCATCCCTCGATGATCCCGCTTTCCTGTTGTTTGTTCCACATTATCTCAGTTTCAGTGTCAATCCAATCCGCAACAGGATCAAAAGGAACTCTATTGTACAAATTCAAGGCACTTTCAATGGCATCTGCATAGCCATCAGCACTTTCTCCTTCCCAGGGATGATTTTTATAATGATGAATATTTTCAAGTGCTTCGAGGACCGAGTTATTATACCTTTCAGTACCATCAATTAAATAAACAGCATAATATCCATTCAGGGTATATCCCCATGTATCAGCAATTTGTTCCTCAATAACCTCTCCTGTCCTGGGATTAATCGCATTAAAGAACATACCATGATCATTTCTTCCAACTTCCAGGATCCGGTCGAGCATCCTATATAATGGTACTTTAAATTCCTGTTTTTTATCTTCATCAATGAAACTGGTTGTAACATATAATTCACATAATCCGGAAATGATCTCACACCCATGATCCCTGAGTCGCAAATAATCCTGATTTGTTGGAAGATTTTCATCTGAAAGATAAAAGTCTCCTATTTTATAAGCCCAATCCAGATATTTATCATTCCCAGTCAGCCAGTAAACCCTGGATAATACCTGTAGAAGTTCACCATTTACTTCATCCAATGGAGCACGGCCAAATTTCCCCTGCATGGTTGTAACTACATCAACCTCATTATTCAGGTCATCAAGCATCTCCAGCATCCTGTCTGTCCAGGGTGTTTTTCCGAGATATTCCATTAAAGGCAACAATCCGTCCTTGATATATTCGGAACTCCCGAAAATGATCTGATCCATATTTATGGAATCATTCAAGAAATACTTTTTAGAAAAAGACCATGTATCAGGCAGGGTATTAACCCTGGAGGTTAATTCCTTTTCAGTATTGAGCATTTCCAGCATCAACCCTTGATACATTTCATCGTCAAGTATAGAACTGGTCAACACCATAAACGGATAATTATCCGCCGCGGCATCTTGGGCATTCCAGATATCTACCCCCTTATCTAAATTCCTGGGAATAAGCCCAGTGCTGGGATCGGCATAATCCAACCATGCATCCCGGTAGGCCATACATCTTGAAAATCCTTCATTGGCTAACCTGGCATTGTGAAGGGCTTCCTCAATTTCGGATTCAGTCGAATGTTCCTGATCGCAGGAAATCACTACTATTGAGCAACCAAAAAGTAAATATAATTTTAGCTTCCTCATTTCTTTTAACACGTATTTTCTTACCTCAATTCCTGGCAATTCTTAAAAATCAGGTGTTTAACTTATCCTGAATATATTCATTAATCAATTGCTCGAGGATTACCAATGGCAAGGCACCATTGTCCGGGACCTCATTATGAAATTCCACTAGGATCTAATCATACACACACCTTAACTTATTAGATTTTACGTAATAAGTCTTATAATTCCTGGCTTTGGGATCCATGCAACCTTCCAGTTCCAGCACTTCCACCTTCCGGAATTCAATTGGGTGTGATTCACTTTGAAGAGAAATATACCCTCCGGTAAGAAGTTTACCATCTTTCTTGATTGCCTCGTTAAAATTACTTACCGTTCCACCGCCAATTTGCGGGGCCGTATAGTAAATTACTTCTTCTCCTTCCATGATATGACTGATAAAATCATCACCCATTACCACAACTTCCAGTCTGACCCACTGGTCACCATGATATGTTTTTGATTTTGAATTGGTACAATGGTCCTTAACCATTTCTCCCTTCATCTCGATTTCTGTTCCCGGTGTACAGACATTGGCCGTAGGTCTTTTATTTTCTCCGTCACCGCCAAGAAGCTGAACTTCTATGGAGATTGGAAAATTCTGATCTTTTTCCATAGAATGAGGTGGCTGGCCATGCACCATGATGCCACTGTTCCTGTAAGCCCATGCAGGTCCTTCGGGAGCCTGTTCCCCCACAAACCTGTACTCTACGGCAATTTTGTAATATGAAAATGGTTTTTTGTAAAATATATGGCCGAATTTGTTATCAAATTTATCATATTCATCATATTTCACCTTCATCAGACCATCTTCCACGTAAAACGTATTACCAAAGTTATCGTCTAATTCATAACCGTTGATCTTTACACGCCATTCATCCAGATCCTTCCCGTTAAAAAGCTGGATCCAGTTCTCATCTGATTGATTTTGCGCATATGATCCGATAACCATAAACAGTACAGTTGCAGTAACCACTATCTTTTTCATAATTCAGTATATTTTATTATTGCAGGTTAAAAAAATCCAACTGTAATTTAAATAAAATTCATGGAGATTATTTGTGGTTCAGACTAAAAAATGCAGCAGATAGTGAATTCTTATCATGTAATTTGCAGTAAAAGCAAAAAAAATGGTCCCGCCACAATGGCGGGACCTACCTATAGACAGTTAAAATCAAAAAATTAATTGCCGATTAACCTGATTCCCAGGGTCAACTGAAATGTCGAGTTATTTATTTCTATTTCTTCAATTTCTGAAACATTGCTGAGTCCGTATATATACCGGGCCGTTAAATTTAATCTCAAGGGCAAATTGGCTTCCGCACCTATAATAAGTCCAAAATCACTATTTTTCAATTCATCCTTGATATCTTCTGTAGTCGTACCATCCTCAGTTACTGCTTTAGTTAAAATACTGAATTGAGGACCTGCATGTATATTCAGGAATTTTATGACTTGCCATCTGAACAATACAGGAATATCAAAGTAGGTTAACTTATTATCATTTGATTGAACTGGTGATCCCCCAAGAAGAATTTCACTGACAGAGCCTTTTCGAGAGTATAATAATTCCAGTTGTATCGCACTTTTATCTCCAAAGAAATAATTCAAATAAGCCCCGCCAACAAATCCAGTGATATTGGATGTACTGATCTCAACGGATGGTAATATTGAATTTGCTTTTTGTGTGGCAAAATTTGCCCCTCCTTTTATACCAAGACCTGGTCCCGCAAAGGAAAGTGTGCATATGCTTAGTAATGCTAGTGTTAAATATATTTTTTTCATGATCCTTTAGAATTGGATTATTTACTGATATATAACGCTAGATTACAATATCATTGTTCGCACTGAAACGAAAATTTACAGAATCAGTGAAATATCCTGAATCCTGCTGATCCTGTACAGATATTTCTGCATATTCATTCAGGAAATCTATCAATTCTGCTACTGAAAGGTTGTATCTTTTATGTGGTTGATGAACTTTTCTAATACCTTTTCTAAGTAAAAATTCATAAGCTGTTTCAGTTCCTTCTACGGTCTGTTCCATAACACATCATTAATTGTTGAACAAATTTCTGCTGTTTCGTGATGGAAAGAACCGCATTAAAAATCAGAATAACACATTAAAAAGAGGACTTGCAATACGCAAGTAAGAAAATTGTGTTTTTTTAATAATTTTTAAACTATTTGATTTACAGTATCTTACATATTCTTACTTAAATCATAAGTTTATCTATTATAAAGAAAAATACTTGTTGCCCACGGTTAATTTTTTCTGATCTTCTGATCCTGCCAATCGTTTTGTACGCAAGTATCGATTCAGGTTATACTCATCAAATTGCTCAGATGCAGGATCCATACTGCTCACATGAATATCCCCGGAAGCGTGAATGAATTTCATATCCCCTATCCAAATTCCTACATGGACTACTTTTTCTTGTGTAGAATCAGAGGCCGATCGGCCAAAAAACAATAAGTCGCCCTTTTCAAGGCTGTTAAAGTCCTTTTTATCGTCTACCAGCATGCCGATATGCACCTGCTGTGAGGCATCTCTCGGGAGCATATAACCATTCATAAAATAAACGGTTTTGGTAAAACCACTGCAATCCATGCCTTTTGATGAAGTTCCTCCCCATAAGTAAGGAATGCCTATCAAATTATAGGCTACAGATATTAATTTTTGAGGATCAAGATCACTATTCCTCAGCCAGTCATTGAAAATCTCGGATTCTGATTTTTTTATAAACCCAATGCGCCCGTCAGGATAGGAAATTTTGTAATAGAATTCCAGGATTTCTTCTAAAAACAGGACATTCCCGGATGTAAGGTCTGAGATTGTTCTTGAATCTTCTTCCGGTTTCTGGTAAGAAAATCCGTAAATTCCGGTAAAAATTATCTTTGTTCTCTTTAAATTATTCTCAAAATCTTCAGGAGAATACCATGCAATGCCTCCTCCATCAACCCATCCAAGATATTTATCGGGTGTTTGAATAAGATACCAACCGCCTTTTTTCTTCAGGACTTTTACTGGAGCCCCTAAGATTCCCTGGGTTATCAGTTCGGAAGAATGCATGGGTTCTTTCCTCACATTGCAGACAGATATATTTACAAGTCCTAAATTCCTGTCACCCAATTGTTCCCGAGGTAGTATATCTACCTCGATATCGTATAAAATATTCAATTCATTAAGGCTGTCAATTAATGCCTTCAGAGCACCTGGATTGTCCGTCTCCCCTTCGAAATGAAATCCATCACCTGAATTAGTCAAGGTAACATCGAAAATTCCTACCCGGGAATCAGGAACAAAGTGCTCTTTTACTGATAAGAGTATACCATCAATTCCATGCTCTTCATCAGAACAGGATAAAAGAATCAAAATTGGGAAAAAGACCAATTTTCTCAATACATGTATCTTGACCATATTCCAAAAATTTAATCAATATTCAAATTTAAATCTTTTAAGATCGGGAAGG
>CAYMFU010000249.1:0-7239 GCA_964389805.1 uncultured Roseivirgaceae bacterium | reverse complement strand
CTCTTGCGGACATTTTTGAAGATTTGGTCAACCCCTAAAGAAAAGGTATTGATTTCCTGCTTTTCAGCATTGAAGCCCTTAATGATCCGAATACCTCCGAGAGATTCGGTTAATCTCCCTGTAACTTCCGCATTGATCTTTCGCCTTTCCCTGAATATAGGTCTGATATATGCAAAGGCCTTTAGGGAAATGAAGCCGAATATGGCAAGAGGGATGACTACATATAATGTAAGCAAGGGGCTTATATTGATCAATAGTACCAGGGCAACAATTGAAGTTAACACTCCACCGAACAATTGCACTAGTCCGGTACCAACCAGGTTACGAACACCCTCAACATCGGTCATTATCCTGGAAACCAGTTCACCTGATTTGGAATTGTCAAAGAACCTTATGGGTAAATAAATGATATGCTGCTGAACTTCAGATCTTAATTTTGAGATAAGATGTTGTGCTTCTACACTCAGTATCCTGGTAAGAAAAAAGGAACTGGTAGCTTGAACGATAATGGCGCCTGAAACACCTAACAGAAGTATCTTCATAAATTCCAGATCCCCATTAGCAATAACTTCATCTATTAGGTATTTTGAAGCTCCGGGAAGAACTAGGCCGGACATACGGTTAATTATGATAAGGACCATCCCAAATAATAAAAGTCGCCGCCTTGGCCAGATAATGGTCCTGAAAACCTTTTTAAGTGAAGCACGATATTTTGCCATATTTCAGATTATTTGATCCGTGAATTAATATTATAACAACCTTATATAGAACCTGCAAAGTAATTCAATTTCTATCAGGTAATAACATCTGAAGGCCATAAATGTTATTTTTCTTCAGGTTTAATTAAAATTGTATCAAAACATACCAAGATCGGCGTTTTTCAAGTACTTTTAAACTTTTACGGATGAACTGATGGGGAAAATTACATCGGAAGAGAAGAAAAAAACGGCTAATGAGATCATATGTTTCCATTGCGGGGATCTTTGCAAGGAAGACCATGTATTATTTGAGGAAAAGGACTTTTGTTGTAATGGTTGCAAAACAGTATATGAGATATTAAAAGAGAACGATCTCTGCAATTACTATGACCTCGAAAACCATCCTGGGATCACCCTGAAAAGCAGGGAATATGGCGATAAATATAATTATCTGGACAATTCTGAGATCCAGGAACAAGTACTGGATTTTAAGGATGACAATACCGCCAAAGTTAATTTTTATATTCCGGTAATCCATTGTTCGTCGTGTATCTGGCTCCTGGAAAACTTATATAAATTGAAAGATGGGATCCGCTACTCCCGCGTAAATTTTACCAGGAAAGAAGTTTATATAGACTTTAACCCCAATAAAATTAGCCTTAAGGAAGTGGTCATGACTTTGACCACCATTGGTTATGAACCCTATATCAGCCTGGAACAGGAAGAAAGAAAGACCCGGAAGACAATTAACCGCAGTTTGATCATCAAAATCGGGGTAGCCGGGTTCAGTTTCGGCAATATTATGTTGCTAAGTTTCCCTGAATATTTTGGGTTTGAAGGAATTGATGATGTAATGATCCAGAAATTCATTCTCTGGCTAAATGTTCTATTGTCGATACCTGTCGTATTTTATTGCAGTACGGATTACTTCAAATCGGCATTCGCAGGACTAAAACAGAAATACATCAACATTGATTTACCGATCTCCCTCGGGATCATCACCTTGTTTCTGGTAAGTTTATTCCATGTTATTTTGAACTTAGGCCCCGGGTATTTCGATTCATTATCTGGTCTTTTGTTCTTTCTTCTGATCGGTCGCTGGGTTCAAAACAAGACCTATGAAGGATTGTCATTTGAGAGGGACTATCGCTCGTATTTCCCCCTTGCTGTAAATCGCATTGAAAAAGGGAAAGAAGTAGCAGTGCCTGTTAAAAACATTCAGAAATCAGATATCATAAGAGTAAGAAACGGGGAGATCATCCCTGCAGACAGTATCCTCATCAGTGAAAATGCGAATATCGATTATAGTTTTGTTACCGGGGAATCCGAAGCGGTTCAAAAAGAAAAGGATGATCTGGTGTACGCCGGTGGCCGTCAGGCAGGCACCTCTATTCTTTTAAAAGTGCAGAAGCCGGTATCACAAAGCTATCTGACTCAATTATGGAATAATGAAGCCTTCAGAAAAGAGGAAAACAGCGAGTTCGAGAGTCTGGTTAACCGAATCAGTAAATACTTTACCATAACCGTATTGTTCATAGCCTTTGCAGGATTATCGGTCTGGCTGGCGATTGATATGGACAAGGCCTGGTTTGTATTTACAGCCGTTTTAATTGTGGCTTGCCCCTGCGCCCTTGCCTTGTCAACGCCATTTACCCTGGGTAACACCATGAATGTATTTGGAAGGAACCACTTCTATCTTAAAAATACCCTGGTCATTGAGAAACTAACTCATATTTCACACATCGTATTCGATAAAACAGGCACCCTGACCGAAAATTATACAGGTAAGATATTCTACGAGGGGACCCGGTTGAATGAAAAAGAAAGTGCATGGGTGACAGGCCTTGCGGCAAATTCTACCCATCCGCTTAGCCGGAAACTTATAAAAGAACGGCAGGGCCTAACAGATCTTTCACTGTTGGATATAAAGAACTATAAAGAACTCAAAGGCAAGGGGATACAGGGGGATATAAATGGGCATCATGTTAAGATGGGATCTCTCCTGCTAGTGAACGGCGAAGATCCTGCTGATACCCTTTCTGCCAGCGAAGCTTCGGAGGGGGCAAATGTTTATGTATCCATAGATGGAGAAGTCAAAGGTGCTTTTAAGATCAACAATTTATACAGGAAAAATATAAGTGAATTGATCCGTAAACTTGCTGCTAAGTATAAGTTCAGTGTTTTGTCAGGGGATAATGAAGGGGAACGGGAAGCCTTAAAGAATATGTTCCCGGAGAAAACTTCCATGTTCTTCAACCAGAGACCGGAAGATAAACTGAATTATATAAATACACTTCAGAAGAACGGGGATAATGTGTTGATGCTCGGTGATGGCTTAAACGATGCCGGTGCGCTTGTGAAAAGTAACACCGGAATTGCTGTAACAGAGGACATTACCTCATTTACACCGGCAAGTGATGCCATACTGGATGCGAACAATATGTCAGACCTCGACAGGTTTTTAGAATTTTCACAAACTTCCAAAAAGATCATTTATCTAAGCTTTGTCATTTCTTTCCTTTATAATATAATTGGAATGGGCTTTGCAATATTCGGTAAGTTAACGCCTATTATAGCCGCTATCCTCATGCCAGCCAGCAGCATATCCGTTGTATTTTTTGCTACCTTTGCAGTTAATACAATGGCTAAATTCAGAAAATTGATCTAATGTCTGTAATCATTCTCCTTATCATCTTTAGTGTTATTGTTGCAACGGCTTTTCTTATAGCCTTTATTTGGGCTGTTAAATCGGGTCAGTTTGATGATACGAAATCGCCTTCCGTAAGGATCTTATTTGATGACGAGGAGATAAAACCAGGTTTAGAAGAAGAGCAAAAAGCCAGTAATAAAAAACAAGGGCCACGATAATAATAGATCTAAGTATTGTATTTATAAACAATATAAAAAATCAAAATGAGAAAGTATTCGTATATTTAGATATGAAACAAGAGGTAATAACAAGCCATAAGGATATTTTAGGAGGAACTCCTGTGTTTAAAGGAACCCGGGTTCCCGTACAGAGTTTGTTCGATTGGTTAGAAAAGGAATCCCTTGAAAATTTTTTAGAAAATTTCCCTACTGTTAGTAAAGAACAAGCACTTAATGTACTTAAGATTGCCGAAAAATTAGTCACTGACAAGAAATTCTTAAATGAAAGTCCTGCTTGACGAAAACTTACCTATTAAATTAAAATCCAGTATTGCGAGTAAACATGATGTTTTAACAGTTCATGAAATGAATTGGAGCGGTACGAAAAATGGCAAACTTCTGGAATTATTAATATCACATGATTTTGAAGTATTCATTACCGGGGATAAAAATATAAAATATCAGCAAAATCTGTCAAATTATAAATTAACTATAATAATATTAAATTCGACAAGCTTACATATTGATAATCTTTTTACCCTGATGAAAAAAGCGAATAGAATCATTGAAGAAGGACCAGGTTTAGGATTATTTGAAGTAAAGGAGTAATTTATTATGCCAATCTCAATCGATGTTTTACGAGTCGGACACCGTTATACTCTCATCAATTATGGGGAAAACACAGAATTTGAACTGCTGCGAATAGAAAATGTGGATGATTACATAATACGTGACCTCAATAGCCTGGAAGTATATAACTTGAAGGTCTTAACCGAATATGGCAAGGGGAAGGATTTCGACTTATATGAATTAGAAGAGGAGTAGCCAGCCTAAAACTGTTGGGGCATATCATCCATCTCGTGGTCCCTTTTCATATAGGTATCAACAGAAAACCGGCCAGGTCCCCAGATCAAGTAAAAGATCAAAAGTACAAACATTATGATCGAAAAAGTCAGGTCTGAAAATACACTAAAGAAGCCTTTATCAGCTATGCAACAGTATATTGCTCCAAAAAATACCGGTAGCTGAAAAATAATGGCGATCCGTGTGATTAAACCGATAGCTATTAATATACCCCCTACCAGGTAGGTAAAGGCCACATGATGTTCAACGATAAAGGTCCATCCTGAAATTCTGCTATTTTGCAGGATTTGTATCAGCGCATCGGGGTTATGAATAAAATATATGCCTTTAATAAAAATGGCTACCCCAAGAATGACCCTGAAAATGTCCATCCAACCCGGATGGTGCATATCGACAAACTTTCTGAACGAATTGATCTGATGTGTATAGCTCATGTTGATGGTCTTTTATTGTATAACAATTTCCAATAGAAAAAAGTGCCCGGGCTTTCGGATTGAACAAGATAGATCAATTCATTATGTTTGTAGATCTGTGCTATAAATTTATCCGGTAAATGCGACTGATACTTCTTCTATTGATGGCTCTTGGCTACTTTCTTTTCAACTTGATTGATTTAAAAACCAGTAATGAAGAACTCCTTGCCAATCTGAAAACCGACTCCACCCGAATGGTAGTAAGTACATATATATTGAATGGGGTAGAAATGCGGTATGTGGATATTGGAAATGAGACCAAGCCCCTGGTGATTTTTATCCACGGGGCACCTGGCTCGCTGGATGCCTTCAATAATTTTCTAAAAGATCCGGACTTGCGTAAAAAAACGCGTATGATGGCTATGGACAGGGCCGGATATGGACATTCTAATTTTGGGATCCCTGAAACATCATTGCGTAAACAAGCCGAACTGATCGCTCCCCTTCTTGAAAAAAACAGGAGCAGCCGGAAACCTATCCTTGTGGGTCATTCCTTTGGAGGCACTATAGCGGCAAAACTCGCCATGGATTATCCTGACATGATTGGAGGTGTGATTCTTGCGGGTGCTGCGATTGATCCTGAACATGAGAAGTTTTTCTCTATAGCAAGGATCATAGACATTCCTTTTCTAAATATAGTTGTTCCCAAATCAATGAAAGTAGCTAATGCTGAGAAGAATACCCATGTGGAAGAGTTAAGATTAATGCTTGCGGATTGGCCCAAAATAACCACTAAGGTTACCCTGCTTCATGGAAAAAAAGACGGCCTCGTTCCTATTGAAAATGCGTATTTTGGGGAGAATGTGTTGATAAATGCAGAAGTTAAAATGGCCATTTATGAGGACACAGGGCATCTGATCCCCTGGACGAAACCCGAGTTGCTTAAGAAGGAGGTTTTGAATTTTCTCCAATAAAAAATAATTCCCATTTCGTGTATTTTATATTTTTTTTTCGGAAATTCTGAGCCGGAATTAAGAAAGGTGACATTTGTCATATAATTAAACTTTCAATCTCCCTATTTTACGCTGTTTTTAATTTAAAATCTACTTTTCGTTATGAGCCTGGAGAAGTTTCAATACGACAATAAAATCGTTAAAGCATTTATCATCGCTTCGGTTATTTTTGGTTTAGT
Organism: uncultured Roseivirgaceae bacterium; assembly: GCA_964389805.1. Taxonomy (GTDB): domain Bacteria; phylum Bacteroidota; class Bacteroidia; order Cytophagales; family Cyclobacteriaceae; genus JAGTVG01. The sequence continues at coordinate 1,204 of CAYMFU010000249.1, read as the reverse complement.
GGGTATGCTGGTTGGCCTTACTGCCGCCATTCAGTTGTTTTACCCACAACTTAACCTGAACCTGGCCTTTACTACATTTGGAAGGATCAGGCCACTGCATACCAATGCGATTATTTTTGCTTTCATTGGGAACGCCATGTTTGCCGGCATTTATTACTCTGTACAACGCCTGCTGAAAGCAAGACTATTCAGTGACCTTTTAAGCTGGATCAATTTCTGGGGATGGCAGTTGATTATCCTGGCAGCAGCAATTTCCCTGCCACTTGGGCTTACAACCGGTAAGGAATACGCAGAGCTGGAATGGCCCATTGATATAGCAATTGCATTAATATGGGTGGCATTTGGCATTAACCTGATCGGAACCATCATAAAAAGACGTGAACGGCACATGTATGTGGCAATCTGGTTTTATATAGCCACATTTGTTACAGTAGCGGTTCTGCATATCGTCAACTCTTTCGAAATGCCAGCAGACATAATGAAAAGTTACTCCTGGTATGCCGGCGTTCAGGATGCATTGGTTCAATGGTGGTATGGGCATAATGCCGTGGCTTTCTTCCTGACAACCCCCTACCTTGGCTTAATGTATTATTTCCTTCCCAAGGCAGCAAACAGGCCTGTTTATTCATATAAGTTATCGATTATCCACTTCTGGGCATTAATATTTATTTACATCTGGGCAGGACCTCATCACTTGTTATATTCAGCACTCCCGGATTGGGCTCAATCCCTGGGCGTGGTATTTTCTATTATGTTGATCGCACCAAGTTGGGGTGGAATGCTGAATGGCCTGTTGACACTGAGAGGTGCCTGGGATAAGGTGCGTGAAGATCCTGTTCTTAAGTTCCTTGTTGTAGCTGTGACTGCCTATGGTATGTCCACCTTCGAAGGGCCTATGCTTTCTCTGAAGAATGTCAATGCTATTGCCCACTTTACAGACTGGATTATAGCCCACGTTCATATTGGAGGTCTTGGCTGGAACGGATTCCTTACTTTCGGCATGATGTACTGGCTTGTCCCTAAAATGTGGAAGACATCTTTATATTCTAAGAAACTGGCGAATTTCCATTTTTGGATTGGCACCTTAGGTATTGTTTTTTATGCTTTGCCATTGTATTTCGCTGGATTCACTCAAAGCTTGATGTGGAAGCAATTCACGGATCAGGGTGTTCTTTTATATCCGAACTTCCTGGAAACAGTAACA
>CAYMFU010000248.1:0-13692 GCA_964389805.1 uncultured Roseivirgaceae bacterium | reverse complement strand
AATTGCTATTTTACAGAAGGCCAGTATCGCAACTAATGTTTCAGAATTACCGAATATTGGAAGTAAATTTATAGTTCGAAGAAGTATATACTCAGGAAAGGCTTTCGAAGATCTGGTTTTAACATCACCAAAGAAGGTTATTTCAATAAAAAGAAACGCAGTTGGATTAATCGAGAATCAAAAGGATGTGAATATTGAAAATTCAGAATTGAAGGCTAATCCTGATATGGTTGATGCTGTTATTACAGGTAGTGATAAATCTTCAGGAAAGGTTTTGCTGCCTGAAGCAGACATTGTAGTCTCTGCCGGAAGAGGATTAAAAGGTCCTGAAAATTGGGAGATGATTGAAAAACTTGCCAATGAATTGGGAGCTGCTGTTGGGTGTAGTAAACCTGTATCCGACGTAGGCTGGAGACCGCATCATGAACATGTTGGCCAAACCGGCATAAAAGTAGCGCCAAATTTGTATATTGCAATTGGAATATCAGGAGCAATTCAGCATATAGCTGGAGTAAGTTCTTCGAAAGTTATCGTTGTTATAAACAATGATTCTGAAGCGCCATTTTTTAAAAATGCCGATTATGGAATAGTGGGAGATGCTTTTGAAGTGGTTCCTAAGTTAATTGATGTAATTCGAGAAAATAAATAATTTTTTAACGTGGAAAAAATTCAACTGGAAATACTGGGATTATCCTCTAGTCAATCGCAATCAGGATCTTTTGCTCTCGTACTGGGTGAGACGGATGGGAACCGTCGGCTGCCTATCATTATTGGTATGTTTGAAGCCCAGGCTATAGCCATTGAAATCGAAAAAATCATCCCAAACCGTCCGATGACCCACGATCTATTTAAATCTTTCGGGCATTCTTTTAACTATACTATCAAGGAGATCGTTATTTCCGATTTGAAGGAAGGTGTGTTTTTCGCTAAGATAGTTTGTGAAAATGATAGTAAAACAGTTGAGATAGATGCTCGTCCATCCGATGCAATTGCCATAGGGTTAAGATTCAGTGCACCAATCTATACATATGAAAAAATAATGACTGATGCCGGCATCATTCTTACTGACGAGTCTGAAGATGAAGCCTCAGATTTAACCGCAGAAATTACCAAAGAGGAATCAAAGACTCCAAGTCCTTCCGAGGATAAACCTCTAAAAGATCATTCATACGATAAGTTGAAAGAGATGTTAAATAAAGCTTTGGATGAGGAAGATTATGAAAGAGCTGCTAAGATCCGCGATGAGTTGAATAGAAGAAATTAATTTATAATTAAATATGGTTGCGATTCTAAGGGGATTATTAGGCCTGATTTTTTTACTTCTAGTGGCTTATGCTTTTTCAAGAGACAAAAAACATATAGACTGGAGGCTAGTAGGCATGGGTGTTGGATTACAGTTGATGTTTGGGATCCTGATCACCCAGGTACCTTTCGTCGAAGGTATGTTTGACTGGATCAGTCGTGGCTTTGTAAAACTTCTTAGTTTCTCAAATGACGGGGCACAATTCCTTTTTAACGGACTAGCCCGGACTGATTATGGATATATTTTTGCCTTCCGGGTGCTTCCAACAGTAATTTTCTTTGCCTCTATTTCTACAGGCCTTTATTATCTTGGTGTTTTGCAATTTATTGTGAAAGGAATAGCCTGGGTAATGGTTCGAACCATGAGATTATCAGGTGCTGAAAGCCTTTCAGCTGCAGGCAATATATTTCTGGGCCAAACTGAGGCACCTTTGCTGGTGAAACCATTCATTGCAAAAATGACCAAATCAGAACTTATGTGCCTTATGACAGGTGGAATGGCTACTATTGCTGGTGGCGTTCTCGCAGGATATGTGACTTTTTTGGGGGGAGATGATCCGGCAGAGCAGGCAAGATTCGCTGCTTACCTTTTGAGCGCTTCAATAATGAATGCCCCAGCTGCCATTGTTATGTCTAAAATATTAATACCAGAAAGGGAATTTGATAAGATTGATAAGGATCTGACAGTGTCACAAGAACAAATGGGCGTCAACCTGATAGATGCCCTTGCAAGGGGTGCATCCGTGGGATTAAAACTTGCCTTAAATATAGGTGCTATGTTGCTTGCCTTTATAGCAATTATTTTTCTTATAAATTATATTCTTAGAGATATGATTGGAGCCTGGACTGGGCTTAATGAAGTAATTATTTCAAATACAAACGGGCAATTCAGTGGATTATCACTGGAATACCTTTTAGGTCAGGTTTTCAGGATCTTTGCCTTTGCAATTGGGGTGGAATGGTCAGAAACCCTGCAGGTAGGTAGTCTGATTGGTCAAAAGACTGTGATCAATGAGTTTGTGGCATATGAAAGTTTAAGCGGTCTGATGAGAGAGGGTATGTTAAGTAAAAAGTCTGTGATAATCGCCACTTATGCGCTTTGTGGATTTTCAAATTTCAGCAGTATAGCAATTCAGGTAGGGGGGATAGGTGGAATAGCCCCCAACAGGCAAGCTGATCTTTCCCGTTTAGGCTTAAAGGCATTACTTGCTGCCACACTAGCAACATTAATGACAGCAACTATTGCAGGGGCCATTATGGTTTGATTATCTTTGTAATATATTTCCTGTCAAACATATTGAAAGCAGCCAGAGTTCATCCATTAATAAACAATTTGAAAGCAATCCTTTCGGGACTTATACTTATCTATGCATCTGGTTGTGATTCAAAAATTGAAATCGATCCTACAGAAACCGGCCAAGCTTTTTATCCACTATCAACAGGCGACTATAGAGAATATAAAATAGAGCAAATCAAATACTCCATTTTGAATACCCCTGATACCATTAGATATTTGTTAAAGGAACAAGTTGGCGACAGTTTTATTAACCAAACCGGTGGGATAACTTATACTCTGAACCGATATAAAAGATCCAATGACACAGTCGCCTGGGTAATCGATTCAGTTTGGACGGTAATAAAATCAGAAACCAACGTGGTTGTTAATGAAAATAATATTCCTTTTGCCAAATTGGTATTTCCGGTACTAGATCAAAAGCAATGGGATGGGAATGCCTTTAATACACTAGAAGAGGAATTGTACCTGTATGAACACACATATCAACCAATTAATTTAGAAAATATTGACTTCAACTCTACGATTACGGTAATCCACGAGTTTAATCAGGATTCTATAGTAATGAAAGACATAAGGAATGAAATTTATGCAGAGAATGTAGGTCTTATTTATAAAGAATCTATTATTTTGCACTATTGTACTGAAAATGAATGCCTTGGAAAGCAAATTATTGAGCAGGGCGTAGACTTCAAGCAGGAATTGATAGGGTATGGGAATGAGTAAAGTGGTAGTGATAGCATTTATGTGTATGATATATGTGAACCAGGTATCTGCACAAGTGAACAGGTACATGGTTTTTTTTGATACAAAATTCGAATCTGTTTACACAATCGATAATCCGGAGGCTTATTTGTCTGAAAGAGCAATAGAAAGAAGACAAAAATATAATATCCCGGTAACCTTACAGGACCTCCCAGTAAACAGTCTCTATATTAATGGTGTCAATAACATAGATAGCGTAAGTGTTTTTTATCAGACTAAATGGCTTAATGGTGTACTGGTTGAGGCAGATGAATCAAAAGTGCCAGATATTGAACAACTAAATTACGTTAGGGAAGTACAATATGTAGCGCCGGGCCAGCGACTCAATCTGGAATCATTAAATGAATCTTCAACTGCCGAATATCTGGATCAAGCTTCTGGAATTGAAGAACTTGCTAATGCTGCTCAGAACGATATGATTGGTGTGGGAGAAATGCACTCCGCAGGATTTTCAGGGCAGGGAAAAATGATAGCCGTATTTGATGCAGGGTTTATCGGCACGAATTTCAGCCCGTATTTTACCAGGATGTATGAAAATAATCAGCTAATAGCTGCTTGGGATTTTGTTGAGAATTCTAATAACATTTACAGGTATGATGATCATGGAACAAGTGTCCTTTCTACTATAACAGCATATTTTGAAGATGTTTTTGTTGGTGTAGCTCCTGATGCTGAAGTAATTCTCTGTGTAACAGAAGATGTGCCAACAGAATATATAATCGAAGAATATAATTGGCTATTTGCTACAGAATTTGCGGATAGCATAGGAGTGGATATAATAAATACCTCATTAGGTTATAATACTTTTGATGATCCTTCTATGGATTATAACTATGAGGATATGGATGGCAATACGGCGATCATCACCAGGAGTAATGATATTGCAGCTTCAAAAGGTATACTTTGTGTAGTGAGCGTAGGAAATGAGGGGGATGATGCATTATGGAGGAAAATGGTTGCGCCAGCTGATGCTGATTCAGTAATTGCCGTAGGCGCCGTTAATGAGGCTGAGGAATATCAGATCTTCAGTTCGACCGGGCCAACATCAGATGAACGAATAAAGCCCGAAGTTAGTGCGCTTGGTAAAGGAACGAGTATTGTAGGTTGGAATGGTTTGTTGACTTCCGGATCAGGGACTTCATATGCTGCTCCTCTCATTGCTGGCTTGGCAGCCGGGGTCTGGCAGGCCTATCCTGACTTAAATAATATGGAAGTTATTGAATTGATTAAGAAAGGAAGTTCACAGTTTTATAACCCTGACACTTTACTTGGATATGGAATTCCGGACTTTAGAGCTATTCAGTCTGAAATAACTTCATTAGATGATGATCTTACAGAAAAGGGATATAAGATTTATCCGAATCCTGTAAAAAATCACAGGTTATATGTTGAAATATTAAATCCCGGAGCTTCAGGAAATGATATCGATATCCAGATATTTGACCTGAATGGATCAATGGTCTTCTTTTACAGGGCAGAAAAAATAAAAAATGGAAGCAGGTTTGAACTTGATCTAAAAGAATTATCATCAGGAATTTACGTTCTACATTTATATTCTGGCAAGGATAATGGTAAGGTAAAGATCCTTATCCCTTGATTTTTTGATTTTAAAATCTTCAATATATGATTATTATATCTCCCTCAATTTTAAATGCTGATTTTTTAGATCTCAAGTCTCAAATCGAACTGATTAACAAAAGTGAGGCAGACTGGATCCACTTAGATATCATGGATGGTGTTTTTGTGCCAAATATTTCATTTGGATTCTCCATAATAAAGTCCATTCATTCAAGTTCCAAAAAGCCGCTTGATGTTCATTTAATGATCGTTAATCCAGAGAAATATATCGAAAGATTTGCCGAATCTGGGTCATATATGATTACTGTTCATTACGAAACCTGCATACATTTACACAGTACCATTCAGCAAATAAAAAACACAGGGGCCAGAGCAGGTGTGGCTTTAAATCCACATACTGATGTAGGATTATTAAAGCCGGTTCTTAAAGACTTGGACATGGTTTTAATTATGACTGTAAATCCGGGATTTGGAGGGCAGAATTTCATTGAATCTTCTTTTGAAAAGATAAAAGTCCTGAGAGCGCTATCGAAAGAAATAAATCCGGAATTATTAATTCAAGTGGATGGGGGCGTTTCTACTCAAAACATAAAACAATTGCATGATGCTGGCGTTGATGTATTTGTAGCTGGCACGTTTGTGTTCAAATCAGAAAACCCAACGAATACGATTAATGTGTTAAAAAATATTGTTTGATTCTTCCAGGGTGAAAGGTCTTTCTTCAATTAAATCATATATAGTTTTTATATGTTTAAACATCATGCCCATGATGCTAATGGCGCAACAGGGTATTCTATTTGGGACTATTAGTGATTCAATCAATAACCCGATCCAGACGGCCACAATCTCCATTCCGGAATTTAACACAGGCACAACAACTGATAGTCTTGGAAACTATGAATTAACTCTTCCCTCAAAGATTAATTTTACATTTATAGTTCGACACCTGAATTATAATATATATAAGGATACTTTAAGACTTGAACCTGCCGAAAGGAAATTGCTTGACGTGACCTTAAGTCAAAGACTAAGGGTCTTGGACAGCATATCAATTACATCGGCCCCTGATGATGAAGTTAGGGATCAGGTGAGTGTTTATACCCTGAAACCAAAAAGTATTGAATATTTGCCAACTCCATTTAATGATTTCAACCAGATTCTTGTAACATTACCCGGAGTGGTAAGTAATAACGAACTTTCCAGTACGTATTCGGTGAGGGGAGGTAATTTCGATGAAAACCTGGTTTATGTTAACGATATACCCGTTTACCGGCCATTTTTGACTCGTTCCGGTGAACAGGAAGGATTAAGTTTCATCAACCCGGATTTAACCAAAGAGGTAAATTTTTCTTCGGGAGGATGGCAACCCGAATATGGGGACGCACTCTCCTCAAATCTGAATGTTACCTATAAAAACCCCAAGGAGTTTAATGGTTCACTGGCTATCGGATTGCTGGGAGGCTCTTTTCATATAGGTGGAAATATTAAAAAAGACAAAATTTCATATATCATTGGGGCAAGGCATAAAAGATCTGAATATCTCCTAAACACACTTGAGACCAAAGGTGAATATTATCCCAGGTATACTGACATACAATCTTATTTCCATTTTAATCTGGGAAGCAAAAAAATCGGCGATCTTCCTAAAACTGAATTGGGTGTCTTATTTGCATTTTCGAAGAACCAATACACCTTATTACCTGTTAGTCGTGAAACATCCTTTGGTACATTTAATGAACCATTAAATATATATGTTGCTTTTATCGGAAGGGAGTTATTGAACTACAATACGTATCAGGGTGCATTCAAGTTAACGCATAGATTCACAGAGAAATTTAGCTCTCATCTTATATTCTCTAACTATTATACGCAGGAAAGAGAATATTTTGATATTGAGGCTGGGTACAGAATATGTGATGTCGATAAAAGGCCAGAATCTGAAACATTCAATAAGTGCATTAGCTTACGAGGTATAGGTTCTGATTTTGAATCTGCAAGGAACAAATTAAATGCTCAAATATTAAATACAGAAGTTCGAAATGAACTTGTTATATCTGATAAAAGTCATATTGGTTTTGGAATAGGATATGCCTATCAGGAATTTGATGATCATATTCATGAATATAGTTTTATCGATTCGGCAGATTACGTGACTATCACAGAGCATATTGATGCCGATAATCATACCGAGGGCAATGTGCTGACGGGCTATATTCAGCACCATATTAATTTTAACAATCGGCATTTATTAACCTACGGTCTTCGTTTCAACTACCTTGACCTGAATAACAACTTCCTTATTAGTCCTCGCATCCAATATTCGTATTTTCCTTCATGGAGAAGAAACATTGTTTTTCGGGCTGCCCTGGGATTATACCAACAACAACCATTCTACAGGGAGTTCAGAAGATTTGATGGCAGCCTGAATCTGGATGTAAATGCCCAAAAATCCTACCATGCTATAGCTGGTATGGATTACAATTTTAGTTTTTGGGGACGTCCCTTTAAGATTATTTTAGAAGCATATTATAAATATCTGGATGATATAATACCGTATGATATAAATAATGTTAGAATCAGGTATTATGCAGACAATGTGGCCACAGGATATGCAGCAGGATTTGATTTCAGGGTTAGCGGAGAATTTGTCCCGGGTGATGAATCCTGGTTCAGCATAGGATTCTTATCTACCAAGGAAGATCTTTCCATTGATGACAGGAGCATGATACCCAGGCCTACAGACCAGTTAGTAAACTTCAATATATTCTTTCAGGATCATCTTCCGAAAAATCCTACCTACAGGGTGTACTTAAATTTGAATTATGCATCCGGATTACCATTTGGCCCTCCAAATAGTATGGAATACAGAAATGTTTTTAGAGGAGAATCTTATCAGAGGATAGACATAGGACTATCTAAAATCTTTTTCTTGAAAAACGTTAATTCTCTTGAATCCATTTGGTTAGGAGTAGAGGTGCTGAATTTAACAGGAAGGAATAATCAGATAAGTTATTATTGGGTAAGAGATTTTAACAATATTTATTATGCCGTACCAAACTCCTTGTCAGGGCGATTCTTTAATATAAAATTCAAGCTCAAATTTTAGAGATATAAGGATTTGTTATGTTATTCTTAATCAGCATCGAACTATGTATTTAATTAATCATTCTCGTATAACAGCGTATATTATGCTAATTTCCAAGTACTTATATGATGATTTTTTTTAATTTCCCTTTGTCATTCAATCTAAAAATTTGTTATTTCGGCACTTAGTCAAAAATAAAAGTAACAAAAAACTAATAAATTGATAAAATAAAATTGATTGTATGATGAAAAAACTAATGTATTTTCTTGTTTTTGTAATTGGGATAGGATTTGCTAATGCCCAGGATGTTGAAATAACAGATGCTGACCTTAAAGCTTATGCAATAGCTAATGCAGGGGTGAAAAGCATCACTTCAACTATTAGTCCGATGGTAAATGATTTAATTTCTAAACAAGAAGGGATGACCGGTCAACGGTTTAAAGAATTGCAGGCGACTAAAGGGGATGCCGATAAACTTGCTGATATAGAAGCACAGGAATGGGAGATCAAGTTTTTAAGTACTGTCAATGAAGAAATTGACAAAAGGAAGCAAGCTGCAAAGGATCTTATCAATCTTATGGCTAAATACGCTCTTGGATCAAGCAAGTACAAGGCTATTCGTGATGGTCTGAAGAGTGATGCGGATTTGAAAGCAAGGTATGACGCCATTTCGGCTAAATTTGAATAACAACAAATATAATATTTTCAGAACCTGTTTAACATTCAGAAAAAGCAGGTTCTGAATTTTAATTTACCCCAAATAGTGAATCTGGTTTATAATTTCTTTATCTCATCCTCAGGATTCAAGCCACCCAATACTTCAATATTAATCCCATTAGAAAGACCGGTATGAATTTCCCTTTTTTCAAAGACCTGATCTCCTGTTTCCAGTTCAGCAAATATCTTTTCTGTTAGCACTTATCTATAACAATACCATAATATTAAATATTTGACACATCAGGCGATTTCAAAAAAAATTTGATGGATAGTTTAATTATTTTGTAAGTATTTGATGAGTAGAATGTTCACATTCAGACATTAAATTGGGATAAAAACATTGAGGGAATCCATTTTAATTATCTTATCTTTAAATAAGATAAATATATATCCATCATGTTAACCGCCAACGAAATAAGCATCGTTCTGGAAGATCCTGAAGTGCTCGAATCGGTTCAATTACTTAAGAATGCTTTCCGTAAAAAAGAAGCGCCGCACCTGGATATCAGTGACCATGATTTTTTAAGCCTTGTCATTATGATGCCCAGTATTTCTATAACCTTATCAACTGGGAGTATTAGTCTTCTTGAGGAAATGGCTTTAAATAAAAAGGCAAGAACCATTTCTAAGGGAGGACACTATCTTAAAAAGGACCCTGTTGTATATGCCATGAGTTTTTTGGTTAAAAATGCCGGGGAATGGGAGGATCAATTCTTTCAAACCATTAAACTGGCCATGGAAAAATCATTTGACAAATCACTGATTAATGATGAAGACCTGGATACTTCAAGGGTGTCGGACAGGGATTTTAAGAAGAGACTTATGAATGCCCCATACATGTTCATAAGATTCCTTCATTCTTTTTTCTGGGATGATACACATGAAGATCTTTCTGATAAGAGGAGAATTTCAAAGATAGAATTTAAAAAAGTGCAGGAGATTGGCGACAAACTGGATTTGTCAAAAACCATTATTTTTAGAAAATTTTTAGATACTTTTGACGTTAAATAAGCAGAAAACGGCCAAAAAGGGGTATTGACCGATTTAATGGTAAAAATTAAGCTACTTATCCTTGCACTATTGTTCATTATGTTTGCACCTGCATTCAGTCAGGGCAACGACCCCTATTATTATGTACCCCAGAAGGAAGCAAAGATTAGCAGGTTCAGACAGATACTGAATAAAATATCTATCACATTTACCGGTGGTTATGGCCGGACCTTTTACAAGCATGATTTACCCGGCTATGGTGTATTAAATAAAACTGATTCAACTGATAACGGGCTTTACCTCTTTACCTTGCAAGATTCTTCAGCTTCTCCGTTTTTCGGATATCAAAACTGGTTAAATGCCCCTGATTCTGCTAATGTATTAAGAAATTCCTCTTCTGATCTTCAAAATCAGGTGCTGAGTGATACTGCAAGATTGGGTTACAAAGGTAGTGCGGGAGCCATACCTATGACACTAACCATTAGTGTAGATCTATTTGATCGGGTCAGGATTGGAGCCGGAGCTGCTTTTGAAATTCATCATTTACCTACAATGAATCCCTATACAGGGATGGATGCACTCGGTCAATACAAGCCAAACGTTAAAACGACCAATTTGAAACGTGTTTTTGGCACAGTAGGAGGAAGGGTATATAAATTTATGTATTGGACCTATTATGCCGATATTCAGATAGGGAAGATATGGATGGGAGGTGCATTCGATAAAAGTCTGATCAGCCAGGGTATATATTTCAATATTGGAGTTCCTATTGAATATGAATTCTCTGAATATTTGAAAGGATATATCAGGCCCTCATATGAATTTAAAAACTATCGAATGGACTTGCCGGAGTATGTAGGAAGCATCAGGCATAGATATCCTGCCTTATATGTTCATGTTGGATTCAGATACACGATACCAGAACTCCCACGCTGTCGTTTAAATGCTAAAACCCCTCCGGGATATGATTATCCTAAGAAATTTACAAATAAAACCTGCCGATATCAGAAGAAACATGTTCATGGCAATAAGGGATATCGGGGACAGCCATTCTATAAAAAGCAGAATCCAAAAGTAGGCGAGAATTATCCTAATCTACACAAGTACAGGTGGTGGAGAATGAACCGACGTAAAGTCTCCGGTGGCTATTAGGTTTGTTCATAAATTAAGGGACAAATTATGCTCCGCAATAACATAATTTTATGTAAATTTGCGTCCATAATTTTTCTATTTTAACCACAGTTAATGGCAGAAGGAGCTAACGAAAACATTATCCCCATCAATATTGAGGAGGAGATGCGGGGTGCCTACATAGATTACTCAATGTCAGTAATAGTTTCCAGGGCGCTACCGGACGTGCGAGATGGTTTAAAACCCGTTCATAGAAGGGTGCTTTATGGAATGCTTGAGTTGGGTGTTACCTATAGCAGGCCTTATAAGAAATCAGCTAGAATAGTAGGAGAGGTGCTGGGCAAATATCACCCCCATGGTGATTCTTCAGTATATGATACAATGGTCAGAATGGCCCAGGAATGGTCGTTGCGTTATCCCCTTGTCGATGGCCAGGGAAACTACGGATCAATAGATGGTGACTCACCAGCAGCTATGCGATACACCGAAGCAAGACTCAGGCGTATCTCAGATGAAATGCTGAATGATATCAATAAGAATACGGTTGATTTTCAGCCGAATTTTGATGATTCATTACAGGAGCCTACAGTTCTTCCTGCTAAATTACCCAACCTTCTGGTTAATGGAGCTTCAGGAATTGCTGTTGGAATGGCCACTAATATGCCACCTCACAATCTCTCTGAAGTTGTTGATGGCATTGTAGCCTATATTGATAACAGTGACATCCAGATAGATGAACTGATGCAGCACGTAAAGGGGCCTGATTTTCCCACCGGTGGAATCATTTATGGATACCATGGTGTGAAATCTGCTTTAGAAACGGGGAGAGGCAGAGTTGTTGTCAGAGCTAAAACAGACATCATCACAAACAAATCAGGAAAAGAACAGATCATAGTTACAGAAATTCCTTACCAGGTGAATAAGGCCGCAATGATCGAAAAAACTGCAGCTCTGGTAAACGAAAAAAGATTGGAGGGCATTTCTGATATACGTGACGAATCCGATAGGGATGGGCTCAGGATAGTGTATGATATAAAGCGTGATGCTATTCCTAATATAGTCCTGAATCACCTTTTCAAACATACCCAGTTACAATCATCCTTTGGTGTAAACAATGTAGCTTTAGTTAAAGGAAGACCTCGGATCTTGAATCTTAAAGATTTGATATCCAGTTATGTAAGCCATCGACATGATGTTGTGGTAAGAAGAACCCAATTCGAGCTGGAAGAAGCCGAGCGACGCGCTCATATCCTGGAAGGCTATATTATCGCACTGGACAATATTGATGAAGTCATTGATCTGATTCGCAAATCGAGGGATCCGGAAACAGCCAGAATTGGCTTAATGGATCGGTTCAAGCTTTCCGAGATACAGGCAAAAGCGATACTGGATATGCGTCTTCAAAGGCTAACAGGCCTGGAACGCGAAAAAATCGAAGAAGAATATAAAGAACTCCAGGACCTCATCAAGAAACTTCAGGGCATTCTAGATGATGAGGCATTGAGGATGGGCATAATAACGGATGAAATGATCGCTTTGAAGGAAAGGTATGGTGATGAGCGAAGAACTGATATAGTACATGATTCGGATGAAATAGGTATTGAAGATATGATCCCGAATGAAGAAATGGTAATTACGATCTCTCATCAGGGTTACATAAAACGAACTCAGTCATCAGAATACAGAACACAGGGGAGAGGTGGAGTCGGATCCAAAGGGGTTGTTACAAAGGATGATGATTTTACAGAACATTTGTTCATAGCAAATGCACACGACTATCTCCTTATATTTACAGAATTCGGCAAAGTCTTCTGGAAAAAAGTGTATCAGATCCCTGAGGGCGTTAAGACATCTAAAGGGCGAGCTATCCAGAATCTGATAAATATTGATCCTGAAGATAAGGTTAGATCTGTTTTGAACGTCCATAACTTGCGTGACGAAGATTATATCAATAATAACTATTTGATTATGGTCACTAGTAACGGGACCATAAAGAAAACCCGACTTGAGGCTTACTCAAGGCCAAGACAAAATGGGATCAATGCAATTACCATTAATGAAGGGGATCGGTTATTGAATGTGAATCTCACAAATGGTGATAACCATATCATAATTGCTGTGAATAGTGGCAGGGCAATACATTTCCATGAATCTGATGTCCGACCCATGGGAAGAACAGCTGCTGGAGTCCGGGGAATATTCCTTGATCCGAAATCTGAATTTGTAGTTGGCATGGTATGTGTAACCAGAGAAGATGCAAGCTTGCTGGTAGTATCTGAAAAGGGATATGGTAAGCGCAGCCTTGTTGGTGAATATAGAATAACCAGAAGGGGTGGTAAGGGAGTTAAGGCAATGAATGTGACAGATAAAACTGGAAAGCTTGTTGCTATTAAAGAGGTGCTGGATAGTGATGATTTGATGATTATTAACAAATCCGGGATAACGATCCGGTTTGAGGTAGAAAAGGTGAGAGTTATGGGAAGGGCAACTCAAGGTGTCCGGCTTATCAAACTTAATGAAGAAGATGAAATCTCAAGTGTTGCTAAAATTGAAAAAATCGAGGATCCTGACATTGAAGAGGGCCCCGACATTGAAGAAAATGAAGAAGGTGATTAATGTATAATCGAATTACCATAACAATTAATTATTTTAGGAGCCTAATATGAACGTCATGAAGAAAACAATAATGATTTTTATAGCAAACCTGATAATAATATCAGCTTTTGCTCAAAACGGAAATGTTACTAAAGCGGATGCCTATTCTAAAGAGGAAGGAAGATTAGCGGAAGCCAAGGAATTAATTGATGCTGCATCTGTTCATGAAAAAACC
>CAYMFU010000247.1:0-9033 GCA_964389805.1 uncultured Roseivirgaceae bacterium | reverse complement strand
CCCATTTTAAAATGTGCTAAATATTTTTTTCCCTTTATTCTTTCAGGAAATCATCTTTAGGTAAATATGATATTGGTTGTAGGTCATTCTTCAACAACCTGTCATTTATTTTCTGAAGATTAACGGTTACCAGAATTTGGAATTTTTCTATTACACTTTCCAGTTTACCTTCTAATATTTCAGCCCTTGTTATTTGTGAATCAGATGGTCTTCCTGGATAACAGCTCACGTATCTATACAATTGTGAAATTAACTCACCGATCTGTTCATCTTCATCAACATAGAAGTCACCACCCAGAGATACCAGGGATCCAGCTAAATTCTCAGTTATTTCAGCAAAAGCAAGTAGTTTTTTACTTTGCTTTTCATCAGATTCCGCCCTGGCCTTTGCCTGCTTTGTCATCTCCTGAAGGGCGTAATAAATATATGCCAGGTCCTCGGTCATATTATATAGCTTGATTGTATATTCATATTGAACCTTTCTATCTTCGGTGGAATAAGGAGAACCTGGATCATAGGCTAGTTCAAATTGGGATTCGTATGAATTTTTTCCTTTTATCAATTTCACCTTATACATTCCAGCAGGTAGTGAAGGTCCGAATAAAGATCCGGCTAAAGCCATTCGGTTGTTAGTTGGAGGTGCTTTAGGTTTAGGTGACCTTATAGGTATTTCCACGATGTTGATGCCAGCTGATTTACCAGCGGGTGCTTCCCTAATATAATTCCCTTCAGAATCATATATTTCAAGATACATTTTTCCAAACGTATGCCTCTTTTTCATATAGTATACAATCTTTGCTGTCTCGGCAGGATTGGCTCCCACAAAATTGCCTGCTCCACTATACCATGATGAGCCACTTCCGGGATCTTTTAATACTGTTGGTTCTGTATTAAAAAAGTAAAGATCTTCTTCCGTAATCTCCGGTTTAATCTGACGAAGTGGAGTTATATCGTCAATAATGATAATCCCACGACCATGGCTGGCCATAACCAATGCATGATCACGAGAATGTATTACCATATCTCTTATCCCAACACGGGGAAGGTTGTTTTCAAATCTGGACCAGGATCTTCCACTATCTACAGAAACATATAATCCAAATTCTGTACCAAGAAATACCAGTTCAGGATTAACCAAATCTTCTCGGACTGACAGGCAATATCCATTAACATTTTCTGTGGCCAGTTGTTCCCAGGTTTTACCTAAATCCGATGTCTTGTAAAGATAACTTTTCATATCCCCAGTTCTGTGGCCATCAACGGTTACATAGGCCACATTTCTATTATGATGGCTGGCATCAATGAAGGAGATCCAGGTTCCTGCTGATACATCAGATATATTAGCAGTTACGTTATGCCATGTATCTCCGCCATTTTCCGTAACTTGTACATAACCGTCATCAGTTCCTACCCATATTACCTTTGCATCCTTTGGAGATTCAGAAATAGAATAAATTGTGGTATTATTTTCAGCTGTTGAGTTATCAATTGATAATCCCCCGGATTGTTTCTGTCGCTGCCTGTTCGGATCATTTGTAGTCAGGTCAGGAGAAATTCTTATCCATGATTCACCCCTATCCTCGGTTTTAAGCAAAAACTGGCTTCCGAAATACATTCTTTCTGCATTATTCGGACTTATATGAACGGGAGCATTCCAGTTAAATCGGAAGTCTGGCTGATCAGCTTCAGGATAAGGCTTTATACTTTTTGCCTGGCCTGTTTTTTCATTATATCTGATTATCTCTCCACCCTGGTATTCAGCATATATGATATCTTTATCTCCGGGATGACGAAATGAATAAAAACCATCTCCCCCATAGGTCATCTTCCAATCCTGATTTGTTATTCCGCCAGCGCTTCTTGAGGGACCGTACCATGAGCCATTGTCTTGCAGCCCGCCATATACATTGAACGGTTTCTCCATATCAGCGCTTACATGATAAAACTGAGATACTGGTAGGTTCATATACATCTTAAATAAGTATCCACCATCATATGATTCATATACGCCTCCGTCGGTACCAATTATTATATGCTTCGTATTATTCGGGTCAATCCATACATCATGTATATCAGAATGCACATTACTTCCCACCGTCCTGAAACTCGAACCACCATCTTTACTGATGGTTAGATCGAGTCCGCATTTGAAAACTATGCTGTCATTTAAAGGATCCACAGCCATGCGGGAAAAATAAAAGGGCCTGACAGTCGTGTTAAAATCACCGTTAATTCTTTCCCAGCTATTTCCTGCATCGTTTGATTTATATAATCCTTTTTTGGATTTGTCTTTTACTTCAACTGTCGCATAAACAATATTATTATTGGAAGGTGCTACTGAAACTGACATTCTACCTATAGTTTCATCTGGCAATCCGTTTTGGATCTTATTCCAGGACTGTCCACCATCGATAGATTTATACAATCCACTGCCTGGACCACCAGAGGTAAAAAAATCAGGCTTTCTCCTAAAATCCCACATGGCAGCATACAATATATCAGGATTTTCAGGATCGACGTCCATGTCAGCACATCCTGTATTTCCATCGATATAAAATATTTTCTCCCATGTATTTCCACCGTTTTCCGTCTTATAAATCCCTCTCTCTACATTTGAATTCCATAAACTACCTAATACGCCTACATAAATGACATTTGGGTTATTCTTATCAATAATTATAGAACTTATCCTTTCAGATTTCTCTAATCCTTTAAATTCCCAGGTAGTTCCCCCATTAGTTGTCCGGTATATTCCTTTTCCAACAGATACGCTATTCCTTACCCACGTTTCACCAGTCCCCACCCAAACCGTGTCAGGATGTTGCTGATCGATCCTGATTTTTCCTATCGACATAGTGTAATCATCAAATATTGGAGAAAGTGATGCGCCAGCACTATTAGACTTCCAGAGGCCACCGCCTGCCGTTCCAATATACATTATCTCTGGTTTGCTCACTACGGCATCTAAGGTTGAGATTCTTCCACTCATGACGGCAGGCCCTATATGACGTGCCCTGAGCGAACCAAACAGAGCTTTACCTTTCAATGGTTTTTGTTGGGAATATCCATCCATTTGAGGTATTATAATTAAGCATAGCAAGGCAATTATGTATCTTGATTTATACATTTCATTTAAAGTTTAAGATGTATACTTTTTACTTCGATAGGATTATATAAACAATGTCAGATGTTCGATTCCTTATTCGCCTGGCATTGCAAAAATAGAATCATCAACTTCTTCATTTAGTTTATATTCTTCGATTGTCATTTTCATTACAGACTGACCATTCATCCTTGTATCGATGAAAAAAGGCATCATGAATACATCAACTTCCTGGTAATCACTTATATAGGTTTCAGTTTCCTGGCCTTTAGCAGGTCCTGATTTTACAAAAGCACGCTGCATTATAGGCACAAAATATTCCGTATCGAAGAAATAATACTCAACATCACCATTCTTTTTAGTTAATTTCAATTTAAAGGTCTCAGTTCCTTCTATTTCTTCCGTACCTTCAAGCACTACACTGTGCCCCTTATCTTTGTAATTCAACAATTCACTTTCAAACTTCTCCTGTTCCATTTCCTCCAGCATTTCAGGTGGCATCTTCTGAGGTGCTTCGCTACCCGTTAGAGGATTGATAAACCATCCTGTTTCTCCATCGTAAGCCTGGATAATCGTTTTTCCCTGCACTTGAATTTCTGCTCGTAACTTGTCTCCTTTTACTTGAATCATAGACATATTAAGTTGCATTTCACCCTGGTTCATTACAGCTTTAATTTGCAAGGTTTGCATTTTTTCCCAGTTGCCTACTCCACCAGTATTCTCAAAATAATTGTCAAGGATTTCATCAACATCCTGAGCATATACTATTGAAACTGAAAGGATTAGTCCGATGATAGTTAAGATCTTGTGTTTCATTACGTTCTATTAGTTTATTTCCGCCGAATTTAAATAAAAAAATAATACAATTAAATATTTTTTGATGGTTGGTATTAATAATATCTAAATGGTTACTGAAAAAGGGTAAAGTTTCAAAATTAAAAATGATGCCAGTATCACAAATCAATCTCATTAATTATACAATAATGATTTTTTTTGATAAATTGGAAGCAACTAAGTTCACTATCTTATGAGAGAAATTAATCAACAGCGAAAACTGGATCGCAGAAATCCTATTAAAATCAATGCCTTCGAGTCTCATAATTTAAATTATCCTTTTCATTATCATTCAAATAGTATTGAGATCAGTCTGGTTTTAGGTGGAAGAGGAATTCGAGTTATAGGAGATAATGTTTCTGAATTCGAAGAAAATGACCTGGTTATTATTGGACCAGGAATTCCTCATTGCTGGATTAGCGCACAACCCAATAATCAAAATTTACCAGGCAGCATACAGGTTATTGTTGTTCATTTTAACAAGCACCTTATTGGAGAAGAAATGCTGAACAGAACTGAATTCAGGCATATTAGAAATTTATTGAGTTTATCCAGCAAAGGATTGTCATTTGGGAAAGATATACCACAAAGTATATTAGATAAATTTTTTCAGTTCACACTTGAAGCTGATTTTGATACCTATATCAATATGATGGAGATTCTGCATAAACTCGCAATTTCCGGAGAATATATAACATTATGTAGTGATAACTATACATTCAAAGGCAGACCTGAAGAATCAGGAAAATTTGAAGCTGTTTTCAATTATATACAATCAAATTATCTAAATAAGATCAGGATCACAGATGTTGCCAATCTAGCAAGAATGAATGGCTCAGCATTCAGTCATTATTTCAAAAAAAGGACTGGTTACAGTTTTACCGATTTTATCAATCAATTAAGATTAAATCATGCAGCTAAGCAAATCATATCACGGGACAAGAACATAGCAGATATCTGTTTCGATTCAGGTTTCAATAACCTTTCCAACTTTAACAGGATGTTTAAAAAGTGGAAAGGGGATACACCATTACAATACCGTAAAAAGCAGGCGCATTTTGAAATTTAAATCGTAGATTCAATAATTTTAATTTTTGCAAAACCGATTTCTGAATTATCTTAATTTACATAAACTTATACTTTAATATACAGGCATTAAATCATTGATTATTAATATTTTAAAATATTTATTTAGGCATATCTAAATATCCAATTATGTGAGATTGACTAGGATTTATATTATTTATATGAGATTTTTTCGGTTTCTGGGATCCATGTTATCTGCAAAAGTTATTGTTACTATTTTGTATGCATCAATTCTAATACATAATATATTTTCCGATTAGCATGAGGGTCAATTTACAAAGAATACCAGTATTTTTTCTCGCCTTCTGCCTGGCAATAGCTATTGTTCTTATACTCTACCCTTCCCTGGTAGATATAGGAGTTGGAGTGACCATTCTATTATTCGGAATCTTAAATCTCGAAAAGGGATTTAAGATATTTACCGAAGGGCCTTTGCGCCTTATATTAAGAAAGTCTACAAATAATCTATTTAAAAGCATAAATATTGGAATCTTTTCAACCGCTATATTGAATTCGAGTTCTTTGATATCAGTGCTGGTCATATCTTTCATTACCGCTGGTTTGATTAGCTTGAAAGCCGGCATAGGCGTAGTGTTTGGTTCAAACATTGGCACAACATTTACTGTATGGCTGGTAGCATTATTTGGATTGAAACTGGAGATTTCGAAGTTTGCTATGCCTATGATCACATTTGGGATCATATTTATCATGCAAAAAAGAAAAACGATAAAAGCCTGGGGGCATGTAGTTGCCGGTCTTGGATTTTTCTTTCTTGGCATATTTTTTTTAAAGGCAGGATTTGAACAATATTCATTCGACCTGCATCTATTCAAAACGGGAGATCGGGGAGTATTTGCAGTTTTATCTTATACGGGAATTGGTATTCTGGTCACAGTAATCTTACAATCAAGTGCAGCAACACTAGCTATAATATTAACAGCTTTATCAGTCGGGCAAATTTCCTATCCCGATTCCCTGGCCCTTGCAATAGGTTCTAATATTGGCACTACATTTACGGCTCTCCTGGGATCATTAGCAGCTAATCCGGCAGGTAAAAAATTGGCTGTTGCCCATCTAATATTTAATATTACCACTGGTCTGGTCGCATTACTTCTTCTACATCCTTTAATGCGCAGCGTTGACTACCTGTCCGGTGTAATCGGAATAGGTAGTTCAAATTATACTTTGAAGCTGGCATTATTTCATACGATGTTCAATACACTTGGGGTGATTATCATGGTACCCTGGGTCAATAAACTGATCAACATTTTGAATCGAATAATAAAGGACACTCCCGTTGAAATTGAACAACCCAAATATCTCAACGACAAGGTACTCAATCACCCTCAAAGCACCTTGCATGCTTTATACAAAGAGACAGAACACTTGCTCGACCTTACCTTTGAAATTATTGCCCATAGCCTGAATGTACACCGCTCGGCCCTTCTTTCGACTAAAAAAATAGGAGAAGTATTAGAGAACTCAATAACTCCAATAGATATTGACATTCAGGATATGTATGCTCTTAAGATCAAAAACATATATAGTAAGATCTTAAAATACGCAACATTGATGCCTGTTGAGAACTTGACCACCGAAGAAATTGTTGCCGTATCAAATTTAAAAAATGCGAACAGGCTTATTGTTAAAGTCATCAAAGATCTTGAGCTTTTCCGTAAAAACATGAACTTCTATTTTAATTCCGAAAATGAATATGTTCGTCAAACGTATAACAAGTTTCGTAAAAGACTATTGAAGATCGTGAAAGAATTGTTTTTAAATATCAGGTTCTTTCCTTACCAATCTGATCCTGCTGAAAATTCTATCAAAATATCTCAAGAAACTGATTTCACAACTATTAAAAGCAATATCATCCAGCAGAGAAGCAAAATTACAGAATTGGATGCCGAGATCTCATCTATAATAAATGAATTATTATCTCAGGATCTTATAAGAAGTCATATGGCTTCTTCTATTTGGAATGATAGTATATATGTGGCGAGAATCGGCGAGAACTTACTAGAGGTTATGGAACTTCTTTATACTGACAGAAATGAGGATGATTCCCTATCATGAAGTCGGAAATAACACATTTTTAAGAGCATCCTATCTATTCCTTTAAACGAACAAAACCTATCTGATATGTTTGCCCATAAGTCGCCTGAAAATATTTCCCGGCAAGAGCATCATTTAATGGATCATAAATCAGATCATATGAACTGCCTTTATATCCTTCATCATCAAATTCAATAAAAATCCGATAATTGTCATTAGCTATAAGTTCGGCGCGAGCAATTTTTATGGGATTGGGATTAAAATACTGTGCATCAATCTGATTATTTTTATCAATGGAGTTTATTTGGATAACATAATTTCCATCAGGCCTAAGCCAGCGTCCCAGGATCGTATCTGCAGTGATTTCAGAATTTTTCGTTATTGGATCAACAGAAGAGCTGATGTGTTCCTGAGACTTCACCTCAACCTTATCAGCACTTGTCAATTCAGCTTCTTTTTTCTCTTCAATCTCACTTTTTGACTTTTTATTATCACATGAGGAAAGGAAAATTATCGAAGCGAATAATAATACGCGGAGCAATATGATATTTTTCATTTTGAATCTTAAAATCTATCCTGTTTTCAGGCTTTCTTTATTGACATCCCTAAAATACAAAAACAATGGCAAGGAAAAAGAAAGTCCAACACAAAGTGTGGCCATAAAATAAATCCAGATGTTTCTCATCTTTGACCTTCTTCCTTCAACTACGACCAGAATAAGAAAGACAAATGAAGCTATAATTAGATCCAACACAAGAAATCTCGATATATAGTTTGCGGCTACCAACTCAATAAAATATCTTATATTCAATCCATACTTTAAAAGAAATTTCGTAAATTGATAAAGCGGCAAGATAAATCCGATAATGGCAAGGCCGAGGTAGATATATTTTAATTTCATGGCTGGTACATTTTGCGAATATACGAATGAAACAATTTTTGGAGGAAATTAAAACTTTGGATTTTATAATCTTGAATTTCAGCACCGGGAACTTTCTTTTAGAATTCAAAGTTAGAAAGTTAACAACAATATACATTGAATATTTTATGCCCTTTCAAGCTACTTTAAAATGAAAGAATATAAGATTGGCTATAACATGTATCAAATGATTAAAGAGGAGAAGGATTCAAATGGCCCGTGGGAAAATTTTATGAAGTATGTTAAAGATGAAAATGTTATGGTTATAGTAGTTCTTGCCGGGAAAGATCATATGAAGATTTTATTCGATCCTAATAAAGAGGATCAAATAAAAGAAGTCCTGATCTGACATTCAGGAACTTGAACATCATCAAAACACTATTTTTAATCAGCTAAGTATTTAATCCAGGATATCAGTGTTACGTTCCAATTAATTCCTTGTATTTGGTTTCACATGATGCGGTAGCAACAGGTAATGGCGCATGTATAACTTCATTACACGAAATCAGCAATAATCCTGGAGCAATAAACCGGGAAATATTATGCTTGTTATCTATATCAATTCACCTATTATCCTAAATTTCAATAATCACCAATACCCTTAATCTCTAATTTCTTGCTTTAAGGTATTCATCCAGAAATCTATTATTATTTTCATTAGAATCTTTATACTTCTTTCTTACTTCCTCTAATTTAATATGCATTTTTTCACGTATCCCCTTATAGTTTGGATCGTCATATACATTGTTCATCTCGTTGGGATCCTTTTCCAAATCAAATAGTTCCCATGCATCTACATCATAATAAAACCGGATCAGCTTGAATTGTTCAGTACGCACTCCATAGTGCCTGTTTAGATTATGTTCTCCAGGGTGGTTGGGTTTTATGAAAAGCTTTGCGATTGAATGAGTTGTAAGTATTCTTCCTTTTCAAATCCTGGTTAAAAACAAAAGCCCAAAACTTGATTTTCTTTATTAATCAGAAAGGTTTATTGACGCTACACAACCCATTGGATCATATCCCGATTGCGAGAAAA
>CAYMFU010000246.1:0-5279 GCA_964389805.1 uncultured Roseivirgaceae bacterium | reverse complement strand
CCCTGCTTCAACAGCCGCTCTTAAATGCAGAGGACGAAAATGTGGAGGAGTGGCAAGGATAACATAATTGATCTCAGGGATCTCCAATAGTTTTTTATAGGCATCGAATCCAACAAAACAGTTTTCATCCTTGATTTCCATGCCAACTTTCTGAAACTGTTGACGGCTGGATTTTAATCGATCTTCCCGGGCATCTGCCATAGCTACGATCTTTACATTTTTTTGCGTCGCTTTGGTGCCCTCAACTGCATTTTCAGTATGATATCCGGAATCTGGATATATGCTGTTGGTGGCGGCATGGACAGCATCCAGGGCAGCACCCGTTCCCCGGCCTCCACAACCGATCAGACCTATATTTATTTGTTGGTCCGGAGCTGCATGTGAACTGATGATAGTTGGTATATTGATGGCAATGGCAGTGCCGGCAACATGCAATCCGGATTTACTGATGAATTGCCGCCGGGAGACTTTAGAAGATTCTGTTTTTTTCATAGTAAAAGTAATTTAATCTAATATTCAATATGCGTTTATTTCTTTTCATGCTGATTATCCGATTACTACCTGAACCGGATCCGTAGCAATTTCAGGATTTTCATTATTATAAATCCAGATAATCCTTCTTTTTAATTTCTTAATCCCTTGCCTTCAGTCCATCTCAATTACTGCAATTTCCAGATTTATCTACCGCAATAACCTTATAAAAATATTCCGGGAGGTTTCTAATGCGTTTATCCGCATGCTCAGTGCTAATCGTTGAAGCGATTTGGTTCCGTGGAACGAGCTCTACCTTTTCATTGAGTGATCTGTAGATGCGGTAATAGCAAAAATCATTTTCCATATTGGCATCCCAGGTCAACACATTGGCTTCGCGCTTATCTACTTCCTGTTTTGATACCTGCAGGCCCTCTACTTTTGCCGGGGCTTCCTCATCGTAATTGGTGGTATATACTACCAGGGAATAACCCGGGACACTATCTGTGAAATGGCTGTCTTTTAAAGATATTTTTTCGCTAAAGCCCTGCATGTCACCAAAATAATTGAATGGTATATTTTCCGGATCATAAACATATTTTCTGAAAGCTTTTTCATTTTGAAAGTTTTCAAATGAAAGGTCCAATGACTGTGTTTCCCGATGTCTGTTGATTACGGCGATGGAATGGGATCCGTTTTCCAGGTTTTTAATGGCACTTACACGGAGAAGGGAGTCTGTTGAATTCACACCGTAGACTTCTGCAGGGCCCCTGAAAAAGCGTGTCAATAATCCCAGCGCATAATAGGTTGGTCTGGTGGTATGATCATCAAAATACCATTTGAATACACCCCATTTGTTTACGCGATAACCGAACTCGCTGCTTGGGGGAATGCCGGGGATGTCGCAGAATGTCCAGTAGCTGCTGGCATAGATCCCACCGTTGATTTGTGCCATAATTGCCTCGGCAATTTGAATGCCAACATATGGCTCCAGAGGTGTATTGTTATAAATCAATCCATCGTAGTAGACTGAATCCATGAAAAATGATCCTTGTTTCGGGCCAAATTCACCCATGATGAATTTTTTATTTTTACTTTTGGCCAGGTCTGCACCCCATTTCATCTTACCCAGGAAGAAATTGTAAAATGAGGGATCATCCAGATCATAACTGTTGATGTAGTGGTGGCCTCCATATACACCCGTGATCTCATCCATATTTTCAGTTGCCCATTCGATGGTAGGCCAATATACAAAAGGCGAAGCATCCGTAGCCAATAACTTCACTTCAAGATCTCTCACTTTCAATTCGTCGTAAAACAACTGATGGATCCTTTTGAACCGGTCCAATTCATTATTTTTCACCATAGAGGCCCATTCCTCTATGGATAGCTCATTGGTCATACAATAGTAATTGATGTTATTGAATCCTTTTTTTTGTATAAGGTATTCAATGTTATCGACCTCCTTTTTTACATAGTCCAATTCATTTTCATATTCATTGATGGATGAAACGCCAAATGAGGTTAGATAAATTTCGGTATTCGTATTTTTCATCACTTCCAAATATTGGAATGTTTCATCGAGGTCCTTTTGCCCCCATCTTGGACTGTCTGTGACCCTGGCGAAGGAGGGATTTAATTCACGCCATCGTTTGGCGAATACTTGTTCATATCTCCATTGAGTAGGTTTACGTGTGTGAAATATAACATGAAATCCCACACCGCCATATTTTTCATTGGTAACCTGGCTTGTCACATCAATGGATGCAATTTGATTATTTAATTTGCTCTGGTTCCCGGAACAACTAAATAGCACAGGAATCAAAAGGTAAAACAATGTATTTTTCATGGCATGCGTTATTTATAAAAAAATTGAACAGTTTATTCAAGCATTACCGCATTTTTACGTGGCATGATCCATTCCTTCTTTTCTTCATCATACATCCCGAAATTCGAGCCCATCATATTCCACAGCGACCAGCTCATGTTGTATTTTTCCATTTGTTCACGTGCGCTCCTCAACCAACGGACAGCAGATTCCTGGTCTGCGGCCTTGTTGACTCCAAATTCGCCAAGGAAGAGGGGACGGTTATGTTTTTTGCCCCATTCTGCAGCGAATTTAAATTCATCTTCGAGCGCTTTTATTTCTTCCTGGGATGCAGGCCAGATTATGCCCGTTTTCCTGCCATCTACTCCCTGATGGGTAAAGCTGTGCGGATTATAGAAATGTATCTCTACTATGATATTACGATCCTCTTCGGGAATTTCAAGTGTTTCCAGTTCGTATATTTTATTCCAATTCCCCGGCCCGATCACTAAAGTCCGTGTTGGATTAGATTCTCGAAGAATTTCGTAGGCGTCCATTAGAAAGTAATTCCATAGGTAGGGTGTCAGGTTATTATTGGGTTCATTGAGCAGACCAAAATATACGTTGTCCGGATAATCTTTATAATGTTCAGCCATTTGCCGCCAGGTCTCCAGAAATATTTCATGCAGACCCATAGGATCTTTGCCCATAACCCGGTACTGGTGCTGGTCGATGATAACAGCGAAACCTTGTTCTAAAGATTCTTTGACAAGCCAGTCCAGTCGTTCGAAAAATTTTTGTGATAGTGTATATGGAGGGTTCTGTTCTGCATGGAGATAAGGCCGGGTATTTATGCGAACTCCCTTTAACCCCAGTTCTTTTTGCTTATCCAGTTCTTCTTTCTCACGCTCTTCATCCCAGATATCCCACCTGTAAAGAATACTGCCTACGTTAGCACCTCCACCCAGACGTTTATTCTGCTCAAAGACATCCGGAGTTTTGTGATCCGATTCAGTTGGAGTTTGTGATTGACAATTCACTACTGCAAAAAAAGAGAACGCCAGCAGAAAAATGAGGGTATTCAACTTATTGATTTGTATCATATTCGTAATAAAAAAAATGTTAACCTGAGGGGTTCAATTGAAAAATCCTTTTATAAATGTAGCTGTATATTTAATGAAAGTCCATTTTGAATCTTAATATGTTTCCTTTCGAAAGAAAATATCCCATTATATAAAGCTACTGTATTAATAAATTCAAGATTATTTGGACGTAATTCTGACATTGGATTTGGTGCTTTAAGGTTGATGCCCATATCTTTGCAGGAAAATTGATTTAAAATTCCGGGAATATGCCTTTATACGATTACGAATGTTCTAACTGCAGCGCGGTAAAAGACGTACAGCATACTGTAAGCGAGATCGGGAAAATTGAGATCCTGTGTGATGATTGTAATAAACCAATGAAGAAGATGTTATCCCTCCCTGCACTCATTGGCTTTGACAGTGTTGGCCGCAGCAGAAGTAAGAAAGATAAGGAGGGAACTTCAAAATCAGAATCGCCAAAGAAGGAGTCGCCAGCAAAATCGGAGTCTAAGAAAGATTCAAAAGCCTAAGTAATCCATGCTGAAAATTTGAGAAAGGCCAAAATGCGCAAATCTGATCTTCCAATCTAATTGTTTTTATTTCCTTAATAAGTTGTTGTTTTTTTAATTTTGAGTTTAGAAAAAATAGATAATCGGACATTAATGGCTTTCCTGGTAATGGGCCTTTAAAAGATCCTCCGCAAAATCATTAGACAGATCCCTTACAGCACTATGTACGTGATTGGCATTATTTTGAATATTATCATATTCAATGAGCAACATAGGCCCCTGAATGCGATAATAATGGCCTGCGCCTGGTTGTAGACTTCCGGCCCAGGCAAAAGCAAGGTTCTCTACTCCAGCCAGTTGAATTCTTTTTCGAAGGATTTCAGAATAGCCAGCCTCATAATTATCAATATAAACATTAAGAAGGTCAAGGAATATTTCCTTCTGCTTATCTTCAAATTGACTGAAGGATATTCCCGATGGTTCAATGTGTTCCACCGTCTTATTGTTCCGGGTTATTATTTCCTCTGGAGCTGTATCAGAGAATCGGGCAACAGCCAATTGTTCCATATTGAGAGAATTCACCAGCTTAAAGCCGAGGTCAGTTTCCAATTTCAATACTTCCTGGTGATCAAATCCTTTAACATCAACTATTGCTGGATTGGATCCAAAAAAAGATGGGGTAGACGAAACAATTTGATTGTCATTAGAAGTGAAGCTCAGCGAGAGATGATGCCCCTCAAACCGCCAACCCCAAAAATTATTATTAGAAGGATCACCAAAAATCCAAACATAATATTTTAGAGGATCCCGCATGGGACTGCCATCCGGCATTTTATTTTTATTATTCTCTACCACGATCAAGACTTTTTCCAATTCAATAATTTCAGTGGATTTCCTAAATCCCTCACGGCTAAGTGAGGCCCTCAGTAATTCCAGGGCTAATTCTTTTTGTTCATCGTTAAAGTCATGAAAACTGGCTCCCTTTCTGGCTATAGGGACGAACTGTATATTATACCGTTCCGGATCTTTCATTGTAAAGTGCGCTTTTGATCTTATATCATCAGATAATGAATTTAAGAACACATTCGCCTTTAAATGTAGATCCTGGGCGTAAGTACTATTAATAAAAATAGAGATCAATGAAAGGATAAATAACTTTTTTTTAAATTTCATGATTGTGCTTTTGAGTTATTGATTTTGCGATTTTTATTGAATTAAAATTTAAGCCAACTTGTAAGATAAATAAAAAATATTAAAGAAAGTAGATTTCTTAATGATATACACAGATATAGGAAAACACCAATATTTTTGGGAACATAATTGGTGAAATTTTGTAAATTGAAAAACTATGGCTGAACAGAAACGCCAACATGCTGCCATTATGTTCACAGATATTGTGGGGTATAC
>CAYMFU010000245.1:0-5822 GCA_964389805.1 uncultured Roseivirgaceae bacterium | reverse complement strand
TCCAGAAGAATAGTGTTCAAAAATGTGGAGCTACACATTGTACTGGGGAAGAAGCAACTATGATGTTTAAAGAAGTGTACGGAAATGATTTTGTTCTTATTGGAGCTGGTAAAATAATCCGGATATAAAATTCGATTTTACATAGATATGATACTACCGCGCAAACGAGTCTTCTTTTGATTTTTTAACAGTTTAAAACAACAAATATGATTTTTTTTCTAGCAATAAAACGTACAGATTTTTATTTTTCCCTTCTAGCAACAGTGTTTATATTTTTGCCTATTTATGTAAATGCACAAGTAATTGTGACCGGAGAAGCTGCATCCTCTTACTATGAGGCTGTCTCAGATGAATTCAGGAAGCAGATTGAAATGGCAATACCACCAAAAGCTTTTACTTCTTCTGTCAAGCCGCGAAAACTTCTGGTCCTAAACCTGCATGTAAATGACGGTCAAGTATTGACCGGGCACAGCTCTATAACTTACGCAAATTATGCAATCAAGCTGATTGGAGAAAAGACAGGGGCATATCAGGCGTATTTCACAAGTGATACACTGGTCTTTCAAAAAGAGATTCTTAACCAATTTGATGCGATATGTTTTAATAATACAGCTGGTGTGTTGTTTGAGGATAAGCAACTACGACAAAATCTGCTTGACTATGTATATAGTGGAAAGGGATTTATAGGTATTCATGCGGCAGGGGCTACCTTCGTACAATATCCCGTCTATGATCAATTTCCTGATTTTGGAAATATGATGGGTGGATATGAAAATGGAGGACACCCATGGATGGACCATGAGTGGATCAACATAAAGGTGGAAGAGCCTGGCCATCCCATCAATCAGTTCTTCCCATATGAAAACTTTGATATCAGTGACGAAGTATTCCAGTTCTCAGAACCATATTCAAGAGATAATTTACGAATTCTGCTTAAAATTGATACAGCCAGAACTGACATCAGCGGGCAAAGACGCATCCTTCCTGAACGGAGAGCAGATATGGATCTGGCCCTAAGCTGGGTCCGGCGATACGGCCGCGGCCGTGTTTTCTATTCCTCTTTTGGAGATAATCCTCATATTTTCTGGGATACAAGAATATTGCATCATGACATGGCGGGCATACAATATGCACTGGGTGATCTTGAAGCGCCAGCCACACCAAATAATAAACTATCGCCTGCGATCGAGGCAAGGGAAGATCTGAAATGGAAATTTGGAATCTCTGCATGGACATTTAAGGACAATACTTTGTTTGAAACGATTGATCAAACAGCCGCATTAGGATTATTGTATATGGGTGGATTGTTCAGTCAGAAAGTTAGTGAAAACATCAATAAAGATTTTAACCATAATCTGAATGACGAAGAACTATACACCATTCGACAAAAATTTCTTTCAGCAGGTGTCACTATGATCAATTATTATATCCATGATATTCCTGCCGATGAGGCTGAGTGCGAAAAGATATTTGCCTTTGCCTCCAAAATGGGGGTAGAGACTATTGTTTCAGAACCAAATCCCGACGCCTTGGATATTATTGAGAAATATTGCAAAAAGTATGATATCAGGCTGGCCATTCACAATCATACAAAGGATGTTTCACCCTATTACTGGGATCCAAAAGCTGTTGCACAAGTCTGTAAAAATCGAAGCCCACTCATAGGGGTTTGCGGGGATATGGGGTATTGGGTAAGGGCTGGATTCGACATAGAGGAAGCCATCGAAATTTTAAAGGACAGGCTGATCAGCTTACATGTTCATGATTTAAATAAATTGAGTAAAAAGGGGCATGATGTGGCCTGGGGAACAGGAGAATGTAACTTAGAAAACATATTATCGAAATTAAAAGAAGGAGGAATTGAACCTCTGTTTTTCGGATTGGAGTATGCCCACAATTGGGGCAGTTCATTGCCTGAGATAAGGCAATCGAAATCCTTCTTCGATGATATGTCAATCAAACTTGCAAAATAAATTAATATCAAAAATTGCATGATATGAAACCGGAAATAAACAGACGGAAATTCGTTAAAACGTCCTTGGGTACCACCCTGGCGCTGGCAGGATTTCCAATGATCGTTCCATCCAATGTAATTGCCGGAACCCTGCAAACATCACCCAGTGATAAAATTGTTATGGGTGCGATAGGTGTAGGCCAAATGGGTACTGGTCATATCCGGTCCTTTATGGGATATGATGATGTTCAGATGGTGGGGGTATGTGATGTGCGAAAAGAACATCGCCTCAGGGCCAAAACCCTGGCAGATGAAAAATATGGGAACCTGGATTGCAAGACCTATAACGACTTCAGGGAACTTCTTGCGCGCAAAGATATAGATGCCGTATTTATAGCAACTCCCGATCACTGGCATGCCTTAGTGGGTGTTGAAGCTGCCAGACAGCACAAGGATATGTATTATGAAAAACCGCTGAGTCGGTATTTCAATGAGTCAATAGCTATCCGGGAGGCTGTAAACAGGTATGGTGTTATTTTTCAACATGGCACACAACAACGATCCGATTGGCGATTCAGATTCGCTACTGAGCTGGTACGAAATGAAAAGATCGGTAAGCTGGAGAAGATCATCATTGGTTCAGCAGGATACCCACCGGTTGCACCTCAGCCCATAGAGCCGGTCCCTGAAGGATTCGATTATGATTTCTGGTTGGGTCCTGCACCATGGAAACCTTTTACAACACTTCGTTGTACCCGGAATTTTACCCTTATTTATGATTATTCCCTGGGATGTATTTCTGGCGCATATGGTATCCACGATGTGGATATAGCTCAGTGGGCAGTAGATGCGGATGAAACAGGCCCCATAGAAGTGGAAGGAACTGGTGACATCTCAGATGATGGCTTGTATGACACCATTTTAAGGTGGGAAACAAGACATAAATATGCCAATGGAGTTGAATTGGTTTATATGGACCATATTACGGCGCGTCAAAAAGAACCTTTGTATAAATTGAATTCGATGGGGATTGTATTTGTGGGAAACGAAGGCCACATTATGGTACAAAGGGGATTTATTGATACACATCCCAAGTCTCTGTTGAAAACCATTATCGGCCCGGATGAAATTCAGCTTCCCAGAAGCAACGATCATCGCAGGAACTTTCTTGATTCTGTCAAATCCAGACGAGATCCTATGTGCCCGGTAAATATAGCTGCCAGGACCGATGCGGTATGCCATCAATCAGATATCGCAATACGGCTTGGTAGAAAACTTCAATGGGATCCTGAAAATGAAAAATTCATTGATGATGAAGAAGCCAATAAAATGCTGACCGGTCACATGCGCAGTCCATGGTATATTTAAATGATCAAGATTTGAAAAAATAACAATGAAGACTCGAATTTTAAATAGTATCAAATATATTGTATCACACGGCTTTCCCGCGTTGCTCCTATTATTGTGCCTGCAATGCAAGACAGATGATTCTGAAAAGATAATCGCAGATTTTAAATCTACCCTCACCTTGGTGAAACAGTATGACTATGGAAAAAGTCATTCCTGGCTTGATGAATTCCAGAAAACAATGACCAAGGTCTATAATAATCCTCAAATCTATGGAGAAATAGAATCCTTAATGATAGAAGCTTTAAAAACAGAGGCATTACCTGCTGCAAAACAGATGATTTGCAGTTACATGGGCCCTATAGCTTCCGGAAAATCAGTGCCTGTTCTTAAAGGAATGGTAATGGACGAGCATTTATCAGCATCTGCATTATCGGTATTACAGCAAATACCGGATCAGGTGGCAGATGAAGCCTTATTGGAAGCATTATCGGCTGCTGAGGGATTGATACAGCAAGGGATAATCAATGTGCTGGCAGTAAGAAAAAATCCAAATGCGGTTTACCCTTTATCCGAATTGATCTTTGATCCAGATATCCCTATCCGCAGATCAGCTGTATTTGCGCTGGGTAAAATTGGAACAGATGAAGCGTGTACAGCATTAGGAGAAGCCTTCCAAAGAGCTGAAAGCCCTTTGAAATGGGACATTGCTTATGCCTGGTTAATTTGTGCAGATAATATGGCTCCTGATCGGGTGAATGATGCACTTCCCATATATAAGATGGTATATGAATCAGAAGCACCTCCATCCATCATATTTTCAGCCATAAAGGGTCTAATACGTTGTGATCCTGAAAATGGCATATCCCTCTTAAGTCAGCTGTTGCTTAACGAAGGTCCTGAAATGCAAACACTTATCATTCCTTTAATAAGAGACGTGGATCACAAAGCTGATTTATCAGAATTTCTCAAGATTTTGCCTCGGCTTGAACAATACCAGCAAATGCAACTTTTTACTGTATTGGCTGACAGGCAAGATCTTCTGGTTAAAGATTTTGTTAAAGAAGCAGTTGCAGATGAAAATCCTGATATTCGTTTAGCCGCTTTGATGGCGCTTCGAGATATTGCTGTCGCCTCGGACGTGGAGTTTCTTGCGACCATCGCTTCAAGGACCCGGGGCAGGGAGAGAGATATGGCCAGGGAATGTTTAGCCATAATTAAAGGTACTGAAGTAGATGCTGAGATTATAAAAGGACTTCAAAACCCGGATCCTAAAATCAGGCTGGAATGCGTTCGGAGTATAGGTGAACGAAACCTGAAAAGGGGTGTTGATCCTGTTCTTGGAGCTTTGGAGGATACAGACAGAAAGGTCAGACTCGAATCCTACCAGGTATTAGGTAAGCTTGCTGCCCCGGATAAGTTAAATGAAATTATAGATGTCTCTTTGAGTGCTGCTTCTTCAGCGGAGCGTAATGAAGCAGAAAGAACGATCACTCTAATCGCTTTAAAAATTCAAAATGAAGATGAACGGGCGGATAATATACTCGTTGTATTGCCAGATGTTAGCACTGATGCCTCCCTGGTGATGTTGATCCAGTCAATGGGAAATATTGGAAGTAAGACAGCCCTGCCAGTAATTCGGGATTTTTTAAAACATAAAAACATCGATATTCAGATCGCTGCCATTAAGGCCTTATCCGTCTGGCCTGACTCAGCTCCATTAGATGATTTGAAGAAGGTGGTTGAGTCTTCAACAGATATTAAGGTGCATAATCTTGCTCTACGTGGTTATATCAGGATGATTCAGATTGATGATAAAATGACTGAAGATCAGAAATTTGAGGCCTGTAAATATGCCTATGGTCTGGTAACCAATCTGGATGAAAAGAAAATTGTGGTTTCTGGCCTGTCGGAAATCACATCAAAAGGCGCTTTCCAAATGGCTGTCGAATTGCTGCAAGATCCGGAACTGCGATCTGAAGCGGAGGCTGCAATAACCAGCATAACTGGATCTTTAGGTCGGATTCATCCTGAATATACGAGGGCCGAACTCAATAAACTGATAAATACAACGGAGGATCAGAAATTTAAAGCGAGTCTTGAGGAGATTTTAAAATGGATGAATTAGGTAAGGTATAATAAATTCACTTAAACATATGATAATTGTTTTCCCAGTACGGATGTACCTCGAAAGGGTATTAAAAAGGATAAGAATTACAAGTATCTTAGTAGTGCTTCCTGCGATGATCAACGCTCAGGACTTGGTGCCTATAGAGGTGCGATTGCCTTATCCCATGTTTGTAGGTACACCACAGGACTTTAATGTCCCCCACCTTGAAAGTCCACTCGGGAGTTCCAGGCCTCCTTTCCTTGCACCGGTTGGTACAAAAAACATAGCCCTGGAGAAGTTTATCGAAAGCACTGATAATGAGCCCATTGTGGGTGAAATGGAACTGGTAAATGACGGAGATAATGAGGCTTATGATGGATCTTTTGTGGAACTGGGTACTGGTAAGCAACA
>CAYMFU010000244.1:0-34159 GCA_964389805.1 uncultured Roseivirgaceae bacterium | reverse complement strand
GATATATAAGAAGAAAGGATTTTCCCCGTTTTTCTTTATGAATTCCACAGAGTGATTTGTGATCAGATCAGTTACATAACCTTCTTCAATAACAGTATCTAAATTCTGATACCAGTCATAGATGCCTGCGTTGTCGTAATGTGTGTGGTAATCAATATTTCCACTTCTGTAACCTATGAACTCATCAAATCCATGGTTTACGGGATTATAAATCTCCTGATATCCAAGGTGCCACTTACCAAAAATTCCGGTCCTGTATCCGTTATTTTTTAGAATCTCAGCTATGGTGGTTACTATAGTATCCATTCCAATCCCCCTGGTTTCACCTTTAACATAAATCACCCCCTCCATTCCACTTCTTTGTTGATATTGCCCTGTTAAGAGCGCAGCCCGGGTGGGTGAACACACAGCTCCGTTAGAATGGAAGTCAGTAAACCGAAGTCCATTGGAGGCCAGCCTATCCAAGTTGGGTGTGTTGATCTCTTCATTCCCATAACACCCTATCCCACCATAACCAAGATCATCTGCCATGATCAGAATGATATTTGGCCCCCAATGGCTCTTACACCCCACCAAAAAAATTACAAACATAAGTGCCACGAAAACATGCATAGATTTAATCATAGTGTTTTTTCAATATAGTACATCAGTCCTTATCTTCCCGTTCAATATCTGTATTTTTCTATTGACACCTATATCTTCAAGAAATTTTTTATCATGGGAAATGACAATCAGTGTTCCCTGATAGTTGCTTATGGCAGAAGTGAGAATTTTAATATTGGGGATATCCAGGTTATTTGTGGGTTCGTCTAGTGCAAACAAATCAGGTGCATGCTGTCTGATCATTAAGCAGCATATGGCAAGCCTCATTTTTTCACCTCCACTTAATGAATTACAGGATTTTGACCAGGAGTTACTTTTGAAAAGAAACCTTGATAATCTTATCTTTATCTCGTGTTCCGGCATAGCTCCATCATTAAATCTTTGGGCTTGATCGAATACTGTAAATTGGTCTTCTATGAGTGAGTATTCCTGATCAATATATACACCTTTACAATTCGTGAATTGCATGGAGCCGATGCCTGGCGATAAATCTCCAAGTATAATTTTTATAAGGGTTGTTTTGCCGCATCCATTATCGCCTTCTATAACTAGCCGGTCGCCACTCCTTATTTCCAGACTGAATGAATCCTTCCATAAATTCTGATATCCATAATTGAAATTAATATCATGTGCCCTAAAAAGTACTTTGCCTTTATAAAGGGAGGTATCTTCAAAATTAATTTTGATTTCATCAATATCCGGCATGTCTTTTCTAAATTCAGAAATGTCTTCCTGGATAGTTTTTATTTTATCTGAATGCAGCCCTTTCAATTTTGAAGCACTTTTTTCGGCCTTATTCTTAAGCTGATGCATAGAAATCGGAGGAATATTCCCTTTTTGTTTTTTCTCGCCTCTGGAATCAATACGGTTTTTTCTTTCTATGGCCTTCCTTGCAGTTTTTTTGGCCATCTGCAATGTTTTTTCTTTTTCCTTGAGGGTCTTATGAAGCTCTTGCAGATGTTTTGCTTTACTTTCTTTATAAAAAGTATAGTTTCCCCCATATGTTATTACTTTCTGTCTTGTTAACTCGTATATAGGATTTAGCATCTCTAGTAAAACACGATCGTGACTTACGATTACCAACATATGCTTTTTTTTAGAAACATATTCATAAAGAATTTTTCTACTATTTGTGTCCAGATGATTTGTGGGTTCATCAAGAAGGACAATTTCAGGTTTGTGAATAAATATGCCTGCCAGAAACACTTTGGTTTTTTCACCACCGCTGATTGAATTCATTTTTTGATTGAGAGAGAGGTGATCTATTTTCCAAAGATTGAATGCTTCCCGGCATTTTTCTTCAATATCCCATTCTTCATTCAATGCTGAAAAATATTTGCTATTTACGTTTCCTCCGGTTATTTGACTTAATGCATCTAATTTGTCATTTATCTGCAATGCCTCACCGATCTGCAGATTATTGAATTGCCCGAAATGTTGGGGAACATAAAATGGAGGAGTGGAAGTTTCAACAACACCGTTATTAGGATTTTTTATTTTGGCTAAGATTTGAAGGAATATAGATTTTCCGATACCATTTTTTCCTACTATAGCAGCTTTTTGATTTCCGTGGAGTGATAAATTAAGATTTTTAAAAAGCACTTCCTTATCAGGATGAATATATGAAATATCATATGCATTCAGATATCCCATGACAGGAACAGCTTTTAATGATTATAAATCAGGTATCAATTTAAGCAGAATTCACAATAATCTTTTACTATCGGGACAGTCATTTTATGACTTGCTGAAATATATGATAAATAAGTCTTCCTTTTCTTTTACTACCCAGTGTTTAACCTCGATACTCGATGCTTTATCAATTAAAGGAGCAGGGAGGAATGGAGCAATCATTTTATATATTGTATTTTCAGGAAGTTTCTTCAGGTCGGCCATTACCTGGTTTACCGGATGTTCACCAGCTGCCAGCATATCTCTCACGTCGAGTTCCTGTACAATATTCGCTTCGTTAAACCAATCTGGTTGCCGGGTATTGTATGGGTTATTGATTTCACTGGTCATACCCTCCTGTCCGACTTCTTGCCTTAGGTGATTGATTAAATCACCGACTTTTACATTTCCTATGCTGGCTGCCTGCTGTAGGGTTGCAATTTTTGCTACGGTTTTTCTTAAAATGGGATTCTTTAATTTTTTAAAGGCAGGCACATAATTGATCAGTACATCCTCCAATTCAGGATAAGTTTCTATTAATTGCAGAACTTTTGTCTTAGGGCTAATTATTATTTGTTTTTTATCCATTATGCCTCCTTTGTATATGATAATATTCTTTGTTCTCCCTCCAATTCACGGTATGCCGTAACATCGTGTGAAACCTCTATTGTCCCTAAATACTCATTATTCTCATTTCTGAGAGCAAAATATTCAATATGTATCATTTTCCCGCCCATATTTATCCAGAATGGTGCACGTGATTCTTTTCCTGCTTTAAAATCTTCTATAATTTTATCTACTATATGCGTGCTGGATGGAGGATGACAATGTCTCACATCCCTGTTCAATATAGCACGGCTTCGCTGGAATATTCTTTCCTTGCTTTGTGAAAAATATTTTACCTTATCATTACGATCAACAAAGGTCATATCTACAGGGAGGGTATTTAAAACAGCAAGCAATTCTTCAACAGTAAATCCTCCGGAAGGCAATTGGATATTATCTCCAGATGTTGAACCTTTATCTGACCTTTCTTGCTTAGCCCAGACGGGCCTCCATTCATCTTGCGGATCATATAAACAAAAACCGATTTCCAGAGATTGTTTGCTGATTTCATACCAATCTGCCTCCGTAAGTTTATCTAATGTCATAGGAAATAGGATCTGCTCTTCCTTTATCGTCATATCTATCACACCCTTAATAGCCGGCTTTAATATGATTTCGGAAGCAGCAATAAATTCCTCCACCGATATGCTCTCTGTTTGCAGAAGTTCAATGCTTCCTTTTATTAACTCCCTTATTTCATCATGCTTCCCCCACATTACTTTCGGCGGCCCTGTGATGCCTTGATTTTCAAGGTATGGAAATAATAAATATTCTTTGCGTTGATAAAGTTTATCTACATCATACAAGCTATTGAATAATCCTCTTAATGCTAGAAGCTGAGTATTTAGATCATCTTCTGATTCCTGGGATATTTTTCTAATTGATTGGTCTATCTGCCC
Source organism: uncultured Roseivirgaceae bacterium (assembly GCA_964389805.1). Taxonomy (GTDB): domain Bacteria; phylum Bacteroidota; class Bacteroidia; order Cytophagales; family Cyclobacteriaceae; genus JAGTVG01. The sequence continues at coordinate 30,380 of CAYMFU010000244.1, read as the reverse complement.
TGCTACCTTTAGAAGTTCCGTGTTTTCATTTTTCATTACATCAAGTGGATGTCCAGGGGGAATTGATTTTGAAGCTGAGAGGTCAATATTGCCATCCAGAACTGCTGAATGGGCATCACATAGTTTAAGAACCTCCTCTTCAGGTAATCCTTCGCTAATTAATTCCTGCTCCACCTCCACTACCTCTCCATATGGAATTTGTTTTAAACTCTTCATCAACTCAGTTCTTACTTCTTGTTCAGACTCACCCTGATGTAATTTCAAGATCAACTCCTTCAATCTTATCTTTCTGTCATTCGAATTATTAATCAGTTCACTCATCGTTTATTTCTATATTTTATTTCAATAAAGTCAATTACAACAATCTGATTTCCTTTTATAGTAAGATTTCCCTGAAACCATCAAACACAAAGCAGATAAAGGTATGAGAATAAAAATGAAATTACAATTCTGAATTATAATAGGGAATTATACAAAGAGGAAAACCATTTATTAGGCTATACGATCTAGATAAGATTTAATTAAGGGAAATTGAATAAACAGAGGTTTGCTTATTAATATATGTCTGATAAATACTAAATTCTAATCCTGTTTTTCTTCTTTTTCTTCTGATTCCTTTGATCCTTTTGAAGTTTTCGATACTTGACCTTCAGTTTTTTTCTTTGCTTTTTTAATACTGATGGTTAATTCTTCGCCTTTGCCTGAGTGATCAGCTTTTATTATATCCCCTTCCTTCACGTCTCCTTTCAGGATCTCTTCAGCTACTTGATCTTCCAGATATTTTTGAATAGCCCTATGCAAAGGTCTAGCGCCATATTGAGGATCGTATCCTTTATCAGCAAGAAAATCCTTAGCCTTAGCTGATAATTCAACTTTAAATCCAAGGTCATGGATCCGGGCAAATAAACTATCCAGGGTAATTTCGATGATCTGGTAGATATGCTCTATATGGAGAGAATTAAATATGATCAAATCATCCAGTCTGTTCAAAAATTCCGGGCTGAATGTTTTCTTTAACGCATTCTGAATTGTAGATTTCATCAGGTCATCCATGCTGGATTCCCTGGATTTAGAGGAGAATCCTATACCGGCCCCGAAATCTTTCAGATCTCTGACACCGATGTTCGAAGTCATTATGATTATGGTGTTTCTGAAATCAATTCTTCTTCCAAGTCCATCAGTCAGGGTTCCATCATCTAAAACCTGTAAGAGAATATTAAACACATCAGGGTGTGCTTTTTCAATTTCATCAAGTAATACCACACTATATGGCTTTCTCCTTACTTTTTCGGTTAGTTGTCCACCTTCTTCATAACCAACATAACCGGGAGGAGCTCCAACTAGTCTTGAGACACTGAATTTTTCCATATATTCACTCATATCAATCCTGATCAAAGCGTCTTCTTTGTCAAACATATAAGAGGCGAGTACTTTGGCTAATTCAGTTTTCCCTACACCGGTTGGACCCAGGAATACAAATGATCCAATAGGTTTCCTTGGATCTTTCAAACCTACCCTCGTCCTTTGGATAGCCTTAATAAGCTTATTAATAGCATTATCCTGACCAACTACACGTTTTTTTAGTTCCTCACCCATGCCCAGAAGCTTTGAGCTTTCGTTCTGTGCAACTCTGTTGGTAGGAATACCTGTCATCATTGCAACCACTTCAGCTACATTTTCTTCATTTACCTCAAACCGTTTCGTTCGGGTTTCATTTTCCCATTTATCCTTCGCTTCATCGAGCTGGTTAATAAGTTTCTTTTCTCTATCTCTTAACTGGGCTGCCTCTTCGTATTTCTGGCTTTTAACAACCCTGTTCTTTTCCTTTTTAACATCTTCAATGCCTTCTTCAAGATCTACGATCTCCTGGGGTACATGGATATTATTGATATGAACCCTGGCTCCAGCTTCATCAAGAACATCAATTGCCTTGTCTGGCAAGAACCGGTCGCTGATATACCTGTCAGAGAGACGAACACAGGCTTGTATTGCATCTTCAGTATAATTTACATGATGATGATCTTCATATCTTTCCTTTATATTATTCAATATCGTTATAGTCTCTTCAGGTGTGGTTGCATCAACCATAACCACCTGAAAACGTCTGGCAAGGGCACCGTCCTTTTCGATATATTGCCGGTATTCATCAAGCGTTGTGGCACCAATACATTGGATATCTCCTCTTGACAAAGCAGGCTTAAACATATTCGAAGCATCCAAAGATCCTGAAGCGCCTCCGGCACCAACAATAGTATGCAATTCATCAATAAATAAAATAACCTCCGGAGATTTCTCCAGTTCATTCATTACCGCTTTCATTCTTTCCTCAAACTGCCCCCGGTATTTAGTCCCTGCTACCAGAGAGGCAAGATCAAGCGTAACAACACGTTTGCCAAATAACACCCTTGATACTTTTTTCTGGGTAATTCTCAGGGCCAGACCTTCTGCAATGGCTGTTTTACCTACACCTGGTTCACCTATAAGCACCGGATTGTTTTTCTTCCTTCTGCTTAAAATTTGAGCTACGCGTTCTATTTCATTATCGCGCCCTACTATTGGGTCTAACTTGTTTTCTTCAGCATGTTTCGTCAAATCTCTCCCGAAATTGTCAAGTACCGGGGTTCGACTCTTTTCTGGACTTTTCGAACTGCCTTCACTTTTACCAGATGTACTTCCGAAAATTCTTGAAGCATCATCATCTCCATCACCCGTATCGGAGGAAGCCATAGGGTTTTCAGTTTGAAATTCTAACAGTTCTTTCACAACATCGTAGTTCACGTCAAATTTTTCAAGAATTTGTGTGGCTATATTATCTTCATCTCTTAAGATTGAAAGCAAAAGGTGCTCAGTCCCGATCAACTGACTTTTAAAGATCTTAGCCTCCAGGTATGTTATTTTAAGCACTTTCTCAGATTGTCGTGTCAAAGGGATATTGGCTAAATTTTTCACGTTAGTTATGGCTGTTCCACGGGTGGCCTGCTCTATAGACGTTCTTAGGTCATCAAGCGATACACCCAGTTTCTTTAGAATGCTAATAGCAACCCCTTCACCTTCCCGGATCATTCCTAATAAAAGGTGTTCGGTTCCAATATAATCATGTCCTAACCGGAGTGCTTCTTCCCGGCTTAATGAAATTACTTCTTTTACCCGATTTGAGAATTTTGCTTCCATTCAATACCTCTTTGAACAGTAATATGTAAAGTTAAATCTAATTGATTTAATATGCTATGATATACATATATTATGAATAATACCAGAGCATACAGAATTTTAACGATTGTAGTCTTGGAATTGTTTTAAAAAACACCAATAGACCTTTTTAGGACATGAATAGCATTTGGCCCTTCACAAAAGATTAAATCAATGATGCTCAGGTCTTTAATAAATTGATTCCCAAATACTTGCGGGTATTCCTGCGGGGTGTAAAAATATAATTCATATTCCTCCTGTTTCGGATGAATAGCAGATCGTAAATCCTGAATTCCGGGAGGATATATTTTTTCGAACTTCTGAGAAAAAATGATTTTATTATTTAACCCAATCAATCGTAAAAGTAGCTCCAGGATCTCAAGATTAAGATCAAATAGAAAGCGGGGTTTGCTAAACAGAATTTTTTCGATATCCTCCTTATAATGTTCAAAAAATGGTGCATTACCATAGGCTGATTGAATTGCCCCCCAGTGGTTCTTGATCCACGACTGATTATGGTCAATACGGATCTCCTGTATAGGGATGTTGCTGTTTCCCTTTTGAATTGGGACGATCAAATCGTCAATCTTATTCGCAGTTCTAATTTGACACCGGTTTCTAAAGGACTGTTTGATATAACTTTCTTTTGATTCAATAACTACCTCATCAAAGTAAACCCAGGATGCGACGTACGGTATGGATGGAAAATAGTGAAGTTCAATTACAGCTTGTGCTTGCACCTTAGACCTTATTTTATGGAATTATAATTTAAAATGTTCCGGTTGCTCAGATTGAATATTTCCTTGCCGGCCTTTAGTAATTCGTCAATATTAATTGATTCAATTTTAGCTTTCTCCTTATTAAGGAGGCCTGGATCCTTCATATTTGAATAATACGCAAGATTCATCGCCCTGTTCAATAATTCTACATCCTGAAATGCAAGTGAAGTATAAGCCTGGTTTTTAACCTTCTGGAGTTCCTCTTTGTTGAGGCCATTTTTTACCAGGTTTTCAATGATAACGTTAACTTCAGACTCAGCAGCATCCTGAGCTATGCCATTTTTAATTTTTCCACTTATCACTAATAGTCCAGGATCAATTGATCCGGTTACATAAGCGTTTATAGAATTGAAGATATTCTTCTCCTTTACAAGACTTTGATACAACCTGGATGTTTTACCCCTGCCTAAAATGTCACTTATAAGATCAACTACATGATAATCGGTGTCAAGTCTTCCAGGCATATGAAATGCCATATAGATCGCATCCAATGGAACATTAGCTTCGGTTATCTGCCGTCTGGCTTCAATTTGAGTAGGTTCTTCAGGGAGTTTCCGCTTATATCTTTCCCCTACCGGAATGGGTCCAAACCATTTGTTCGCCAGCTTCATAACCTGTTTAGCATGCACATCCCCGGCGACAACCAATGTAGCATTATTTGGAATGTAAAATTTATTAAAGAACGATCTAACATCATCCATAGAAGCCGTTTCAATATGATGTATATCTTTCCCTATGGTCGGCCATTTGTATGGGTGTTTTTTATAAGCCAGGGGACGTAATTTTAACCACACATCCCCATAAGGCTGATTCAGGTATCGTTGTTTGAACTCCTCAATTACAACTTTTCTCTGGACTTCCAGAACCTTTTCTTCGAAAGAAAGGCTGAGCATTCGGTCTGATTCCAGCCAGAATGCTGTTTCCAGATTAGCGGCAGGTATAGAGATATAATAATTGGTTATGTCAGGGCTAGTAAATGCATTGTTCTCTCCACCTACTTTCTGCAAGTGTTCATCAAATGATTTGATATTTATCGAACCACCAAACATCAGATGCTCAAATAAATGAGCAAATCCGGTTTTGTCTTCTGATTCATCCCTTGAGCCCACATTATAAAGGATGTTCAATACCGCTATGGGGAGTGAATGATCTTCATGTACAATTACCTTCAGGCCGTTATCCAGAGAAAATTCTTCGTAATTTATCATAAGTTTGCAACCGCAAAAATATAAAATACATCTGTTTTTATCTTCAATTCAATCTTTTACATTTGACAAAAAGTAAAACAATGTACTTCGACAGAAGAGGGATCACCAATAAAAGGTTGATTACACTTTACGAGGCCTTGCTCACCCCGAGAATGATTGAAGAAAAGATGCTAAAATTACTCCGACAGGGTAAGATAAGCAAATGGTTTAGCGGAATAGGGCAGGAGGCAATATCTGTTGGTGCAACATTAGCGCTCAAACGGGAAGAATACATTCTGCCCGTGCATCGAAATCTTGGGGTATTCACCAGCCGTCAGGTACCTTTGCACAGGCTGTTTGCCCAATTTCAGGGAAAGATGTCAGGATTTACGAAAGGAAGGGATAGATCTTTCCATTTTGGAAGCAAGGAGCATCATATTGTAGGAATGATCTCTCACCTGGGACCTCAACTCAGTATTTCGGATGGCATTGCCCTTTCTCATTTACTTAAAGAAGAAAAGAGAGTAGTCCTGGTTTTTTGCGGTGATGGAGGGGCAAGTGAAGGCGATTTTCATGAAGCTATGAATGTTGCGTCAGTCTGGGACCTTCCTGTATTATTTTTTATTGAAAACAACGGCTATGGACTGTCCACTCCAAGTATTGAACAATACAATCATCAACATTTCATTGATAAGGGTCATGGATATGGAATGGAGGCTCATCAAATTGATGGCAACAATGTGCTCGAAGTATATCAGACTGTAAAAAAAATAGCAAGAAGAGTCAGGAGAAAGCATCGTCCAATTCTTCTGGAGGCGATAACATTCAGAATGAGGGGGCATGAAGAAGCTTCAGGGATAAAATATGTCCCAAAAGATCTATTGGAGAAGTGGGCAATAAAAGATCCGATCGATAACTATGAGAAATTTTTATTTGACAATAATGTGTTAAATGAAAAGCTAAAAGAGAATATCAAGGATAAAATAAAATTGAATATTGATGAAGGATTAGAAAAAGCCTACGATGATCCTTATCCACGCTTTTTGGAAGAAAGGGAAAAAGAGGATGTGTTTTATCCCTATGAGATGAAAGAAGTCGAGCCCGGTTCAACAAAAACATACAAAAAAAGATTCGTGGATGCAATTAATGAAGCGATAGACCTAGCTTGTGATAGACATCCGGATCTTATTTTGATGGGACAGGATATCGCCGAATATGGAGGCGTGTTTAAAGTTACCGAGGGATTATTTGAAAAATATGGGAAAGCCAGGGTTAGGAATACTCCACTGTGTGAATCAGCAATTTTGGGAGCGAGCCTTGGTTTATCTATTGCAGGCATGAAATCTATGGTCGAAATGCAATTTGCTGATTTCGTTTCCAGCGGATTTACACAAATCATAAATAATCTGGCAAAAGTTCATTATCGATGGGGACAAAATGCTGATGTAGTCATTAGAATGCCAACCGGTGCTGGTGTTAATGCCGGGCCATTCCATTCCCAGTCTAATGAAGCTTGGTTCACACATACTCCCGGATTAAAGGTAGTGTATCCATCCTCACCCGCCGATGCAAAAGGACTATTACTCACCGCTTTTGAAGATCCTAATCCAGTGATGTTTTTTGAGCATAAAAAACTATATAGATCTATAAGTGAAGAGATCCCTGCAGGTTATTATACTTTACCCTTGGGGAAGGCAAGAAAGGTATTGGACGGAAAAGATATTACCATTATCACATATGGATATGGGATCGTATGGTCCAGAGCCATCATCGAGACTCTGCCAGATATATCTTTTGATCTGATAGATCTCAGAACTCTAATACCCTGGGATAAAGAACTTGTTTCAGAATCCGTTAAGAAAACCGGAAAAGTTTTCATCCTTCATGAAGCAACAATTACTGGCGGAATAGGGGGTGAAATTTCTGCTTTTATTGCTGAAAACCTGTTTGAATATCTTGATGGACCTGTATTGAGGGAGGGAAGTCTCGATACACCCGTACCTTTTGTGAATAACCTGGAAGAAAATTTCCTTCCACCTGGTAGATTTAAGAAGAAACTCCTTCGATTAATTGAATATTGAGAACGCACGGGATTTTCTGCATATTTGTAAATATTTTGTAGATTTTAGCGTTTATAGATCATAAGATTAACTGAATAATTTTGAGATACAACTATATTTATCAGATCCTTAAACTGATTGAAGGAAAGCTATATCCTTTCAAAATGGTTGTATCATGCCTTCTGGTAATGTTCGCTTTAATGTTTATCAGTAATTCCGTTAATGGTCAAATTAAGATATCTGATAAAAAATCAGCAGCCTATAAAGAGAGCCGCAAAAATAAAAACAAGAAAAAGAAAGAAAGACGAAAGAGGTATCGCAATGCCTCTATTCAAAACCAAACCAGCGGAGAATTAGAAGTGGTTCCTGAAGCATTACAGGAGCGATATGTTCCCAAAAAGCAGAATGCAGAAAAAAATCCATCAAGGACTTTTTCGCAATCTAAAAGGAAACAGAAAAAAAATTATACAAAAAAGGCCAATGAGTCGAAGAGGCAGGGAATGGTATTAAAGGATACAAATCCAAGACGTCAAAAGAAATACAAGAAACAATCAAAGAAAATTGTACAGCACCAGGGTAATATTCGCGTTGAACCTTATGTGTTACGATCCAGGCAAGGATTTTTTCCACAGACCCCTGTTGATGATACTCCTGGCAGGACTAATGTCCGAAAACGCAATGAAAAGCTGGCTCAATATTCTCAAAAATCTGAGGAAGCTTTAATGCAAGGACTTAGTAAATCTAAATCCAGGAAACAGATTCAGGCAGGAACTCTTGAAAAATCAATGCTTGCTCAGTCACAGGGTCTTTACAGAGTTAAATCTAAGAGGAAACAAGATAGCCAGATAAGAAGAAATTCGAACAAGGCTGCTACTAATAAAGGGAATTTATCTTTAAATAGGAGCCGGAAAGACGACACCTACATGGCTAAATCGGTAGAAGGCCTGAACCAGGGGATGACCGTCAAATCGAAAAAAGTCAGAGATAGAAAACAGGTGATGCAATCCAAATCCATGGCCCAATCCCAGTTCCAGGGTAATTTGAAATATAATGCAAAGAACCGGGATGACCAGTATATGATCAAATCGATAGAGGCACAGAAGCAGGGACTTGTGATAAAGAAAAAGTCCTTACGCGACAGGAAACAAATTATGCAATCCAATTCAATGGCTCAGTCTCAATATCAGGGCAATTTGAAATATAATGCAAAGAACCGGGAGGATCAGTATATGATCAAATCGAGAGAGGCACAGAACCAGGGACTTGTGATAAAGAACAAGTCATTACGGGACAGAAAGCAACTCATGCAATCCAATTCGATGGCGCAGTCGCAGTACCAGGGGAATTTGAAGTTTAATGCAAAGAAGCGGGATGACTTATACATGATCAAATCGATAGAGGCACAGAACCAGGGACTTGTAATTAAGAACAAGTCATTACGGGACAGAAAGCAACTCATGCAATCCAATTCGATGGCGCAGTCTCAATACCAGGGGGATTTGAACCTGAATAAGCTACAGAAGGATGACATTTATATGGCTAAATCTGTGGAAATGCAAAGTGCCGGCCTAACTATTAAACGTTCTGATCGTAAGAAGGAGGCTATGTATATCAGAAAATCTATTGAGGCTTCCAACGTAGGACTGTACAAAGTGAGAGGAGATATCAATAAAGAGGATATCTATATGGGGAAATCAGTTGAAATGATGAGCCAGGGTTTATATAAGGGACAAAGTATCCAGGATAGGGAATCCCAATATATCAGGAAATCAATAGAAATACTGAATGCCGGATTGTTTAAAACCAAAAGCAAATCTGCTAAAGAATCACAATTGAAGAAAAAATCGAATGAGGCTATGAGTTATTCCGGTGATCTTAAATATATTTCTGAAAGGCAGAAAGAAGCCAGGCTGAAAAAAGCATCAAGTGAAATATTTGCCTATAAGGGAGATTTTAAAGTGCAAAGAAGGCTATTCGAACGAATTCATTACAAACGCTTGTCGACAAAGCATAGAAAATTTGAAGGTATGGATCAAGAAAGCCGCTTTGAACATTGGTGGGCTTCCCTGTGGAAAAGACCAATGGATCAGAAGAAGAAACCTGAACCCCTGCGAAAACCAAGATATGATTCAAAGGAACACGAGATATGGTTTGATTAGTGTAATTCCTTGCATATGATTTGCTGCCAAACTGCGTCCTATTGATTGGCCGCCTATTTATTCCCGCATACGTATTCCAATTCCATTGATCAGCTGTCAATCCTTTCCTGAAATGAATTGGCAATGATATTGAAAATCAAATTGTTACTTCATCCGGTGTCTCATATTCTTCCACAGGGATGCACGAGCAGAAGAGATTCCTGTCGCCGTATGCACTATCAATCCGGCTAACCGAAGGCCAGAATTTATTGTCCTTCACAAAATCCAAAGGATATATTGCCTTCGACCTTGCATAAGGGTAATCCCAATGATCTGACATAGCAACAGCTTGGGTATGTGGAGCGTTTTTTAAGACATTTAATTCAGAATCAACCTTCCCGGATTCAATTTCCTGGATCTCTTCTCTAATATTAATTAATGCATCGCAAAATCTATCGAGTTCCTGTAACGACTCGCTTTCAGTAGGTTCAACCATTAAAGTTCCGGCAACTGGAAACGATACTGTAGGTGCATGGAATCCATAATCCATGAGTCTTTTAGCAATATCTTCTACTTCGATATTTGCCTTTTTGAATTCCCTGCAATCAACGATCATTTCGTGAGCACATCTTCCGTTTTTGCCAGAATAGAGAATTTTAAAATGCCCTTCCAATCTGCTTTTTATGTAATTTGCATTCAGGATAGCTATTTTAGTAGCATTTGTCAATCCCTCTGATCCCATCAATTCAATATATGCGTAAGATATAGCCAAAATGCCTGCACTTCCCCATGGTGCTGAAGAAATAGCTGTAATCGCTTCTTCTCCACCCATATTAATAACCGGATTTCCAGGAAGGTATGGTTTTAAATGAGAAGCCACACAAATAGGTCCGATACCAGGACCACCACCTCCATGAGGTATACAGAAGGTCTTATGAAGGTTTAAATGACAAACATCAGCTCCGATAATAGCAGGATTGGTTAATCCTACCTGAGCATTCATATTGGCACCATCCATATATACCTGACCTCCATATTTATGGATCAGGTCACATATTTCAATAATTTTTTCTTCAAATACACCATGTGTAGAGGGATAAGTAACCATTAGGGCAAAAAGTTCTTCTTTGTGTTTTTCTGCCTTATCCGCAAGATCCTCCAGATCAATATTTCCGGAATCATCGCAATTTACAATTACGACCCTTGTCCCAGCCATAACAGCGCTTGCTGGATTTGTGCCATGGGCGGAAGAAGGTATCAATGTTACATTTCGGTGCCCTTGCCCTTTGGATTCATGATATGCTCTTATCACCATCAATCCTGAAAATTCTCCCTGAGCGCCGCTGTTGGGTTGTAAAGAAGTAGCGGCAAAGCCTGTGATCTCAGACAACCAGGCCTCCAGATTGGCAATTATTTCCTGATAGCCCTTGGTCTGATTTTCTGGTACGTAAGGATGGATATTTGATAATTCCGGCCAGGTAACGGGCAGCATCTCCGTAGTCGCGTTTAACTTCATTGTGCAGGAGCCTAAGGAGATCATTGAATGGGCCAGGGAAAGGTCTTTGTTTTCAAGTCTTTTCAGGTATCTCAGCATTTCATGTTCCGAGCGGTACTCATGAAATACGGGGTGTTCCATAAAAGCAGTTTTTCTTTCTAATGATGCAGGGATCCGTGCATTGAGATTTGATATTAGGCTGGATGAAGGGATAGAATTTTCCCCTAATGCCCTTGCTTTTGCAAATAAGTTTACGATCATGATGATGTCCTCCTCGCTGGTAGTCTCGTCGAGGGATATCCCCACATGATTATCATCGAAATATTTAAAGTTGATCAGAGCTTTTTCTGACAGGATTCTGATCTTTTCTTTTTCACCAGGTTTGACCTCAATTTTCAATGTGTCAAAATAATAATCGTTCAGTTGAGTAAATCCTGAATCTGCAAGAAGTTTTTCAAGCATTATTGCCAGTTGGTGAATCATGGAACTGATCGCAGTTAGTCCTTCAGGTCCGTGATATACTCCATACATACCGGCCATTACGGCTAAAAGAACCTGGGCTGTGCAAATATTTGAAGTAGCGCGTTCCCTTCTAATATGCTGTTCCCGGGTTTGAAGTGCCATTCGATACGCCTTGTTCCCATTAGAATCTATAGATACTCCGATAATTCTTCCAGGTAGTTGTCTTTTAAATTCATCTTTTGTGGCAAAAAAAGCCGCATGCGGACCGCCAAATCCTAAGGGAACACCAAATCGCTGAGAAGTCCCAACAACAACATCCGCACCTAATTCACCTGGGGGAGTCAGTAAAGTAAGACTTAACAGATCCACGGCAACAGCAGTAAATGCCTGGCTTTCAGCAGCTTTCTTCATCAACTGCCCGTGATCTATAATACGCCCATTAGAATCAGGATATTGAAGAAAGATACCAAATATATTCTCATGATCAAGATCCTCTGGAGTTATGGATTTGACCTCGATATGAATACCAAGAGGTATTGCCCTGGTTCGCAGGATGTCGATCGATTGTGGAAATGTATTTGAATCAACAAGAAATGTATTGGATTCCTTTTTATTTCTTTTTCTAAGTGCGTACAACATGGCCATTGCTTCCGCAGCAGCAGTTCCTTCATCCAATAGGGAAGCATTGGCTATCTCCATACCTGTAAGATCAGTGACCAGAGTCTGAAAATTTATTAATGCTTCCAATCTGCCTTGTGAGATCTCGGCCTGGTAGGGGGTATAGGCCGTATACCAGCCAGGATTCTCCAGGATATTTCTCTGAATGATTGGCGGAGTACGTGTATTATGATAGCCCATTCCAATAAAAGATTTAAACACTTTGTTTTTTTGCGCTATCTTTCTGAAGCTGGTTATAAATTCAGATTCTGTTAGAGGCCTTGGTAGATTAAGTGATTTATCAAGTTTGATAGCTTCTGGAAGCGTTTCGTCTATTAAGTTTTCCAAGTTGGCCACTCCGATCACTTTCAACATTTTCTCAATTTGATCTTTAGAAGGACCTATATGCCTGCTTTCAAATTTGCTGATTTTATTCAAATTTAAATTCATAACTTTACCTACCAGATTTTCAGGTTTAATAAGCATTATCAAGGTGTGCAAAGGTAAAATATAATGTATAAAAAAAATGTTATTTCGAAAGTTTAAAGTATTGGAATCTATAAAGAATTTTCATCTAGTATGTTCATTGTTTTTAGTAGTTTATTTTGCTGAAGCACAAGAAGTAAAAAGTATTGATGCCGTTGTTAGCAGCATTAGGGAAAATGATTTAAACAGACACCTGGAAATTATTTCCCACGATTCACTGGAAGGGAGGGAAACTGGACAACCTGGTTTGCAAAAAGCGGCCGAATATCTTCAAAATCAATTCAAGGAAATTGGGTTGAATCCTATAAAAGAAGGATCAGAGAACCCATACTATCAAACCTTTAATTTAGTCAAAGGAAAATGGGGAGAGGTAATCCTCAGTGTTGAAGGTGTTAGCTACAAGAATATGGAGGATTTTATATATGTAAGTACTTCTATTCAATCTTATAATAAGAATATTTCATTAAAATTTGCGGGACAAGGAATTAAAGAGGATTATGATAATATTGATTGCAGTAATAAAGGGGTTGTGATTATGCTGCCTGAGGTAATTGGAAATTGGGAAGAAAAGGTGTCGATCGCTAAGGACGCAGGGATAAAAGAAATATTTATCATTTATGGTAGTACCGATGAGAATATTAAAAAGGTCATTTCATCGTATAGAAATTACCTTATGGGGGCACAATTCAAATTGAAAAGTGATACACCAGAGGATAATATGAAAGTATTTTTAATTACCCCTGGAATGGCTGAGAGGATGTTTGATACTTCTATTAAGAAACTAAAGTCATCAGTGGCCAAGGCGGGAAAAGGCAAATACAAGTCTATAAATAAAATTCAGGAAGGGGAAGTGATCGCAGAAGTTGAAAGTACCGAGGATATCGTACAGACAGAGAATGTTATTGGGTTTGTTGAAGGCCTGCAAAGATCCGATGAAGTGTTGATCATTTCCGCTCATTATGACCATGTTGGTATCAAAAATGGGGAGATATATAATGGCGCAGATGATAATGGATCTGGTACTGCTGCTATTCTTGAACTTGCCGAAGCATTTGCGCTTGCCAGGGAAATGGGCATTGGACCCAAAAGAAGTGTAATGTTTATTCTATTAACAGGTGAAGAAAAAGGGCTACTAGGGTCTTCCTATTACGTAAGTCATCCTCTGTTTCCATTGAGTAAAACCATAGCTAATCTTAATATCGATATGATTGGGCGTATTGACAATAAGTATGTTGATAATCCTGGCTATGTATATTTAATTGGATCTGACAAAATCTCACAGGAATTGCACGTGATATCTGAAAAAGCCAATAAAAACCATATAGGATTGATATTGGATTATACCTATAATGCTGAAGATCATCCAGAAATGTTCTATTATCGATCTGATCATTATAATTTTGCAAAAAACGGGATTCCAGTAATTTTTTATTTCACTGGCGTCCATGGTGACTATCATAAACCTACAGATGTAATAGATAAGATTTTATTCGATAGGATGGCATTGATAACAAAGCTTATTTTTTATACAGCTTGGGAGGTGTCCAATATGGAAAGAAATCTTAAATGAATATAAAAGAAGAAGCCGGGATTTTAGGGAGGGCCCGGCTTCAAAATTCAACCAGCTATGATAAGAGAAAGATCTAATCAAATGTACGAATATTAAATCAAAATGTTATGAAATAGCGTAGTTTTTTTTAAGGCGGAAGAATAAAGACAAAAATTATTTCGGTTTCCTTTTTTTATCGATTTTGCGCTTCTTTTGATGAAAAGCACCCTTGAAGTCAGGGTTTAGTTTCCGTTTTATTCTATCTAACTCTCTATCCATCAGACTTTTTTCCCATTTTTCTGTGATCTCAACATTAACTCCCCCTGGAAATGGTTTTTCAGGGATTTTCTGACGAATAATTTTTTCTATTTCCTGCAAGTGATGAAAATCCGGATCTGTTACAAAAGTTATGGATTCACCCGTCTTATTCGCTCTTCCTGTTCGCCCGATCCGGTGTATATAATCTTCATAAATGATGGGTACATCAAAGTTAATAACATGAGATATTTCAGTAATATCTATTCCCCTGGCTGTAACATCAGTAGAGACCAGGATCCTGACCTCACCTTCCTTAAATGAATTAATTGCATTTAATCGGGAATTCTGACTTTTATTAGCATGTATCACTCTTGAGTTGACATCAATTTTTCGTTGGATATATTTAAAAATATTATTTGCTGTTTCCTTTGTCTTGGTAAAAATTATAACTCTTTTAAAACGGTCTGAATTCTCAAGTAAATATTCAAGGAGATTTATTTTAGTCTTTAAATTCGGGGTTTTATAAAAACACTGGTCAATGGTTGAAGCAGTGGTGCCTTGTGGTTCTATCTCAACTTTAACGGGAAATTCTAAAAAATCATAGGACAATTCTTCAACATCTGGTGGGAGGGTGGCGGAAAATAATAGATTCTGCCTGTTCTTTGGGGGAATAATCTCAAGAATCCTGTTAATCTGTTTTTTAAATCCCATGTCCATCATTTTATCTGCTTCATCAAGGATCATGGTTTTAATCAATCTGGGGTATAGGAATTCACGCTGATACAGGTCCAGAAACCGGCCTGGGGTGGCAGTTATTATATCAACACCCTTGCGAATACTATCCGATTGAATAGTAATTCCTGTTCCTCCGTAAATACAAACATGCCGGAGGTCGTAATATGTTGAAAGTTTAGCAATATCATCGTCTATCTGAATTGCGAGTTCCCTGGTTGGGGCCAGAATAAGAGCCCGCGGATGTTCTCCCTGTGCAAATTTCAATTTCATAAGGAGAGGAATAATGAAAGCGGCGGTTTTCCCAGTTCCGGTAGGTGCAATTCCAAAAAGATCGTGGCCCGCTAACACCTTAGGGATCACTTTTTCCTGCACAGGACTTGGGTATTCAAAGCCAAGATCTGCCAGGGCATTTAAAATCTGCTTTGTAAGTTTAAGGTTCTGGAAACTTTTTGATTCCTCCTGCATTTTTAAGACTTTAAACCGTAAAATTAAGAATGATTATTATTTAATCTATGATTTCTCCAAATTGTATAATAATGTTACTAATTTCAAGATCATAGATTAAAAATTAAAGATAAAGGAAGTACTTCAAGACGAAGTTTAAATCTCAATTTTTCTGAATGAAAAAGATAATTATAGCAAATGGAACCGTAGTAAATAAGAATAAGATATTTAATTCAGATCTGCTTATCAACGGACCTATTATTGAACGAATTGATAATAATATTTCAGATCCTGGAGCAGATGTAATCGATGCGTCCGGGAAATATGTTTTGCCGGGGATCATAGATGATCAGGTCCATTTTAGAGAACCAGGATTAACACATAAAGCGGATATCTATCACGAATCAAGGGCTGCAGTAGCCGGAGGTGTTACTTCATATATGGAAATGCCAAATACAGTTCCAAATGCTACTACCCAGGATTTGCTTGAAAATAAATACTTAATTGCTTCTAAAAATTCCCTTGCCAACTATTCGTTTTACATAGGTGCCACTAATGATAACCTGGAAGAAATACTCAGGACCGATCAAACCCTTGTCTGCGGAGTAAAGATCTTCATGGGATCCTCAACAGGGAATATGCTGGTCGATCATCATCCTTCGCTGGAAGCCATTTTCAGGAAGTCACCCTTATTGATTGCAACTCATTGTGAGGATGAGGGAATCATTCGAAAGAATATCCAGGATTTCAAAGCAAAATTCGGGGATGATGTTCCAATAAATAGCCATCCGGATATACGTAGTGCAGAAGCTTGTTATAAATCCTCTTCACTGGCTGTTTCTCTAGCGCAAGAGTATGGATCCAATCTTCATGTTCTCCATATTTCAACAGAAAAGGAGCTATCCTTGTTTGATCCGGGAAGTATCGAAGATAAACGTATAACAGCTGAAGCCTGTATTCATCATCTGTGGTTTCACAAAGAGGATTATGAGAAAATGGGAACGCTGATCAAATGGAATCCAGCTGTAAAGCTCAAAGAAGATCGAAATGCCATCAGACAGGCAATAAAGGATGGCCGTATAGATATCGTAGCTACAGATCATGCTCCACATACACTAGATGAAAAGCACAACAGCTATTTTAAAGCTCCTTCTGGAGGGCCTCTGGTCCAACATAGCCTGATTGCCATGCTGGAGTTATATCATCAGGGTGTATTCGATCTTGGAATTATTGTACAGAAAATGGCTCATAACCCAGCCATTCGCTATAAGATAGACAGGCGGGGATTCATAGATGAAGGATATTTTGCAGATATCGTAATTGCAGATCTTGATAGATCCTATATGGTTACCGAAGAAAACATTTTATCAAAATGCGGCTGGTCTCCATTTCAGGGATTTGAATTCAGGTCCAGTATTGAGAAGACCATTGTATCAGGAAGGATTGTATTTGACGGTGGAGAAATTATTGAATCGGGAACCGGAGACAGGCTCTTATTCAATAGATAAAATTTATTGTTTGATTTGTATTGTCTTATCAAAGGCAGTATTTTTGCTATCCGAATTTGATTGAAACTCAGGTTCATGGCAGATTTGAGTATATGGTGGTTGTAGTTCAGTTGGTTAGAACGCCTGATTGTGGTTCAGGAGGTCGCCGGTTCGAATCCGGTCTTCCACCCAAAAAACTCTATTAGGTAAGAATTTCAATTCACAGCACAAAGATGCCTGACACCTGGATTATTCCACCACTCAAAAACAGGTATCATTTTTGTTTTAAAAATTAAGAAATAAAAGTTTTTTACTACATTATATATTATTTTTAGGAAATCATAAAATCCAGGTGAAACTGTATAGAGTTTAAATCAAATGGGTGTAGAGAATGGAATTGTTTTAATAGTTGATGATGATGAAGACGTTTTGCTAGCTGCAAAGTTTCTTTTGAAACGTCATTTTGAGAAAATTGTAACCACAAGTACGCCTGATAATATCACGGAAATTCTTGACAAGTATACTATTGACGTTGCGCTTCTCGATATGAATTATACTGCAGGTGCCACCACTGGAAAAGAAGGATTTGACCTCTTAAGATATCTGACAATAAATACTCCAAAAACAAGAGTCGTAATGATGACTGCTTATGGAGATATAGATCTTGCAATTAAGGCGATAAAAGAAGGGGCTGTTGATTTTATAGTAAAACCCTGGGATAATAACAAAATGGTGACCATAGTTACCTCAGCATTTAAAAAATCACCAGGTAATCAACCGAATATTCAGCTGACTACTGCTCCTGTTCCAGAGGATGAAAATAAGGAAATGTCGGAAGTGGAAAGGATATTTATGTTTCTTGACATAACTTCATCGACTTCAATTGCAGAAAACCTTGGGCATGTTAAATATTTTGAATTATTGAATGATTTCTTTAACGATCTGGCAATGCCTATTGAAACGCATAAAGGTGAGATCTATCAATATGTAGGGGATGAAGTAGTAGTCTCCTGGGCGCTTGAAGAAGGAATTAGTGAAGCGAATTGTCTGCATTGCTTTTTTGATATCTTAGATACCATCGACGAACTCTCATTTAAATATCTTGAAAAGTATGAAATGGTGCCTACTTTCAAAGCAGGAATGCATTTCGGGAAAGTGTCTACCGGAACCATAGGAACCATCAAAAAAGAAATCATCTATACAGGAGATGTCCTGAATACTACCAGTAGAATTGAAGGTCAGTGTAACCAGCATAATGTGAACCTTCTGTTATCAAAAGATTTGATGCACAAACTCCCGAATGAGAACCAGTTTAAATTTGTTGAGATCGGAGAGATCAGCCTTCGAGGGAAAGCATCATTCGTAACGTTGTTTACAGGTCAACGATTTTAAGGATCCCTGAATCCTATTCCCATTCCAATTGAACAAATAACATCCAAAAGAGGTCTTAATGGAACAAATTCAAATCAACAAAAAAATACTTTAAGATCTTTAAGACTAAGTCACAAAATTAAATGGATACGAATTTGAGGAGATTGGAAAGATCAACCTGAGAGGGAAAAAAGACGATACCCGTTTATTTACATGCTCGAAAACCTGATATCCTTTTATGGATTATTGACCAGATTCTTATAGATTTCAAGAACCTGGGGGACCACCATCATTTCACCATCATTTATAATAATGAAATCTGATAGTTTCTTCTTTCGTGATTCACTCATTTGCTTATCAATAATATCTTCTACATCTTGCTTGCTACGGTTTACGTCACGTAGTAAAATCCGTTCAATTCGCGTGGACTTTGGAGCTAATACCAGAATAGTATAATCAAGGTCTTTGTAGGAGCCCGACTCAAACAATAAGGCAGCCTCTTTAATAGTAATTGGCTTATTTTTATATTTTGTCAGCCACTTATTATAATCCTTTATTACCGCTGGATGGACAAGACTATTCATCCTGTTTAGATTATCCTGATTTTTAAAAACAACTTCGGTCAGATAACTCCTGTTCAAAACTTCTTTTACATAAGCCTTCTGGCCGAAGAGATTAATAATTTGTTCCTTCAGGTCTTCATTCTCATTCATTAATCGTTTAGCTTCTGCATCGGAATTGTATACAGGTATACCAAAAGTCCTGAATATGTTAGCTACAAGGGTCTTCCCTGCACCTATGCCACCTGTTATGCCAACTTCTATAGACATATGGTTATCTACTATATCTAACTTTAAATAAGGCGGTATCCAACTTTATGTCCTGAACATAAGCGGGGTAAGATATTACCTCGATCCTGACTGTAGAATCCTGTTGATTGATATTGTTAAAATCAGCGATGATCAAAAACTCCTCTACAAGAAAATTATTCTCCATCTCTTCCTGAATGGCAAAATGCAATCGGGCAATACCGGTTTCAATATAAGCAGAGGAATCCATTGGGAAATTTACCAATTCAATTTCAAGATCAGTGCTATGATTGACATATCTCGAAACACCAAAACTGATGTCAATTTCTGATGGGGAAAAGGATACTAAACTTAGATCAAAATTATCGATATATATTTTTTCTGAATAATCATTGTCAATTTCATCTTGAGGCAAATGAAGGGTAAGTGTATCATTAAGCGTTTTTATCAGAGATTCATGACCGGTAATGGTAACAGAATCAGGACTTACATTCAATGGGGATATGATCTGATGAAATCTTTTCAGACTGACCTTGTTGCTATCTAAATATACAAACAGTCTCTTCTTCTGTACTCGTTGTATATCAAAGTATAAGGTATCTGTAGCCACAAAATTCAGGTTAAGGGAACTCAAATGCTGGGATATTAAAGGCTGAATGGTATAACCGGCTATTCGCTTAGTTTCAATGGGATTCTCCACAGAAATCAGAAGAGGATCCCGTCTAAAGGATAGCGATTGTTTTAAAAGATCCCATCCAACACCTGATACATTTACCTGTACATTTCTTGGCGGATTAATAACTTCTATTGTACCTTCATTCTCATATGATAGTTCAATCGGGCACTTTATTACAGTAGTGTAGGTCTTATTAAGGGCACTTAGAAACCAGATAATGGTAGCTCCAATAATACATAGAATAACTATCTTCAGATCTTTGTTACTGGGTCTGACGATGGATTTAAGCCATCTCCATATTTTATTGACACTATCCAATCAAATAAAACAAATTATTTTCCGCTTTTTAATCTTTTGCTGGCTTCCAGGGATATTGACGATTTATCCAGTTTAATTTTACCACCCTTTTCCACTTCAAGAATAATTGTTTCACCATCCATAGATGCAATCCTGCCATGCATGCCTCCGACAGTCACTATATTATCCCCTTTTTTAACATCCTCCAGAAATCTCTTCTGATCCTTTTGCTTTTTCTGTTGAGGCCTGATCATAAAGAAATAAAAAATCAGGACTATCCCACCAATTAGGAGAAGGTTCCCGTATAATGACTGACCTCCTGATGGTGTTTGTAATAAAATAAAATCTAACATCACTTATCTATTTATTTTGAAAATTATTTAACAGGTCCGGCTGTCTGCTTGTTTTTCGGCGTCACAAATCCTTTAATCCTTAACCGGGTTAAGGTAGGTTCAGTATTGGCCATAATAGAAATTGTTTTAATCTGTTGATTTGGTTTTCCTTTTGTATCGAATCTTACTTTTATCTCACCAGTTTCCCCAACACCTATTGGATGTTTTGGCCAGTCCGGGACTGTGCAACCGCATGAGGCTGTTGCCTTATCGATCACAAGTGGAGATTTGCCAGTATTGATAAATTCAAATACATGGTTTACAATATCCCCTTCATTCACATTACCAAAATCAAATTCTGTACTTTCTATAGAAAAAACAGGCTTCGGGGTATTATCATTTATCTTTTCCGGATTTGATGCCAGGGATACATTGTCATTTATCGGGCGTTTTTCAACTGTATTTCCTGACTCCAGTGATGCAACCCTTCTTTCCAATGCCGTTATCCTTCTTTCAAGTTTAGAATCTGATGAACAGGAAAACAGAATAAAGACAATTAATGCCAGTTGTAAAGTTTTTAAATACTTCATCTTAATTAATCGTTTTTACTTTTTATTTGACCAATAAGGTCATCTACATCTTCAAGAAGCTTTTCAGCTTTGTCTTTTGCATTTTTAATTACCTTCTGTCCTTCTGATTTTGCGACAGTTTCCGGAGTTGATTTAGCATTTATCAACTCCTGCAAAAGATCCTCAAGTTCTTTTTTGTACTTGTCTAAAAGGAAAGATAGTTTTTCCCTTGTATGAGTTCCTTTTTCGGGGGCATATAATAAACCAATGACTGCACCAGAAGCAGCGCCAATTAAGAATGCCAGTAATGATTTTGATGAATTACTCATATCTAAATTATTTATTGTCAATTAATCCTCTACCACTTTTTTTAATGGTTCCCTGGTCTATCAACTCATCTGACAGAACATCAAGGATGCCATTTACAAATTTTTTACTTTTTGGTGTACTGAAATTTTTCGATAATTCAATATACTCATTAATAGTAACCTTTACAGGGATATTAGGGAAATCGATCATTTCTCCAATGGCCATTTTAAGTATAATCTTATCCATAATAGCCATTCGTTCAATATCCCAGTTTTTAGATTTCTCAGCTATTAAATTATCAAATTCCTTATCTTTTTTAACGGATATCTCGAATAACTTTTCGAAAAAGGAACGGTCCTCTTCCCAATTATTACTTAACACCGCCAGCTCAATATCTGCATCTTCAGCTTCAACATTTTTAAAAGTCTTCACAATCATACTTCTAATTACATGTCTGTCTTCATTCCAGTTCAAGTCGGCCGAAGCCATGAATTCCTGAAATGCATCATTCTTGAACAGAAGATTCTTATAAAGATGCAGTATTAATTTTTTATCAGTTGTAAAATTATCCTTTTTTTCTTTTTTCCCTTTAATATATGATAGGTAATCCTCATCCTGTCTAACAGAATTTTTGAACCAGTTAAGTATTAAATCCCTTTCATTGTTCCAGGAAAGTTTGTAATCTATAATACTTTTTTGAAACCTATTATTATTACGTAATAATTCTATAATTTGATTCTCAATGAATCTTTTATTCACGACTTTAAGTTTTCCGGAAGTATCATTTTCCATAATCCTGATCAGTTCCTCAGGTATCATCAGTAACCACAAATAGAGGTCAAAAATGTGCTCGACATCCTTTAACATATTTGTTTTAAAATGTTTATAATCTTTCATATTCTGCTCCTCATAATCAATAAAAGCATTATGAGCCGTTACCTCTGTTTCCTCTTCGCTGTCCTGCAATTTAATGAAAGAATCATGCTTAAAATTTTGCTCGAAAGTTTTAATCGAATCTCTTTTCTTTAAATTCAATTCTGATTTATCAACTGGTTCCATTGAATTTAAATCTGGCAAGAATCTATCGCGTATATAATCGAGGGCTAGATTGTAATTAGCCTCTTTCGATTTATAAAAAGCATACAAGCATTGTAATGCTTTAGATCTAAGTATACGCCTGTTTAACATATGTAGTTTATCTTAATTATAGATGCCCTTTTACCTTGCCGACATCCAGGATTCTTTGCGAAGCTATATTTATGGCTGCTTCCTGTGAAGAAATTTTTTCTTTTCTCGATTTATGAATAATATCCAAAACGGTATTATAAATTCTTTCCACTTTCTTAAATACTCTTTCCCGGCTATAATTACCCAGATAATCAAGTCCAACATTTATTAGACCGCCCGCATTGATCATAAAATCAGGAGCATATATTATCCCTTTTTTCATTAAGATATTCCCGTGTTTATGTTCATCCTCCAACTGGTTATTTGCGGCGCCAGCTATAATATCACACCTTAGCGAATCTATAGTTTGATCATTAACTGTAGCACCCAGGGCACAAGGTGCATAAATATCCATTTTTTCACTGTAGATGGACTTCTCATCAACTACGGCAACTTTAAATTCCTTGGTTATTTCTTTTATCTTATCTGCATATATGTCTGATACAAGCACATTGGCACCTTCTTCAACAAGGTGTTTTACAAGATAATAACCCACATGCCCAACGCCCTGTACCGCTATTTTCCGATTTTGCAAACTGTCAGTTCCGTAAGCTTCTTTTGCACATGCCTTCATCCCCATATAAACGCCGTAGGCAGTAAATGGGGAAGGGTCTCCGGCACCGCCCATTTTCTCTGAAAGACCTGTAACATATTTCGTTTCCATAGAAATATATTCCATGTCCTCTGGGCTCATATTAACATCTTCAGCAGTAATATATTTTCCCTTTAAGCTTTCGACAAACCGGCCAAATCTTCTTAATAGCGGTTCTGATTTTAGTTTTTTTGCGTCACCAATAATTACTGCTTTCCCTCCTCCCAGGTTTAGCCCTGATATAGAAGCTTTAAATGTCATGCCACGTGATAAGCGAAGAACATCCATCAAAGCTTCTTCTTCTGTTTTGTAGTCCCACATTCTGGTTCCTCCCAATGAGGGGCCCAAAACAGTATTGTGAACACCAATGATCGCCTTTAAACCTGTGTGCTCGTCATAACAATAAACCAACTGTTCATGACCATGTTCAGATAAACTGCTGAACACGGACACGGAACCAACCTTTTCCTCTTGTTTTAAGTCTATCATTTATTTTTGGATTAAAAGTTTAATATTTTAGAACCTTAATTGCATTGGTCCCAATTGAAAATATTCCAAAGTACCACAAAAGTAGCGCATTTTCAATTTTATATCAATTGAATTATATAAATCAAACTTTAATCAGGAAAACTAGTTAATAAGCAGTGAAAGAACTTGCTCATCTAAATAAATATCTATTAAAATATAAGCATCTGCTGTTGCTGGGGCTGCTGTTTATAATCATTTCGAACATCTTTCAGATACTACCCGCACAATACATTAGATACGCCCTCGATCTGGTAATAGATAATCTAAACGTATATAAGCTATTTGATGGCCATGCAATTCAGGAAGACTATAATGAGAATATCAAGCGAAGTGTAGTCGTTTATGGACTCATCATCCTGGGGATGGCATTATTGAGGGGATTTTTCCTCTTTCTGGTCAGACAAACTATTATTGCTATGTCAAGGCATATTGAGTACGACCTGAAGAATGAGATCTACGAACAATATCAATCCCTGCCAGTCAGTTTCTACAGAAGGAACAATACAGGTGATCTGCTCGCAAGAATTTCTGAAGATGTAAGTAAAGTCAGGATGTATATCGGGCCGGCCATAATGTATGGATTAAACCTGTTTACTCTTTTCTTAATGCTGATTCCCATCATGTTTACCATAAATTTCAAGTTAACCATGTACGCCCTTATCCCCTTGCCTTTTCTTTCCTTCAGTATTTATTATGTACACAATAAGATTAACAGGAGATCTGAAGAAATACAGCGAAGTTTATCGGGATTATCCACTTTCGTGCAAGAAGCATTTTCCGGGATCAGGGTATTAAAATCCTTTGCCAGGGAACATGAAAGTGCCGAGAGATTTTCTGAAAGAAGCGAGGAATACAAATTGAAATCACTTCGGCTTACAAGGGTAAATGCATTGTTTTTTCCACTGATTCTATTTTTAATTGGATTAAGTATTGTATTAACCATATTTGTTGGCGGTACCGAAGTGATCAACGGAACACTTAGCTTTGGGAATATCGCAGAATTTATCATCTATATAAATTTACTGACCTGGCCAGTTACATCCCTGGGTTGGATAACCAGTATTGTCCAGAGAGCTGCCGCCTCACAGAAAAGGATAAATGAGTTTTTACTGGAAAAAAATCATATTAAGTCGCAGCAAAATCTGACTAAAGAAATTCAAGGTGATATTAAATTTGAGGATGTTCATTTTACATATGTGGATTCAGGCATTAAAGCACTGAGAAACATATCTTTTGGTGTTCAAAAGGGGGAAACACTGGCAATCATCGGGACAACCGGATCAGGAAAGAGTACAATCGCAAATTTAATATGTCGTTTATTTGATTCTTCAAAAGGTAAAATTCTTCTTGATGGTTCGGATATCCGCGATTTTGACATTCAATATATGAGAAATCAAATTGGATATGTTCCACAGGATGTCTTTCTCTTTAGCGATACAATCGATAAAAATATTGCTTTTGGAAGTGAAGAGCTTGACGATGATCGAATTATCCAGGCAGCGATAGATGCTGATCTGCATGACAACATAATTGATTTACCTGAAGGATTTAATACTGTTTTGGGAGAGAGAGGTATCACACTTTCTGGTGGCCAGAAACAAAGACTGTCAATTGCCCGGGCACTGGTCAGGAATCCAAGGATCCTGATCCTTGACGACAGCCTTTCTGCTGTGGATACCAAAACTGAAAATAATATCCTGAATAATCTTAAAAATATAATGGAAGGCAGGACCTCCATCATAATTTCCCACCGGGTTTCATCCGCAAAACTGGCTGATCACATCATTGTTCTCGATGAGGGGCATATTGTTGAACAGGGTAATCACGATAGTTTAATTGATAAAAGTGGCGTTTACAAGGAGCTTTATGAGAAGCAACTGAAATCGGATGAAATAGTAGAAGAAGAATAAAGATAATTCCAAATATTCCATAAAAGTTTTATTGACTTTTCTTCCATTTTTTAATAAATTTCATAACGGAACCAGCTTGTTATAAAACCAGGATTCAACTCTTTGTCTCAGGCATTTTCCATCCATGTTTGTATAGCCTGAAACACGTGATTTGAGATAGTATTATTTTAGAAAGTCAACCAGCTATTATGAAATTCCCTATCAGAATTCTATTCTGTATGCTATTGGCATACATGAATGCCAGAGCCCAGAATGGCAACTATGAGTTAGGCGCAAGGTCTGTTGGCCTGTCAGGCGCTACCATTACCCTTTCGGATGCTTATGCAGGATTTAACAACATAGGAGCCCTTGCTGATCATCCTGTTACCTCTGTCTGTTTTTCCAGTGCCATGCTTTATGGGATCCCTGAACTTTTGAAAATTGGGATTGGATTAAATGGGGAGTTATTTAATGGAGTTGGATCTATAAATCTTTACAGATTTGGAGATCAAAATCTTAGCGAACATAAGATAAGCGCAGGGTACAGCCACAAGATTCGTTTCATCAGTTTAGGGATCCAGCTTAGTTATATTCAATTCCTTATCTCCAATTATGGATCTGCCGGTACAGTGTCGCTCGAGTTAGGAGGATTAATTAATATTAGTCAAAAATTCGTAATCGGCGGATATCTTTTTCAGCCACTCAAATTAGGTCAAAGATTTGAACAGTTAAGCTTCCAGCACGCAATTCTTAAAGCCGGCCTATCTTATCGGCCATCCGAGAACCTGATGGCCAATATTGAATACAAATGGTATGGGAACATGCAGCACTTCCTGATTTTTGGAATTGAGTATATGATCCGGGGAAAAATTGCATTGAGGACTGGATTTAACATAGAAACTTTACAATCAACTATGGGGATTGGATTCAGGCCTGGAAAATTCAGATTGGATTATGCCGTTATGATCCATCCGGTCCTGGGTGTTTCGCATGAATTTTCAATCAATATAAATTTTCAGCATCCATGAAAGCCAAAATTATTTTTTTCCTGGTTTGTACTGCTTTTAAAATATATGGACAGGAAAATAGCCCTGACTATGAAAAAATTTTAGAACATATCATTCCTGTTGCTGATGAAGATATTGACCTGGAAATGCTTAGTGAAACATTATTTAGCTTATATGATCATCCACTTCCAATAAATACAGCTGGACGAATCGACATACTGTCCATTCCATTTTTATCTGAAAACGAGGCCGAAAGCATCTTAAATTACAGGAATCAATATGGTATTTTCTTAAGTCCGTATGAATTGTATCTTATCCCAGGATTAGATTCGACTAAAGTTAATCTGCTCATTCCTTTTCTTAAAATTAACCAGACTTCCATGTCACATGATTCCCTTCCTATGATGAATAATATCCTAAAAACATCCAGAAAATCTATAATGTTAAGGTACGCCAGATTATTGAATCCTCAAATAGGGTATATCAATTCAAGAAATATTACATCAGCAAGAGGAAATCAATACTACTTGGGTTCAGCGAATTATGTATATGGTAGATTGGAAATACATGAGCCCAATGATTTTGATATTGGAATAACATTTGAAAAAGATGCTGGGGAACCATTCTTTATGGATCCTGCACTACAGTTTTATGGATTTGATCATTATGCAGGTTACTTCCGTCTATTGAATCGAGGTATACTAAAGGAAATGACCATCGGAGATTTTCAAATGCATTTTGGGGAAGGCCTGGTTTTTGGACGGGGTTTTATGAACAAGAGTTCTGAAACTGTTGGTTCTGTAAGAAATAGATACAGTGGTATACATCCTTATCAGGGGGCTGGTGAATACAGCTTTTTCAGAGGGCTATCATTTACATTAGGAAACCGCTATTTTAATTTCACTGGATTTGGGTCAAGAAAATTGCAGGATGCGGCCATATTAATCGATTCATCTGAATCCACAGGAATCGTGTATTATGTTTCCAATTTATCGGAAACCGGTTATCATAGAACCCCGACCGAGATATATAAAAAGCAACAATTAGCAGAGTACACAACTGGATTTAATTCCAATTATACATTGCCTTCCGGGAATTTGACCTTCGGGATTTCATTTATTTTTAATTCCTGGCAATATCCTATTCGTAATCTAATCAGATATTATAATCAATTTGAGTTTTCAGGTAGGGTAAATTATAATAGTGGATTTTATTATAACTTCTTTAAGGGGAAATTCAATGTATATGGCGAGTTTGCAAGGTCAAAGGGGAATGGTTATGGACTTGTACAAGGAATTATCGCAAATATTTTACCCAATTTCGAGGCGACAATTCATGCGAGATCCTATAGCCCCCACTATTACTCAAAATACAGCAAATCCTTTTCAGAATACACGAAATCAAATAATGAAAAGGGGATCTACTGGGGTATAAAATTAAGGCCGGTAGCTCATCTTGAAATCAGGGCTTATTTCGATATTTTCAGATCAGACTGGCTCAGGTATAATCTAATTTCACCTTCCACAGGAAATGAGTTTTTGGTCTATATGAAATTTGAACCTAAATCATCATTGGTATTTGATGTGACATACAGAGTAGAATCAAAATACCGGAATCATTCAAACACAAAAACACCGTTGCCTCAAACTTTAAAAGGGATTAAAAGAAATTTTCAATTTAAATTTAATTTTCAACTGAATGAAAACCTGATATTTCGGACAAGGTTGAAAGGAAACAGCTATAGTATAAATAAAAACAATACAATAGGATATTGCTTTTCACAAGATGTTTTAGTGATAAAACCTAAATTTCAAATAAAATCCAGAATAGCATATTTTTGTTCTGAAGATTATTTAAATCGTCATTATATATATGAGCATGATGTATTGTATACATATAGTATGGTGAGTTATAATGGCCACGGAGTGAGAGGATATGTCTTGTTCAAATATAGCCCCTTCCGGTTTCTGGATTTCTGGGTCAAAACTTCCATTTTCCATTATTTTAATATTGAAAATATTGGCAGCGGAATTAGTATGATTCCTGGCAATAAAAAAACTGAAATTAAATGTCAAGTTCGAATAAAATTTTGATATTAGAGGAAATATTTTTGCGATATGTTAAAGCTGTTTATTTACCTCTTTTTAATTATTGAATTCGGAGGATTTTTGAATATCTTTGAAACTGAGAACAAGAATTATATTAAAGATTTTTGGATCGACGGAGAAAAGATCCAGGTAACCTGTGAAGTAGATGAAATGTTCCTTGGCCTTTATGAGGGTGAAAAAACAGGATACTTATCCTTAAAAAAGGATGGTACCGGGGAATACAAATATGATATTTTTGGAATAGCTGAAAGCGGATGCCAGGAAGATGTGATCCGGTTTGAATGGGGTTTTCCTGTTGACAAGGGCAATAAAAAAGTGAAATTTAAGAAGCCCTATGGGTATTCGTACCCCATTATCTTCAAGTGCACCGGGGACGTCTGTTTTCAGGGATGTTCAAGACAATATATAATAGATTTTATCCTTGATAAAAATGATGGCATATTGCATGTGTCATCATCTGATGATTGGAAAAAAATCAAGCAATAACCTATTCACATTAAACATCATGAATTATGAAAGAAAAAAGTATCGAATTGTTAAATAAAGCGGCAGCGGATGAATTGTATGCCGTACATCAATATATGTATTTCCACATTCATTGTGATGACCTTGGATTTGATTTGCTTGCCAATTTATTTAAACGTACTGCTATAGAAGAAATGATTCATGTTGAACGTTTGGCTGAGCGGATATTGTTTTTGGGAGGAGATGTAATTATGAAAGCCGCTGAAGAAACCAAAACGATACAGGATGTCACAAAAATGCTTGAACTGGCGAGAAGTATGGAAGAACAAAGTGCAGGGGATTATAACCTTTGGGCAAATGAGTGTGCCAAGAATGCTGATTCTGTATCCAAGAAATTGTTCGAATCGTTGGTTGAAGATGAAGAAAGGCATTTTGATCAATATGATGTTGAAATAGGGAATTTGAGAAAATTTGGTGACAACTACCTGGCATTACAATCTATAGAACGCAGTAAGAATATTTCAACTGGTCCTCCGACTCAAGGCTAAACCCGGGTGAAAGTTTTAATCTAAAAGCGGTGTTGAGATTCAATATATTTTGATACGAAGCTAACATTTTAGTATATTTAGTATCAGGTATTTCCTTTGTCTCCCTAAATAAATCAAACTAAGATCTAACATGGATAAATTAAATAAATCAATAGCCCCGGAGGGATTCAGCTCGATTTCCCCTTATTTGATGGTGGATAGTGTTGAAAAACAAGTAGATTTTTTAACCAAGGTATTTAATGTTAGTTTCAGGGAACCTTTAAAATCGCCTGATGGGTCTATCATTCATATTGTTGGTATGCTTTACGAAGTAGCCATAATGATAGGTAAGACACGTCCAGGCCTTCCTCAGGAACGGAGTATTAATTATGTTTTTACCGATGATGTGGATAAGACGTTCAAGCGTGCTTTAAAATTCGGGGCCAAATCGTTAATGGAACCTGTTGATCAGTTTTATGGTTTTCGTGAATGCGGGGTAGTCGATGAACAGGAAAATCAATGGTGGATCGCCAACAAATTTGAACACGTGAGCCCTGAAGAAATTCGGCATAGGATGGAAGGAATGAGCGAAGAGAAATAATTCCGATAAAACCGGATTTTATCTTTTCTTTCTTTATTAGACGATTTCGTTAATGGGAAGATTTATTACGCAGATATAGTGATAGAGCCTTCAAAATTACTGGATCTATCTTACCCATTTTCTATAATTTCGATTACGTCAGCAATA
>CAYMFU010000243.1:0-24392 GCA_964389805.1 uncultured Roseivirgaceae bacterium | reverse complement strand
TAAAGGAGTGGTGCTTCTTACAAATTCTTCAGCAGGAGCTGATGATATTGGATTTCATTTACTGGATCCCGGCTCAAAACTAAATATGTAATACTTACAACCACCAACTGAAGCCCTCCATATCTGTGCCCATAATTCACTTCAATTCTTTGCAGTTGTATTCTATGTCTACTAATTCGAATTCTCCATAACAAGAATCAGTATCAGGTCTATGGAAAATTGTTAATGCTTTTGTGACTTTTCGATTTCCATTAAAATCCTTATACTCTTTAACAGGAGTTGACCATGGATAGTTTTTATATGTCTTGCCACAGCTGATTCAAATCTGTCATTGCTGATAAAATTCACCAACGCTCCGTTTTCATTAGATTGTAAAGTTGCACTTATCTGGATATTCCCATTTGTATATTTTGCTAAAACTGATAATGGATCAATAACCTCCCATTTGGTTTTTTCGTCGATTAATGTCCCCGGGGCAACAAGACAAAAATCATTGAAAAGGGTAACTGTCTCTCCCTGGTTCATTTCAAATCCTTTTCCATCCACTACTTTAAAAAGTCCGGCTAATTTGATAACCATCCTTGCCTCCTCATTTTTATATAAATGAATGCCATTTGCCGGAATACCCATCTTCCGGGCTTTAATTAAAAATATTCTTGTTGGCTGGTCAAAAAAATCATATGGTTCGGACTTAAATGTCATCCAGCCATCATTTGGTTTACTCCTGATCCTTCCTTTACAGTTGAATCTTACATTAACTATTTTTTCTTTGCCAACGACACCAGAATACATTAAATATTTTTTAACAATTTAGGGTCGATGCTCAAGATCATCCTCTGATATTATTTCAGGTTTAATATTCTCCGTGCGTTTTAGTCCTTTGAATACTTCCCGATTATATATTTTTTTCATGTTTTAGAGGAAAAATACGAGAAACAGTTTCGAATAGAATTGTAGTAATTAAAGATATGAATTTTGTATCTATTTCGTAAGGCTATTTGGCATAATGTAGATCATTCCAGATTTGGCACAAGCCCCTTGACTCACCTGAAATCAATGAAAGTATTGGTTCTCCACTATTGATTCAAGTGAGCACATAGAGGGATGTGCTATATCGTTTGTTAGCAGAAGTCTATTCTGTTTTCATGTCCAAATTATACCAATTGATATTTCTGGTGAAGTACATGGTTAGGCCAAGTATGAGAAGTAGCCCGATACTTCCCATTAACAGTGCATAATCAACCAATTGAAGCGTCGTAAAGAGGAATCCATAAATTCCACAGAGCGTAATGATTAATATCAGCGAAAGGCTAAATTTCTTAAATACACTTAAAGAATATAGAAATATCATAACGACAATTCCCACGGCTGAAATTCCATAGGCGATGTTGAAATTTGAATGTTCAGAGATTGAAACAAGAAGGATGTAAAACAGGCATAGTGCAAGACCTACTAAAGCATATTGGAAAGGATGAATTTTCCTTTTATTCAGGATTTCCACGAGGAAGAAAATCAAAAATGTAAGCGCAATAGTCATTACAGCATATTTTGCTGACCTGTATGACTTTTGATAATCATCCAGGGGCAAGATCAAGTCTACACCGAAAGAAGATTCTTGCATTTGCTGATTGTTACCACTCCCGATCCATGTTTGGGGATAATTGCGGTTGAGTTGTAGCACTGACCAATTTGCCGTAAAACCGTCATCGCTTATTTCCCGCTTGTCCGGTAAGAAATTTCCATTAAAAGAAGGTGATGACCAGGGCGATTTTAACATTACCTTTGTTGTATTTCCTACAGGAATGAAAGACAGATTTTTGCTTCCGTTAAGATCCAATGAGAAGTTGAAAGTAATTCTCTGATTAACTTGTTCCCTTAAATCGGGAATAGCAATTGTTATCCCGGAATATATAATATCCGTTAGTTTGGATCCTGGCTGGACATTCAGATTATTTCCATCCCAATCTAAATTGATCTGGTTCTTGATTCCCCTGAGATCTGTTATTCCTAAAGTAAGAAATGCCTGATCATATTGAATTTCTTTCAGATTTTGCAGATCAGGTTTGGGATTTATGATAAAATCACCAGAAACATTAAGGTTGGATTTGTACACGACAACTTCATAAATTCCTCTTTCTAGTTTTTCCGGAAACACATCTCCATCAATATTTAAGTTTTCGGGAAGCAGGTTCCAGTATTTTGTTTTGGTGATTTTTTTATTCTCCTCTTCATACTCATAGGTCAGGGGAATTGTGAGTATTGGACCATTAATTTGCTGCTCCACAGCCCACTTAGATCTCACTTCATTAGTTGCTTCATTGTTTAATAATTCCCTTTCCTGGATGATGAACGTGATCATAGATGCGGGGATCAATAGAAGCAGCATCAGAATCGTGATTGTTACCAGTTTCAAGGTTACAGAAGTTTTAATAAAACTACTTACCTTTTCAATTAGAGTGTTTTCTGTATTCATAATTATTTAATTTAAAAGTACTTTGAAAAACAAAGTAGAGAGTTAAATTTTTTTATTTCAGCAATTGTTCAATAGCGTTAATGTGTTTCTTAAAAGCTTCCTTGCCTTCTTTAGTGGCATAGTATTTTGTCTTTGGTTTTCTATTGAGAAATTCCTTCTTATACATTACATATTGTTTTTTTTCAAGAGATTTTAAGTGACTGGCCAGGTTCCCGTCGGTTACGTCCAGCAAATCCTTTAGAGTATTGAAATCTAAATATTCATTCACAACAAGCGCAGACATTATGCCCAAACGTATTTTATTTTCAAATGCTTTATCCAGATCTTTTAGAAGTTCCTTCACGACTTATACCTCCATTGCATAATAATACCATAGATTATATGAAGAATCCCAAATCCAATCGACCAGAATAACAATCCAAAACCTATAAAGTATGTGGCTATTAATCCAAGTGCAATTTCTATAAGGCCTAAGCTTCTGATTTCATTCAAAGTATATTTACTAGCATTCACCAGGGCAAGTCCGTAGAATATTAAGGTCAGGGGAGCTACTAAACCTATATATCCTTTGAAAAGAAGGATGAGGCATAGAATACCGCCGGTTAGTAAGGGGATAGACAAATTAATGAGAAGTCTTTTGGTTTGAATATCCCATATTCTTTGATTTCTCTTTTTTGTTTCCCGGGTTGTAAAATAAATCCCGGTTCCAACGGCCAGGATAAGAGTTCCCAGGGCAATCAGGAGCAATTGAGTTATGCTTTCATTAGTAAGAAAGATCCTCCCATATTCCTGATAGTCTTGATTGGTATAGACGATCCGGTATGCCATGTAGGCACCGATCAGTGCTGAAATTCCGGCTGATATTCCTGAAAGTCCACTTAGTGAAATGAATCTTGATGATCGATTCATTATATCCTTGATTTCCTTCAGGTCTTCGATATATTTTTCTTTCATTTAAAAGTACTTTGAAATACAAAGTAAAACAAAAAATAGTTAATATGCAAGTTTTATTTTTTTCTCATAGACCACCTGAAGGATAAAATTGCCAGTATAAATAATGAAACTGCATAAATTAAAACGACATACAGGTTGTTTGTTATTTCGCCAAGAGTGGAACCGGATAGTAATTCTACTGCGGCATCAACACCATGAGCAAAGGGAAGTGCATAACCAATAGTTTCAAAAATGCCACCTATCACCTTTAAGGGTGTCCAGGCACCAGAAAACAAACTGATGATCGTGATAACCAATGCACCAATACCGGATACCTGATTTACCGTGAATAAAGCTCCAACAATAATCCCAAGACTTATACATATTAAAGCAACCAGAAGGAAAATAAGCAGGGAAATAAATATATTAGTTAATGTAGCTCCGAGCATTACCCCAACAACAAAACATACAAGAATTTGAATAATTGCCAGCGGTATAAAAGGCAATATGTATGACAGTATGAAATCAGACGATTTTAACGGTGCTGTATAAAGTCGGATGAGAAATGCACTTTGCCTGTCCTTGGCAAGCAATACGGCTGAGAACATCATTAAAAAGGCAAAACTGAAAACAATAAGACCGGGTGTTAGCTTTTGAGGAGAAAACATGTCTACCTGTGTTCTCCAATAAATAGAAGAAAAGAGTATCAATAAGGCAACCGGCATAACCAAACCTAATAGTATTGAAACAGGATCACGATAAATCTCTTTAAAGTTTCGACTGGCCAGACTAAAGAATCTCATTTTTCTTCCTCCCTTTCCGTTAAATGGAGAAAAACATCTTCTAAACTTGGTTGTTGCATTTGTATTCCATTAATTTTTACTTCTTCCTGTCGCATTAAATCTATAATTGAATAAAAATCCAATTCCTTGAATCTTATCTCAATCCCGGATGATATTTCACTCACCTCCATCCCTTGTTTATTGAGAATTTTAAATACTTCTTCGGTTATATTTTCAGCGGAAATTTTAATAGTTTGGCTGTCCGAATATCTACTTTTTAATTCACCTGAAGTTCCGGCCTCAATTATTTTTCCATCGTGTATTATAGCTATATGATCAGCTAATGAATCTGCTTCTTCCAGGTAGTGAGTTGTCAATAAAATGGTTTTTTCCTTTTTCAGTTTTTCGATATAATTCCAGACTGATCTTCTTGCATGAGGATCAAGACCCAATGTCGGTTCATCCAGAAATAATATAAGAGGATCGGACATTAGGGCCATTGCTATACTTAATCTGCGCTGCAAACCTCCTGAAAGTTTTCTTACCTGGTCTTTTCTGTCTTCAAGTTCCATTAATCCCATTAGATTTTTTGCTCTCCTTTTTGATTCATCTCTTTTCAGGCCGAAAACACCACCCATTAACAGGAGATTCTCCATTGTATTTAGATGTTCTGCTATCGCAGTTTCCTGGGGTGAAACTCCAATTATTCCCTTTATTTTTAATTGATTTTCTTTGATGCTGAAATTCATTACTGAAGCATTTCCTGATGTAGGTTGTGATAAACAACTTAGCATTTTAATAGTTGTCGTTTTACCTGCACCATTCTTACCAAGTAAGGAAAAGATCTCTCCATGTTTGATTTCAATGTTCAAATTGTTTACGGCAATTCTACTCCCGTAATTTTTGGTCAGGTTGTCAGTTTTAATGGCAACTTTATCTTTATCCATATTAGATTTTCTTTTGATTTATTCAGGTTGCTCGCCCACAATCGGGGGAACATCATACCTTGCGGTGCGTTCGTCTTTGATCACACCCGACCAATCCAGGCCAAATGCAAAGTCATAGGTGTTGCCTTCGCTGTCAACATGACATTCCATATCTCGAGGCACATCCTCGAATTGAGCCTCCACGGTCTCCATATTCGCTGGCATTTGAATTGGCAGTAGCCCTGACGGCTCTACTTGACCGGTAATAACCTCAAGGAATGCTTTGTCGGGTAGATTGGCTGCCCTGTTACCTCCGAATCCTACCAGGATTGCATCAACCTCGCTTTCGAATTCATCAAAGATCATTGGATTTGACACGTCCAGAGCAACAATGACCTTTTCTATTGCAGATGCGGTGTTCAGCACAAGATCCAGGTGACTTACATTCGTGATGATTCCCGTTTCTCCGAAATATGAGCGATTCTCCTTTACCAGTTTCTCTGTACCGTTCTCTGTCACCTCGATCATATCTCCCCCAAGGGACTCCTGACGCACGAATTTCGAATCTGCAGTGTAGGGACGATATTGCAGTGAAATAGGAAGATATGTAAACTCCTGACGATCTGATATACTTCCTACGGATCCCGGACCGCCATCCCTCATGCCTCCGGACTCCATGAAGGTTGGATTCCCGTTTTTAGGATTGGTTATCCTGACAATGGCAAAATCACATTGAGCAATTTCTTCTTTGGAGGCACGTATGATGTCATCTGGCAATAGCGTTGGATTGCCTTCTCTATCAGCGGGGCCAGTAAATGTATCGGCCAGCTCATCAGTTAGTACATCGTAATATTCACCGGCTATTTCGAGGTCGAATCCTGGCTCCGCAGATGCCGGTGTTCTGCTCCACCCGCCGGTTGCTGTTACATATACCCTGGGGATATACACCCTGGGTTTTTCGCCTTCTACTGATTCCTTGTGAATAGTGCCATCACTGTTTTTCAGCATCACAATGGATTTCAGGTGTGCCTGGTGTCCTGCGGAATTATGCTCCGTGCTATTGGGGACGGTTTCGGCCACTTCGAGATTGAGATAAGGATTGTCAACAATGCCGATATTGAAGTGGGTTTTCAGTATCCTCTCAGTCGACTTCTTCATGATTTCATTCATTTCTGTTTCACCAAGCCTGGCAACTCCGAGTTTATACGCCTCCATAGCTAAATCAACACTTTTCTGCCCGTCTCTGCCCTCACCTCCGAATGCATCACATCCCGCTTCAAGGGTGGCCAACCTTTTTTCAACTTGGGTCAGATTTTCAACACCATAATCCTTGCTTGTAAGGATACCAAAATCAGTCAGGATATAGCCATCCCAGCCATATTTTTCTCTCAACAATTGGTTGATTTTGTAGGGGCTATAGCTTGTGCCCAAACGCTCTCCACCCACTGGCAAACCATCAGCTTCAATGCCAAAGGAATAGTTCGTCATGGCAGCCGATACCGTTTTGGTTTTGCCCGGTAAGTCCATACATGCAGCGAACGGCAAGGTATGAGTCCAGAACTGACCGCCCGGGAATATGTTGTACGCCCCGTCACGTGTATGCGACTCGCGTCCTCCTTCGGCCGCGCCATCTCCTGGCCAGTGCTTCATCTGGTTGTTCACACTGTGTTTGCCCCAACCCAGATCATTACCTTCATCGTCGTAGGTAGATTGCCATCCGTTGATTATGGCTCTGGCCATATCCATTGACAGGGCTGGGTCTTCTCCGAACGTTCCGGGGATACGTTTCCATCTTGGTTCTGTAGCCAGATCCATCTGTGTTGCGACTTGCATGGAGATTCCCATAGCACGCCATTCTTCTGACATCATTCTGCCGTATTGAGCTCCCACTGCAGGATCGAATGTTGCCGCCAAACCAAGGTTGCCTGGCCAACTGGATACGTCTCCTGATCTGGGATCATCTATCCAAACCGCAGGTATACAGACGATATTATCAAGGCCTTCAATGTACTCCTGTACCATGTTATTCCAATTAACCTTTGTTCTCGCGTCCGCAGTCCCCCCACGGGGTGCCCGCAGCTGTCTATAACCCAGATCCAGGGAATTCTTAATTATAGTATCTAGTGTATCAGGATTAACTTTCCAACTACCGAATGGATTCATCTTCATGCCCATCATCTGCTCGATCGGAATCTCGTCAACAATGGCTTTCGCCCTTATTTCAAAGTCGATACGCCAGTCTTCAAATTGATCCAGCAGGTTGTTCCTATTGAGATCTTTGAACGCATATCCGTCTACCTGGATAAGCTGAAGTCCGGAGCTTTTTGAATATCCGAGTGTTGCACCGTCCTTATTTGTTACCATAGTCCAACCCTCCGGAGTCGGTGATTCAGCCCACATGACTTTGCCGGACCCGGGGCTGTCAGGTTCTCTGGGATAATCATCGGCATTACCGCAGGCAAAAAATAAAGTAGCAACCCCTGCCAGTAATACCTGTCTAAACGGGATTTTATTTGATGAAGTAATATCTTTAAATGAGTTCATTGGATTAATCCTTTCTTTAAAAGTTATTAGTACCTAACCACGCATAACCTGCACAAAAAGTGTTAGATTTTTGTATCAGAGTTGATCGGCCTGGTTATTTGAAGTTCTTTCTATCCATGTTTTACAAATAGTGGATAATTGCATATCTTCAGTTCAATCAATTAGTTTATTTAATTACTCACAACTTTTAGTATATGCAAAATAGGTGATTGTGTAGTAATTCGATATCAAATTTGACAAAATCTGATACGGTATACAATCCTTAAAAATATTACAATCCTGGCTATTTTGAATATACACTGTTATGTAAAATTTTATTTTTATGTTTTATCATTAATTTCTTTACGAATTTAACTGCAAGAGTCGGCGCATCATATTTTTCATAAATTGTTTTAAGTTCTTCTGCCTTTTTCCTGTATGATGAATCATTTAAAATCTTCCTGACTGCATTTTTAATATTCTCAGGTGTGGGTTGTTGCTTTTTAAGATTAATTCCAGCACCTGAATACTCGACTCTTGCCGCAACCTCCATTTTATCTTCCGTTGCCCCGGCGATAATTATTGGAATCCCATGTGCTAAGGCATTTTGCGTCCCTCCAAAACCCCCATTTGTAATCATAACATCAACATGAGGTAAAAGATTCCCAAATGGAATGTATGATTCAGTATGTA
The DNA here is from genome assembly GCA_964389805.1 of uncultured Roseivirgaceae bacterium. Classification (GTDB taxonomy): domain Bacteria; phylum Bacteroidota; class Bacteroidia; order Cytophagales; family Cyclobacteriaceae; genus JAGTVG01. Next base: position 16,062 of record CAYMFU010000243.1, on the reverse strand, counting down.
CTTTTTCAGGAATATCCTGGATCTCACCCTCTTTAACGGGTACTGCAATTATATTTATTTTTTCATTTTTTAATCCCTCTATAGCAGGTTGAATGAGATAATTATGATCCTTTGCGATAGTTCCTTGATTAACCAGCACAACAGGAAATTCATTCTCCATTTCAGACCACCATTCAGGCTTCTTGTAGTCATCACGAGGATTTATCATAATTGGTCCTATAAATTGAAAATTAGCAGGGTATTCCTCACGAGGGTATTCAAATGAAGGAATGGATGTATGTAAAACAAGATCTGGAATTTTATAAGCATAATTGAATATACTTTTTTTGTATGGAGTCATATTGAGTTTTTGCCGGATCTTATTTGCGTGCCTTTTAACATCATTAAAAACGATCTTTTCAAAAAATAGATTTAATACCCTGATTCTTAACCTGGAAAAAAATGATTTTCCTGGCAACAAACCCAGCCCGTTTGGGGGAATATTTTTTCCTGGTAATCCCAGAGGTAATACAGAAAGTCGCACATTGGGAGGACCTCCTAATTCTGTCATCCATCCGCCGGCGATCATGAAAGAATCACAGATCACTACATCAGCAGCAAAACTTTCAAGAATCTTTTTCAAGGCATTTAAAACGTCTGGTACTTGATCGAAGAGAATATGTTTTAAATAGTATTTGATCTGTGAAAGACCACTGCGTTTATTTAGTTCAGGAAGAATATCAATAATGTCTTTATCTTCAGGATCCCATTTAGTTGGTATGTTGTGGAATGTTGCACCCGTTTTTTCCACTCTATCTTTAAAATTACTTCCAGTCATGCATACTACTTGATCTCCCTGTTCAACAAACTTATTGATTATTGGCACGAATGGATTAAAATGCCCTTCAGCTGGTTCAATAAGAATAATTATTTTATACACTGTTTATATTTTTTAGTGTTGCAGGCTTGGCTTTTTTAATTAACAGTTAATTAGGTGTTGTCTTTATAAATTCATTAATCATTTCATCTATCGATTTGTGAGGACGTCGGGCAACTACTGAGAAATCCGAATCGCCATCAAATTTACCGGTTCGAATTCCTTCATAAATCCCCCCGATCACTGTACCTAGAAACTCACCTAGTGCAGCTTTACGTTGCTTAGTATATTCTTCAACAGAAATACTTGTATACTTTAAGTTCATATTGAAGGCTTTATTTATCGCATGAATGAGTTGCAATTGTGTAATTGGTTCGCCAAACAATGTATAGGTTTCACCAAGTAGGTTATCATCGGTAAGGAGTTTAAAATAAGCATATGCTAATTCCTGCCTGGAAGTGTATCCACACTTTCCATCAGCAGCACTATTGATTATTCCTCCTTCTTTTTTATATGTTTCAATATATTTCAAATCAGGTTCAATATATAGTCCGTTTCTTCCTATGGCCCATTGCAATCCTGAGTTTCTAATATCCTCTTCAGTCTGACGGTTACTTGCTACTATCGGACTGAAAGCATTTCCTTCATCTGAACCTATAATACTTGTATAAACAATTTTTTTAACTCCATTTTCCTTAGCTGCTTCTATGATATTACGATGCTGTTGAATGCGTTTATCGGCATGATCCATTCCAGATACTATAAGCACAGCATCAATATCTTTTAGAGCAACCATAAAATTTTCTTTGCTGTTATAATCCCCCTTTCTTATTTCAACACCAAGTGATTTTGCTTTTTCCGGAGTCCTTGCAATTCCAATTATATTTTCATTTTCTTGCTTTAATCGGTCGATAATTGCAGAGCCTAAATTACCGCTGGCTGTAGTAACTGCGATTTTTATATTGTTCATATTTTATTGCTGTTTTAAAATCCTTAAAGCTCTTAAAGTATTCCATCTACTTGGTTTCCCGGCTTTTTCCATTTCGAAATGTACCCGTCCCGGATGAGCAGCCTGTACATTCCACCTCCCATCCGATTTTCTTTTTTTGAGGATTACATCTATCGCTGCTTTCATCCTATTATCATATTCATTACCCGCGTACTGAAAATAGTCCAAAGCCCTGAGAATATCATATTTCCACCTGCATGGATAGGGAATATTGAGAAATTCTTTTCTGATAATCTCTCCAGTTCTGTCAGAAAGAAACAACTGATGAAGCAGTATAAACTCCTCTGAGCTTTTCCTGGCTTTCCGAAGATCATTCATTCGATAAGAATAGCCAGCTTTCTGAAATTCTATGATTCCTTCAAGTACTGATAAGGTTGTATTCAGGGAACTATGCCTCGCCCCGCTTCTTGTCGTCCTGCAATTAAATCCACCATCAGGCATTATTTGGGCCAGAATGCTATCAACTATGGAATATAGTCTCTGCTCTTCTGCCTTGAAGTACGATGCATAGTTCAAAAACATTCCATTTACACATACATCACTGTGAGCTGATGTAGATGGTCCCAATTGAATGCCGCCATCATCGGCTTTGCAGGTATCCAGGGTCAGTTCAATTGTTTCCTTTGCAATTTGATTGTCAGGGTTGAGATACAAATTGCGAAGGTCAAGCAATGTGTAATGGGAAGAGATCCATTTGGGCTGATAAAATTTCATTCCCCAATGTCCGGATGACTTTCTTTTGGAAAGAAATTGTTTTCCCCATCCCTCTGTGGCTATCCGATCCCGCAAATCTTTTCTTTCCGTCCCCAGTAAATCCCGGTACACCTGATATTGAATTGAAACATCACCTTCCAATAACCAATTTATGATTTCCTGGTCATTCATAATTATTTATTTAGCGAATGGCATATGCCCATATTGTCGATTTGTATTCTACTTTTCATTCCCCATCGCGATCTGATATAATCTCTGAGAAAGATCCTGAATGGCACTTTCCATCTCTAGGTAAAATTCGCCTGTTGGTGTCATCAAACCACAGTGCTGCCATTTATCCTTTCCCGGCATCGTTTTCCATGTATCGATGATCCCACAGATATGCCAGCCAACAAATTCAGGTCTTGAAATAGCGGATTCTGCAAACTCAACGGTCCATTCAGCACATTCAGCATGATCCTTTGCCTGGACGGAAGGATTACCCAGGGGATTCGGCATCATATCATAGGGAGTTCCATAGGATGAATCTCCATTTATAAATGGTTTATCTGTCTTTGATACCCATAGATCCATTCTTGGCTTCTGGTATTCCCATCGGCCGTAGCATTGAACCAGGACCAGGTCGGTGTATTTACTTGTAATATCGACAAGGTTTTCAAGAGATCCATTATTGCCATTAAGCTTGTCACCGACAAACATGTGATTTGTATCATATCGACGTATGGCAGCTTCAGCAACTTTATAATACTGATCCACACAGCGCCGTAAAAACTCCATATTATCTTTCAACTCCACCTGGTTTTCAAAATCAGTTTCAGGTCGCCAATTTACTGAATCTGAAAGGTGATCCCAGGTATTAAAATCTGTCTTGTATGCAGAATTGAACTCTTCCAAACCCTGGTACCGTTCCTGTAAAAAAGAAACATAAGCCTGCTTGCCGGGAGATCCGGGACCCAGGTTTCGTAATACCCTTGGCCAGGAGGTTAACCCTGACCATTTTGTTTCATTATCCGACATGATCGGGATATCAGCCATGGTATAGCCAATAATCATTGGATCATCCTTATAAGGCTCAATTTCTGTCTTAGCAAGCCTGTCACAGTGTTCCTCGAACTCAGGGGCAAAAATGTCTGTATATTTCTCAGGTTTCGGTTGCCTCCAGAAGGAGAACATTACTGGTTCGTAATGCCGGAGGTAAGGTAATATCGGTTTATTAGGCAAATCGATAAGTATGGGTGCTTCTGAATGAAAACCAAGAGAATTAAATCCCAACCGCTGACAATTTGATATGGCAGCCTCTCTGAAACCCTGTTGCCAGGTTTCATCTAAAGCTTCTTTTGCTCCATAGGCTTTGATCCAGTACTCCCGGTTATATTCCTGTGCCCACCAGTTGGGGTGATGATGATTTATTCCAAATGAAATAAAGGCATTTCCTTCAGGGGTTATCAGCCACCAACGATTGCCATCATGTTCTGCTCTGAAAAATCCTGCGGCATTGAATTGTTTGCCAGTCCAACCCCCATATTGATCCAGAGAAGTACCTCCGACTTTTGTATTCGAATCCCTTTGTGATTCAATACCACAACCTGCAAATGGCGCAACTACTGCGACTGTTGCCATCCTTGTCAGGAAATCCCGCCGTTTTATGCTTTTTAGGATGTCCTCGTGAGCATTTCCAGTTCTTTCGTTATTAATTTTCATTTATATCACTTATTGGAATTATTTCGACATTATTCATATCGGAATATACAAAAATATCAGTTGACATTTTTGCCAAAATCAGGATGATAGTACTCATTTTATCTTTGTGCGAAATCTGATCTTAAAAATATATTCATAGAATTAAATAAGTACTCTCAGTAGCACGATTATTAATCCAGTGAGAAAAATAATAGTAAAAATTATTTTATTATTTCGCGCCAGCCAATTTGGGAGGAAAATATCAAAATTATCTTTATTTGAATTAGAGTATTTTCTTGCTAAGATGGTCAATGGACAGAACATATTAAAAAGAATCAATACAATCCCCTCACCTATAACCAGTCCAATGGCAATCCAGGTATAAGTATTTATTTTATTGCTAATGCCTGCATATAATATATAAAAAATCACACCGGCAAAGAATATCCAAATCAAGGTGTGTATTATTTTAATTGCTAATAACTTTTCGAAATGATTCATAAGCAATTAAAGTGGTTGACAGCCAGGACAATAATAAACAGCGCCACCAAGGTAAGCCTCTTTAACAATTTCATCACCACAATTCGGGCAGGGATTCTTTAATGTGTTTTTCGAGAGTATTGTTTCATATCCTCCAAAATCTCCAAATAAATCTCTTTCAGTATTCCTTCCCCCAAGTTTAGTCATTTTGTTTAATGTTACTTTCAGGCTATTAAATAGTACAGCTTTCTGGGAATCGTTGATGGTGGACTTTTTTCTTTTTGGATGAAGGCCCGCGTTAAATAAAATATCATGTAATACTCCGTTACCGAGTCCTGGAATACGCTGTTTAGTAGCTAGTAAAGCTTTCATTGAAACATTTTTTGTGGCATTATTAAAAATGTTATCAAAATATAGTTCATCAAATTCGTCGTCCAGAGGAGAGATACCGTTCAGGCTGCCTTGATAATAAGGATTATCAAATATTCCCTTATATGCCCATATTCCACCATACATTGCCACTGTATAGGCTACAAAACTTTCATCTTCAAAAACTATCAGTAACTGGTATTTTTCCGGAGGTGGTTCAGAAGAGGTATAATATCTCATATTAGTACCCTCTCCAATTGTAATGCATGCATCCTCATCACAGTAAATATCAACAAACATTCCATGTCCTTTTGTGGATTTTACCCTTCTTCCTATTAAAAGCTTTTCGTATCCGGAAGGATCACCGGAAAAAAAGGCAAACTTATGCTTGTGTGTGGCAGTAAACACTTCGGCTATCTTCTTACCTGCCAGCGTATTACCAGCCTGGTTACTGATCGTTTTTGATTCTGGAATTTCTAGCATAATTATTGGAAATCCAAAGATAAAGCTTAACCAGATCGATTTCAGTTATAATTGCATGTTTTATCATTTTATGGGGGTCCTATCTGTCAACGCGAAGAAATCCAGTAGAGGTTTTAAAATATGAATAGAAGATTACATGATTATCCCGGATTTAACAGAAACTTTCGATAATATTGCTGAACGATAATATCAACTTTTAAAAAACACACTATTTTTTACTATGAAGAACTTTTTATTAGGAATAATCACCCTTATGATGCTGGGTTCTTATACTGGGAAATTGGAAAATAAAGATACAGATCCTGATTGTGAACATGATAAGGAATCCATGAAGGTGGTCATGCGATTTGAGATCAAGGTAAAGTCGGATAAGGTGGCTCTTTTGAAAGAATCATTCGCAGCATGTAAGGTTGATGTCCAGGCAAAGGAACCCGGATGCCTCGAATATTCACTGTTTCAATCCTATAGTGACAGTACCCTGTTCTGCATTACAGAAGCCTGGGCTACCAAGGCTGATCATGATACGCACATGGAACTGAAACATACAAAGAAGCATTTGGCTGAGACCCGTGGCATACATGATCCATCCTTTAAATCAAATACAAATTATGTATACTGGATCTGCCCATGTGTGAATGAGAATAAATAAGTATAAAAAAGCGGCACTAAAGAGATTAAACTTTAATGCCGCAAGTATGATTAAATGTGATATTTCCCTATTTCATTCTCAGTTTAGATTTTTAGTCCTAATCTTCCTGTGTCTCATTCAATCCATATTTCTTGTTGATCTCATCGTATACGGGTTGAATCACGTCTTTCATATCATATTTGCCCTCAATAATCTCATCAGAATAAGGAATTCTTGTACTTGGATCCGGTATTTGTGGCTTCTCGGTTGCGGCAGGTGGCCAGACATCTTCATTAACGCTTGCCATCCGTACAAGAATATCGTCTTTGGTGATGTTCCATACCATGTAGTCCGTAGAGAGACTCAGTGGACCATCATAGGTTGTCCGAATGCGATCGTTGATTCCTGGTTGGGTATCATAGTCATTAAAGAAGTGATAGGCTATGGCCATCCTTGGCTTGATAATGGACATCATTTTACCAAACGCCTCCGGCGCTGTATGGATCTGGGTTCCAACAGACAATGCACTTTGTGGCGTGAAATTGAATTTGTCAACCAGGTTCGGTACGGAAATGAAACACTCGTGAATGGCTATATCCGCATCTTTCGCATAATCCGCATACCATTTGTTCGGATAGGTGTCACCGCCAAATACAAATTTATAACCGTTCCATTCAACAATGAAACTCACAGGGCCATCCAATGCGTGAATAGCTGGAATGCTCCGAATTGTGACGTCATTCTCCTGGTAGATAATTTCGTTAACACCCATGTAGTCAAACTCATTGATCTCCATGTGGTACCCCCGCGGATCAGTCAATCCTTTTCGACCGTCCAAATCCCAGGTTAGTGCTCTCACCAAATGATCCAATGCATACTTTGTACCTCTCTCTGTTGTTTTTCCACTTGGCCCCCAAACGCGTAAAGGTTTCTGACGGTTGGAAAGAGCACCACTGACAAACAATGCATCCAGATCGCCAAAGTGATCAGTATGCAGGTGGCTCAGGAAAACTTTATCCAGGTAATTATATGGGATCTCCATAGCTGCAATGCGTTCATTTGATCCGGTCCCGACATCAAAAAGAAACTTGTCACCATTCCCCAGTTCGAGCAACCAGCATGAGGCTGCTTGTTTAGGTCGTGCTGTGGGCATACCTGTTCCACAGGCAACCAACCGCATTTCGTCAGGTCCCAAATCTTCCGAACCAGGGAAATATACATCTCTGTTCTCATTAGAATTCACTGGAGATGCTTTTGCATCTGGAGGTTTTTGGTATGATATTAATGAAATAGCTCCAATGGCAATAACAAACCCAATAGCAATTCCTAAATAAAGTGTTTTTGATGATCTCATGAGCTCTGATATTTATATGTTTATATATTTACATGATGGAATCTCTCATTTATTCTTCGACCGATTCAAAAGATTCATTTTGTCTATCCCAATTTTTTGTTTGCAATAAACATGATCCTTAATACAAATACATTTTTTATTTCCTCAAACACCAAGCAAAATAAGGATTTTATCGCAATATTTAAATTTTGGGATCAAAAACATTTGCACCTTGGAGTATCAGGTTTGGAATTGTTCTTTATTATTAAATTTTCAAATTGTCAAATTCCTATAATATTCAGACTGTCATCGAAATTGATTAGATATATTAGGATTCTAAAAGTATGGTTTATAACTTCATAATTGTCATAAATTGTCATTTTTCAGACATCCATTGAACATTTTTTATAAATCGAAACGCCATTATGAAATCTTCACATCCAACATTTTATTTTTCATCCCTTTTGCTCGGGATCATGTTAATCTTTGTGGCCTGTGAACCACCAAATAATTGGGAGCTGGCAAATAAAAACAAAGACCTCTTGCGCGTATCAACAATTTTTACGGCTTCAAGCGATGTTAGATACAAGCTATCCACTGAATCAGGACTGGATAGTGCCGTCACGTGGTGTAAGGAAGCAGGTATTACCAGGGTTTTCATTGAATCATTCAGGGGGTATACAGCTGAACGCGAAACACTTGAAAATGCAAAACGACGGTTTGAAGCTGAGGGTATTGAAGCTTCCGGATGCGTAACTACTGTTAATTTTGGCAAGCAGACTACGGGATGGGAGCTGATAGCCTGCTATACGAGTGAGAAAACACGAAAAGAACTAAGAGAAATATTTGAATATACGGCTTCGATTTTTGATGTGATCATGATCGATGATTTTCTATTCACCGATTGTGAATGTGAAGAATGCCTGGAAGCTTGCGGGGAACAAAGTATGTCGGATTACCGTTGCGGTTTGATGAATATGATAAGCAGGGAGTATATTCAGAAGCCCGCCCGTGCTGTTAATCCTGATGTGAAAATTATCAATAAATTTCCCCAGTGGTACGACCGGTTTCATGAAAGGGGATATGAGGTTCTGGACCAGACAGAATCTTATGATATAATATGGGTAGGAACCGAAACAAGGGATAATGATTTTGTAAACGATACTGAGGGTTTGAATCTTCCGCAGTATGGAGCTTACTTTATCATGCGCTGGTTGACTGATATAGGAGGCGAAAAAACAGGCGGTGGCTGGTTCGATGCGCTTGGCACCACTGAGAAAACCTATTTGGAACAGGCCCGGCAGACTGTTCTGGCAGATGCAAAAGAATTAATGCTTTTTTCATATGGTGGCCTGATTCGGGAAACAAATGAATACGGGAATAGAAAAGGGACCGGAGTGGCAAATACTGAAGCATTTAAGAAGGAGTTGCCTGGCCTGTTTGAATTGGCGAAACTGGTTGATGGGAAACCTATTAAAGGTATACTGGCACCCAAACCAGCCAACAGTTCACCAAAAATATATTATGATTCAGCCGGAGTGAAATTGAGCAACAAAGACGAAGTCTATATTTACAATTTCCTTGGAATGCTTGGTCTTCCATTGGTTCCTGCTGAAAAGGTCGATATGAATGCTGAAGCTGCCTTCTTTCCGGTTCATATTCTGAAAGATCCTGAGTTTCTCACGAAACTGGAAAAATTTAAAGAGGATAATAAACCTGTACTGGTAACAGATGGCCTGGCGGGCCAGATTCAGGATATTGATCAGTATGATAATATCCAGGTCCTGGATGTTATAGGAAATCCACGTGACATCCTGCGACTTGGAAGAGAAGAGCTCAATAATATGAGGAAACCCATGTTGAAACCCTTCGGAATAACCTTCGATGCCCCTGCGATGGTTTCACTTTATCTGATGGGGGATGATCTGGTAATTATTGAGAATTTTAAGGATGAGGCGGTTAAAGTTTCCCTGGAAACGGAATTTTCTATGAATCCGGAGGTTAAACTAACTCTTCCATCGGATAATGTTATTGGCTGGGAATTCAGTTCCAGCAAATTGGAAATATCTGAATTGCCTCCCCGAACGCTTGTGGCAATCAGTTATTAGCCTTATTAAGATAGATATTGATGAACCTCTTGGATTAAGACTGTCAATTCAGAAGTAGATTGTTAAACAATTATAAGATTCATCAATCTCGATAGAGATTCAGGTCAAACTTTACCTTATAAAGTCTGCTGTTCCCGTTCTCATAAATATTGATCACTTTGTCGAGGTCTTCTAGGGAATGGATATCATTTCTTGGCTCAATTGAACTTCTCCTACTGGTAAAGTATAGCGTCTCGTTAATCAGATCAACAAAAGGGCAGTAATCCATATATTTAGAATTTATTCCATCACCCAGATTCGAAGCTTCACTCCAATTTTGATTGCTGTCCCTGAAACTAATGTACATATCACCACTTCCATAACCATCCTCCCGGTTATATCCACTAAATATTAAGTAGGACTCATCAGGATCCACATAAGCATTAAACTCATAGCTTTCCGAGTTAATAGATTCACTCATAGAAACAGGTTCTGAATATTGATTTCCATTCCAGCCACAAAAGAAAATATCATCCTGTCCTTTAGAATCCGGCCGATCACTCGTAATGTATAAATTATTGCTATTTGTTATTGCCGGATAGAATTCATTATGTTCCGTATTGACAGGTTCACCAATGTTTACTGGCATGCCCCAGCCAGCCCCCGGGTTTTCGCGTTCCACATACCAGATATCATAATCTTTTGGCTCGCCATCCGGACTGTTCAGTGGCCTGTTGGATACAAAATAAAGCTTGAGGTTATCCGGGGATAAAAAAGGTTCAAGGTCCTTATATTTTCCTGAGAACCTCGTTACTTCAGGTTCAGACCACATATTGTCTGACTTTTTTATCATAGCAATAACACAAACTTCTTCAAGTGGACTTTGTAAGGTTATATAACCTTCATCCCCATCCGAGGTTATCGTGAAATCCCGGATTTTCTGATATTTAGATAAGGTTTTAACTGCAGGTTCCACATTTTTTGCAATTTGACTTTTTGCTATATGGCCTATTAAAATTGCTACTAATGCAATAGTAACTGAAATTATTATTTTTCGCTTATCCATTGTGGTATGGTTAAAATTGATGTCGAGCAATGGGATTTATTTTATCAGCTCGTGAATATTTTTCGGGATTATGTAGTCATAATCATATGGGAAATAGCATGAGACTGTATTAATGGGTTTGTTATTTGAATCTGTCAATGAATATTCTTTTCCAATAAGTGCAAAATCAGCATTAAAGAAGTAGATCGATTTTTCATTCAGAACACCATCAGTACACATGCTGTTAAAGAAGCTGGCTGTTCTTTTGAAACCATATATATGGCCACTAACCTTATCCGCATAATATTCGTAAGCAATAAACCAATCCCCAGATTCGCTGAATGGATATTCTGCATAGAAAACAATCTGGCCTTTTTCATCCCTCAGGACATTTATTGATACAATTGTATTTTCAGGCCAGGCATCATCAGTTACTGAAACTGGTTCGGCGGAATCGGAGGTTAGGGCCATTAGTTCTATCTTCTTTTCGTTAACAGCATAGTATGCTTCAACACTGTCAATCTTTTTCTTCGTATCATCGATTAAATCTTTGGAAGTGATCGAGATAAAAGTTGTATCTTCCTTAATATTAAGATTGTTGAATGAATCCCGGCCCTGAGCCAGTAACATATTAGAAAACAGAAACAGTATAATGAATATTTTCATGATTTGACTATTCTATTCTTTGCAGCTTGTCTCAATTAATTTTTTTGATCCCTTCCAAACTAAGCTCAAATTTCAGGTCTTCTCCATTGATAATTGCATCGTCATTCGTATAATCGATGATTTTTACATTTTCAAATGATAGTATCATCTTTTCTTTATTGCCCTGGATAATGGAATAATCTGCGATCGATTCTTCATATTCCTCACCAAGTACGGCATAGCTCAAATATCCGAGATTTTTAATAGTCCCATCAAGAATTAATATAACCTCCTGGCCCTAGCTATATTCCGCTGCTTCCTCCATTAAGATGACGATAATAGAAGGATCTTTATTGATGAAGAATTTGGGTATACGAATCATCGCATCAGAATTCGTATTCTTATGTGTGTAATCAATTTGGTTGGTGTTTTTATTCTGAATTTTGAATCTTAAATTATTTTCATACCGGCCAACGAATAAATTGTAACTTCCCAGATCATATTTATAAAAGTTCTTATTCTCACCCGATTCTATAAGTTCTGGATCAAGAGGAACGGCAATAAAATTAGTATCCTGTGCTGAGACACTCAGGCATCCCGAGAAAAAAAAGATAATTATCTGTGCATATGTCTGAATAATCTGCATTACATTGAATTTTCTAATTCGAATATTTCTTGTGATTCTAAGGTATATCTGTAATACTGATAAGTTGGCTGTTTATCTGGCAGAATATTTTCACCAACTATAATAAGTGAGTTCAGTCTCTTGTCATATATTGATGAAATAGAAATATATGTATTGCCCAATGGGATAGTATTAAATGTTTCTTCACCAATATCATACAACCCAATGGATTTCTGATCTTCAAAATCTATAATGTCATTCTTATTTGTGTCATCTTCTGAATAAACCATTTCAATAAAAACTTTATCACGGGTTCTGATAATTTCATAATAGTTAATCAGGACAAGGTGATTGAACAGTTTTTTAACTGTGTTATTTTCAAAATCATGGATGATCAGATTGATCTTTAAGCCTGACCGATATGATGAGGATGAAAACTTGCCAGAAGATTCATTGGCCTCAGGCTTATAAACAGGAATTATATAGGTACTCATGGAGGAATCAATTAGCTCAGGATCTCCCAACATGAATTCAATGCTTTCGTTATCTGCTGCGAGTCCTTCTTCTATTGTGACAGGTTCCTGGTTAATTCCCCTATTATCTCCACCATTGTCACTGAACAGACTCAAGGATGAGATTGCGACAAATGCAAGTACAATAATTGAGAGTGTTCCCAGGGCAGCAAATAGAAGATTATTATATGTATTTAGCCATTTCATGATTACATAGTTTTAGGTCGAAAGTTACCCTATTGATAGATAATGGATTTAATTCTAAGTTTTCGTATTATAAAGATAGGTAAAGGCGGACAAGTTTCAAATATTTGATTTCCCGACTTTAATTTCGTTGTTTTTAATTATTATCGGGAGTAGTCAACTGAACTTTTATTTCATTAGAAAATCTGACCCATTCTTCCAGCAATTCATTATATTTTTCTGGTTCAGCGTCCTTGAGATCTTTTAGTTCTGCCAGGTCTTCAGTCAGATCGTAAAGCTTAAAATTTTCTTCCAGGAAAGGCGTGCTTATATTGGTGATTTTCCAATTTCCCTTTCTGATCATGATCCTTTGGGCATGCTCCAGTCCAAATACATAATTTTCTGAATGGATCTCATCCGTTTTTCCAGATACAAAAGGCATCAATGATCGGCCTTTAAGTGGATATATTTCTTTGCCCTCAAATTTTTCTGGATAAGTGACATTTGCCACTTCATAAAAAGTAGGAGCAATGTCCATGAGTGTCACCAGACCATGATGGATCTCATTTTTTCTTTCCAGGTTACAGCCAGTAATAATCATAGGAGCCACAATACCACCTTCAGTTGTAAATCCTTTGAAATACCTGAAAGGTGAGGAGCCGGCTTCCGCCCATTGAGGTCCGTAAGAGATATAGGAATCAGGCTGACCCATATTTTCATAATCATCATTAAAGTGTTGCCTGAGAAATAATCCATAGTGAGGGTCATAAAAGAAATCTTCAGCTGCTGCACCGTTATCAGACATAAATACGATTAGCGTATTTTCAAATCTGCCAATATCTTTCAAGTATTGTATGAGTCTGCCAATATTGTAATCCAGGTTATCAACCATTCCTGCATATAGTTCCATCTTCCTGGCCTCTTTCTTCTTTTCATCGTCAGAAAGTGAATCCCAGGGTTTCACCATAGGGTGATTAGGAGGTAATGAAGCATTTGATGGGATCATGCCTGCCTTTTTAAGACTTTCCAACCTTCTTTCTTTCAGTTTTTCATAACCATCATTATATCGACCTACATATTTTCTCCAGAATTCTTCATCAACCTGCAAGGGCCAATGCGGAGAGGTGTAGGCTGCAAATGCAAAAAATGGCTTGCTATCCTTTTCGTGACGGGCGATGTATTCTATTATTTTATCTGTGTAAAAATCTGTTGAGTAGTTCCCATCCTTCCATTTTGCAGGTTTGCCATCCTCTGTGTATGGAGAAATGGGATCTTCCATAAACAAGCCCTGGTCATTGTAATGATTTCCGGCACCTCGGATCAGAATGAATGAATGCTCAAATCCTTTCCTGTAGGGATTGGCATCTGGACTACCACCAAGATGCCATTTCCCGGCCATATAGGTATGATAACCTGCCTCTCGGAGCAGGGCCGGGATGGTAACTATCCGTTCAGTCAATTTTCCTTCGTATCCAAAATCATTGGATTGAAAGCTTTGCCTTCCCATTCCGGCTATGTGGTTGTCATTTCCGGATAATAGCATGGCCCTTGTCGGGGCACAGTAAGGGGAGGTATGAAATCTGCTGAACCGGATACCTTCAGCAGCCAGTTGATCAATATTGGGGGTTTCAATATCGCCGCCATAACAACCCAGATCAGCATAACCCAGGTCATCGGCAACGATGAGTAAAATGTCGGGCTGTCGATCTTTGTCCTTATCTTCAGACGGATCTGAGCAAGAAAATAAAATTGAGGAAGACCAAAAGAACAATAAGATATGCGGGAATAGTTTGATATTTATCATTCGAATGTTAGAAATTTCAGGAACCTGTTTTGTTAAGACTTAAGAAGATCGGTTATTTTAAATAAAACATAAGACGAGCTTTAAAATACCCCTAAAATGCTCAAAAAACAATTATTCCTTATTTAACTCCAAAGTTACCAGGTAAGCACAATGGTCTGATGCAACAGAATCCTGAATAACTTTTGTCTCATGTATTTTCCATGTGTTCCGCGGGTAAAACATTATATAGTCTATTTTTACCCTTGGATTTTTTGATGGAAAGGTAGGTTCAGGATTATTCTTATCATATGTTGGCATCCAAATTTCTTCTAATATATGTATTGGCTCACTACCTGGAATTGCATTCAAATCTCCAGCTAAAATGGTTGGATACTTGTTCTTTGAAAACACTTCATTGATTTTTTTAACCTGATTAATCCTGTCTTTTTCATCCCGTAAATGATCCAGGTGCGTTCCGACAAAAGCTATTGTGTCTCCAGAAGGAAGCACCGTGACGATCTCCAGTGCAGCCCTGGGTTCATTACCAGGACTGAATGGTAATGGTACATTTCGAGTGCGTAGAAATGAGAGCTTTGAAAGAATTCCTTCTCCATATTCGCCGTCGTCATAATTCATGGCTTTTCCAAAAATTGGAGCCATTTTAGCCCTCCATCCAAGTTCAGTTACTAAATCATATTTCCTGGCCCGGTTGGTTTTATAGTCTACCTCCTGCAAAGCGACAAGATCAGGATCTGCGCTTATGATCACTTCGGCAATAGCATCCAGGTCAAAATCCCCATTGGTGGTAGCACCATGTAGAATATTAAAGGTAAGAATCTTCAGGGTTCTACCATCAGCATCCACATCCTGGGATAATGCTGTATGGCCGATAAAAATAAAGGCCAGAAAAAGGGTGCCAGGTAATTTCATATTTTTGTCAAATTCAAACCTGTTAAAGTGGAGGCTTTCTTTTACGATCTTATAGAAATTAATCATCATAATCCAGTAGTAATTTTGTTTAAATATGAATTCAGGGCTATCATTGCGTGAAGACAATCTTTAAAAATAATATATTTTGAGGAAATACGCCAGTCTCAGATGATCGCCACCAAAAAAATAGATCTCTTCAGTGTTCCAGCATTGATTAGTCGTGGCTCTGCCAATCGCTGAAAGTATAAAAAAAGTCATCCGTCATGCCGTGATGTGCTGTGAATATATATTTTATGTTTTTAAGAGTACTGATTTTATTGATAGACTTCTTGTGGGTATCCTGATCCATATTGGCCATTTTAATAAATTCATGTACTTTGCCTTCCTGCAAACTCAAAGCATCCCCTGTAAATAGGTAATGATTATTTATCAGGTAGCATGTAGCTCCGGGAGTATGTCCTGGTGCAGGTATGCATTGCACGGTAATATCCGGGAAATTAAACAATTGTCCTTCACCGAATGTTTTGTATCGTTCGGTATGTAATTTATTGTATTGAAATAGAAGCCTGTGTTGCGATCCATTGATCATTTGTTCTTCCTCTTTGCTCAGATAAACATCAGCCTGTTCGAATAATGAAATTGAAGCTACATGATCATTATCTGTATGTGTAAGGAAAATAGCAACGACTTCACTTTTATC
>CAYMFU010000242.1:0-9116 GCA_964389805.1 uncultured Roseivirgaceae bacterium | reverse complement strand
TTATCATTATTATGAATATCCCGGAGCGCATAGCGTGAAAAGACATTATGGGATCAGGAATGATCAATACAAACTAATCCATTTCTATAACGACATCGATGCATGGGAATTATACGACTTGAAAAGCGATCCGAAGGAGATGAATAACCTCATCGATGATCCGGAGCAACAGGAATTGGTTCAAGCATTAAAGAATGAGCTTATAGAACTCCAGATCCAATATAAAGAAACTAACCCTAATTAAAATACAATCGAAAATTCATGATCTAGGTTTTGTAAGCGCCATCATGGCCGATAAAAGTTTCGAGGAGGTGATCTCCTTCGCCGGCAAAAAGAAATTCAAGTGTGTTGAAATCATGTGTTGGCCTGTTGGCAAAGCGGAAAGAAGATATGCCGGTGTAACCCACATCAATGTTGATGATCTGGATGCTGCAAAGATCCATTACATCAATAATTATCTAATGGAAAAAGGCGTTTACATTTCCGGGCTTGGTTTCTATCCAAATCCACTGGATCCGGATAAAGAAACATCAGAAAAAGCTTTTAAGCATATAAAAAAGGTAATTACTGCCGCATCAAATCTGGGAATTTCCGTCATGAATACTTTCATCGGACGGGATCCTAAGAAAAGTGTGGAAGATAACCTGAAGATGTTTGCCGAAAAATGGCCCCCTATTATTGAATTTGCTGAAAACCTTGGGGTGAATATAGGAATAGAAAACTGTCCTATGATTTTTACAAATGATGAATGGCCAGGCGGTAAAAACCTTGCCACAACACCAGCTATCTGGGATCAAATGTTCGAGATCATACCCAATAAGAACTTTGGATTAAATTATGATCCCTCGCATTTGGTCTGGCAGCAAATGGATGAAATTCAACCTATTTTTGATTATAAGGACAGGCTTCATCACATTCACCTGAAAGATGTGAAGATGTACAAAGATAAACTGGACCGGTATGGCATCATGGCGTATCCTTTGCAATACCACTCTCCCAAACTACCGGGTCTGGGAGATGTAAGGTGGAAGGACTTTTTCTCTGCGCTTTCCAGTGTTGGATATCGCGGGCCTTGTTGCATTGAGGTGGAAGACAGGGCATTTGAAGAGTCGGAGAATGATATCCGGGACTCAATTCTCATCAGCAGGAACTACCTGAAACAGTTCCTGGTGTTATGAGGTGAATGGATTTTGATAATTGCATAAATAATTTATTTAAAAAATTCTTTTCAATTCGACCATTATGACTTTAAATAGATTAGTATTTGGTCATTGCTGATCGTTTATGGATAATTTGATTCTTAACTTTTTTTTCCCGATCTTGCATAATTACTCCTTTCTAAGGACTACCTATTTATGACATATATATTGCTCATATTATTGCTAAAATCTAATTTAACTTAACCACCAAAACACGATCATTATGAAAAATTTTAAGCAGCTGGACTTTATCAATGTTAAGTCCTTATTGATTACTATTCTCATGTTGGGTATATCAGCAAGTATAAATGCCCAGATTTTTGTTGTCGAATATATGAAAGTAAAAGATGATAAATTTAATGAATACCTCGAAATCGAGAAATCCTGGCTGGAAATCCATCAAAAAATGGTTGATGAAGGAAATAAGAATGGCTGGACTTTGTATAGTAAGATGTTCGGGGGGACTAATGACGAATATGATTATATCACAGTAAACGTTTATCCTGACTGGGCGACATATGAGAAACCAGTATCTGATAATATTATGAATTATGTGAATGAAAGCCTGCAGTATGTTATGGACAAAACCGCGGAAGTAAGGGATCTGGTCAGAACCGAAGTATATAGTGCTTCCGTGCTCGCAGAGAATGCCAAGCCTACTGAAATCATAAGTTTGGCATATATGAAAGTGGCACAAACGGATTATCAGAAATATGTCGATCTTGAAAAGAAATACTTCAAACCCTATTTTGAAGGATTGATTGAAGCTGGCGCCAGAAATGGATGGGGTATATACCAGAAATTAACCCCTATGGCGGGTGATTTTGATTTTGTGGCTGTAAATGGTTTTGAGAAATTGTCTCAACCTGACAGCGTTTCCAGTGAGGCCATAGATGAAGCCTGGGAAAAAGCGGCCGATGGTATCCCGGATGATCAGATCATGGAAGAAATATTTGGTGCCAGGGAAACAGTGCATAGCGAGTATTGGAGGAGAGTCATGGGCGTCCAGGCAGAACAATAATCCAGATCAAAAGATCAAATAAAGTAAAGTTATTTTATATAACTATTTCAAGATACATAAAATAGTTAAAAAATAACACTTCCTAAAATGCACATATTTGTGCATTTTTTTATTAATCTTAATATTTAACTCAAATTTTACTTTCATCTGAATATCAGGAACTTATATAATTATATATTTCTCTTGCACTAATCCGAGGACAAATATTGATTTATTAAGATACCATATCACAATTTCATGGGTTTCCTTTCGTTAAATTCTCGTATATACTAGTACAAAACAAAAAACAAGGTAGTATGAAAGCGTATGAATTTTTATTAGAAAAAGGAATCAACAAAGTACACCAACCAAGTAAAAGATATAACCTTACTGTTCACGAGCTAATCACATTTTTAGAGGAATTTGCACAAAGGGAAAAAAAGGTATTTTACAATCCTTTTGAAATAAGGATGTATAAAAATCCATCTTAATTAGTAAAGGGCCCGATCAACCAGAACTTAAATAAAAAAAGATCAGCGATAATTAATATAAGCTTTGTTTTAAAACGATTAAAGCCAAATTGTCAAAAACGATAGCTATGAATCCCGCCTAACCAGCGGGATTTCTCTTTTATACCCTTAAAACCATTTCTTAAAAAAATACAATTGATTATTTCTTAATATCTCTTTTCTCTTTAACCGTCATAATACACTTTTTTAGATTAGATTTATACTCAAGCAAAGCGCTACAATGAAAACAAAGTGCGTGAAAAGGACATAAGAAATTTCATTGGAGCTATGAGCGGTGATACAAGTAAAGGAGTATTCATTACCACTTCTACTTTTGACGATTCCGCTATTAAAAAGGCAAGAGAAGCACATCATTCAATAATACTGATTGACGGTGCCAAATTGGATGACTTGATGCACCAATATAACGTTGGAGTTCAAGTAAAAACTGTCTATGAGGTTAAAGAACTTGACAATGACTTTTTTGAGGAGGATTAATTATGGCAAATCGTTGGGGAACACCAAAACATGTAGAAGACATTGTCAAAGAAAGGGATTTAAGATGTGTTTATTGTGGATTTGAGTTCGATGAAAATAATATGTCTCGAAAATCAAAGCCATCATGGGAACATATTGTCAATGACATTAGAATAAACGACATCGATAATATTTCACTTTGTTGCATGTCATGCAATGCCAGTAAGGGGGCTAAACTACTAGAGGATTGGCTTCAGAGCGACTATTGTAAAAGAAATGAAATAACGGAAGAAACTGTTTCTCAAGTAGTAAAAGAAGCGATTAAGAATCCTCCAAAATTAAAATAACTATGCACAACAAAACCTATAAGAAATAGCGTCCTGCGGGATGCTACTGTTCGTAGCCAAACCGTTGTAGCAAATAACCAAATAGCATAAAATTTATATGAAACCAGCACCGATATTATTAGTGATATTCCCACTTACAGTTATAGTTGCTTTGTTGAGCAGCTGTAAATGCGACAATGATCAGAATTCTGCAGATGTTATTATTTATGGAGGCACTTCGGCAGGTATCTCGGCTGCCATTCAAACGGCAAGATCTGGAAAGTCGGTAGTTTTAATTGAACCAACTAATCGTTTGGGTGGGTTGACAACGGGGGGTCTTGGGCAGACTGACATTGGTAATAAGCAGGTTATTGGAGGAATTTCCCGTGAATTTTACAGGAACATTAAAAGGTATTACGAGGATCCTGAAAATTGGGGCTGGCAACACAGATCCGAATACAAGGATGGGGGACAAACACGTTCCGAGAAGGACGAAGATGCCATGTGGACATTTGAGCCTTCGGCTTCTTTAAAAGTTTATCAGGATATGATCAAGAATCTTGACATAGCTATAGTCTATAACCAGAGGCTTAACAGAGCAACAGGCATATCGAGAGTTGCTAATGCCATTAAATCCATTTCAATGGAATCGGGTGATACATACCATGGAAAGGTTTTTATTGATGCGACCTATGAAGGGGATCTGATGGCGGCTGCCGGAATATCTTATACTGTGGGCAGAGAATTCAATTCTGAATACGGAGAATCCTTAAACGGTATACAGGCCAACGAATATGGCAAAACACTTCTTGGTACGATTTCGCATAACGGTGTACATCATAATTTCATTGATGGCGTGGATCCCTACATTGTGAAAGGTGATCCTTCAAGTGGACTCCTGCCTTTTATAGCAGAAGGAGGCCCAGGCACTGAAGGACAGGGCGACAAAAGAATACAGGCCTACTGCTTCCGAATGACCCTAACAGATCATCCCGAAAACAGAATCCCTTTCAAGAAGCCAGAGAATTATAATGAACTGGAGTATGAACTTCTGTTCCGCAATTATGAAGCAGCTGAGGGGCCACTAGAAGGGATGTATTCTTACGGTGATCCTCTTCTTCCCTGGATCAATTCAGCCATGCCCAACCGGAAAACTGATACCAACAATCAAAAAGGATTTTCAAGCGATTTCATAGGACAGAACTGGGATTACCCTGAAGCTTCATATGAAGAACGCGAAAGGTTTGTGGAACGACATCGTCAGTATCAACAGGGATTGATGTGGACACTGGCCTATCATCCACGTATTCCAGAAAAAGTAAGAGACAAGGTGTCGCAGTGGGGAACCTGCAAAGATGAATATGAGCGCGATGATGGCTGGCAGCAACAATTATATATTAGAGAAGCTCGACGTATGATCGGCGCTTATGTCATGACCCAGAAAAACTGTGAAGGAATTAATATAGTCGATGATCCAATCGGTATGGCAGCCTATGGCATGGATTCCCATCATATAAAGCGTTACGTTAATTCAGAGGGATTCGTGTCTAATGAGGGAAATGTGGAAGCTCATTTGAATGCTCCTTATCCAATAAGTTTTCGCTCCATTGTACCTAAAAAAGAAGAATGTACCAACTTGATTATCCCAGTATGTCTCAGTGCAACGCACATCGCATTCGGGTCCATTCGTATGGAGCCTGTATTCATGATCCTTGGCCAAAGTGCAGCTACTATTGCTAGTTTAGCTATTCAGGAAAATACAGCTGTTCAAGATTTGGAATACAACAAGTTACGTGAAGAGTTGATCAGTCAAGGACAAATAATAGAGTAAGAGTTACTAACTACAACAATGAACTGTGCTAAAATCCAAACCTATTTACTCAATATTTATATGAACACTTTTTATACTTAACCGTTGTGGAAACATAACTGAAAACCTTTGCAGTATTTTCCCGGTCAGAAAAGAATGGCTATATGCAGGTGGCGTACACGAGCCGTTTACCATAAAAGACCTGGAGCCTTACATGTACCAGGAAGAAGAGGGTCTTACCACCCTTAAAAAGGGAGCCGAAAAGAACCTCAATGACCGGATGCGAATGGTTCGCTTGTCTATGGGATATTCTCAAGCCACCTTTGCTTCAGAGATTAAAGTGAGCCGGGATATTATCGGTTCCATTGAGAACGGACGACAAGCTGTACCTCCCTACATCTTATGGTTTATAGCACAGAAGTTCGACGTTAACATGAACTGGATCTACTACGAGATTGGCGAAATGTTTCTTTCAGAAAATGAGAAGCTCGAAACGAGAAAGCAAAAGGCAAAAGAAGGAGCGACATCTTAGTCATCCTTTTTTATTTAACATAAAGTTAGAAGATTGTGTAATGTTCACACATGCTCACCAGAATGCTTACCCAAACTATTCATCATTTTTCTAAGTTAACTCGCATCTGATATTGGAGAAATAGTATTTATATCTGAATGAATGTTGCCTGGCATTTAAGAGGCATTCTGTATATTTACATTCGTTTTTTATTATATGAGAGCACTAATCATTGAAAATCTTGACATCCGTGCACTTAATGTCGAACTAACGGATACTTTTACCATTTCACAAGGCAGTGTGCCAAAAGTACAAAGCCTTCTTGTGGCCTTAACATTGGACAATGGGGTAACAGGTTATGGCGAAATTACCCCCTTCCCGGAGCTTGCCGGAGAGAATATAGAAGCCTGCACAGAGAAATTCAAGGACATCTCCCCGTCTCTCATAAGCAAATCATTAAACAATATTCGTGCTTTAAGTCAAATGCTCGAAGAAGCACTACCAACCAGTCCTTCCGTCAAATGCGGAATAGAAATCAGTATGCTGGATGCTTTAACCCGTTCCCTGGAGATACCTTTGTGGTCCTATTTCGGGGGTTTAAATCAGGAAATCCTCCAAACTGATATTACTATTCCCATATTGTCAATCGAACGGTCAATGAAATTGGCTGAAAAATGGTACAATAAAGAATTCAGGACTTTAAAAATAAAGGTCGGTTCTGACCATCAAAAAGAAATTGATCTGATTACGAAAATAAATCAGAAGTTTGAAAGTCTTCAATTTATTATCGATGCCAATCAGGCCTTTGAAGAAAACCAGGCCCTTGAATTTACCCGGGAATTACTGGCAAAGAATTGTGATGTTATTCTGCTTGAACAACCCCTGAACCGATATGATCATATAGGTATGGGACGCTTGAAAAAGCTTTTGAAAGTACCCATAGCTGCAGATGAGTCAGTCTTTTCCAAAAAAGACCTGCAACAGGTTATAAAATACAATTCAGCGGATGCAGTGAATCTGAAAATCATGAAGACCGGTGTCTTTAACAGCCTTGATATTGCTTCAACAGCACTTTCACACGGGCTAGACCTAATGATAGGTGGAATGATAGAGACCAGAATTGCAATGGGTTGTTCAGTTTCCATTGCTATGGGGTATGCACCTATCAAATATATAGATCTGGATACCCCGTTGTTAATGTCATCTGATCCTTTCCTAGGTGGATACAGCTATTGCGGACCGGATATTATGCCCTGGGAGTCTCCAGGTCTGGGGATGGAACCACTATTTTAATTGGCAGTATCTATAAAAAACGATTTATACCAAATAAAATTTCAGAGGCAGTAACAGGCGGATCCACATATCGGCCATAGTCTAAGGATTAATTGACCCTAGTTAACTTTTAAAGATCTTCTGCATACCTTTTGATATGTCTTCCAGCCGTTGCCTGTCCCCACCAGGCACTTCAGCAGAGGCCCAGCCATTATATCCAATGTCATCGAGGGCCTCCATTACAGCGGGCCAGTTGCAGTCACCTTCCATCAACTCCACATCGAATCCCTTCCATATCCCTTCATCCGATTGTTTTTTACGGCTGTATTCTTTGACATCGATTTTCATGATCCGTTTATCCAGAATTCGGATCCATTGCTCCGGCCAACCGTATCGGACGATATTTCCCACATCAAAATACCAACCTACCATTTTACTATCCAATTCGTCAATATACCTGGCAGCCTCCATTGGACTGATCAGAAAGTTATTCCATACATTTTCAATGGCTATCTTGATCCCGGTTTCTTCAGCAAAAGGTATCAATTTTCTGATCTCTTCCTGTGAACGCTTATAAGCATCATCATAAGATACTTCATTACTCACTACCCCAGGGACCAATAAAACGGTGGTGCCGCCATAAGCTTTACAATCATTCAGGGAGGTCTTCATAGCCTCCACACATTTTTCCCGGACCTCTGCATCCGGATGGGATATAGGGCTTTTCCAATGCACTGAATTGATTACCCCTGGTATCTCCAATCCTGTTTTTTTACTTGCTTCTATTATCTCATCATTATTAAGATTATTGGGGCTATCCATCTCCACCCCATCAAAACCAATATCCTTCAGCATTTGGAATTTGTCTAATATGGACATATTTCCTTTAACCATGCCAAATTTCAAACATATCTTAATGTCAGGTTTCGCTGAAAACATTCCACTTGTTTTGCTGGCAACCGAAAGTGGATTCACGAGTGATAAGCCTACGAGACCGGCACTGGCCTTAATAAATTCTTTTCGTTGCATATTAATTAATTTTATATATCAGCTTCAATTACTTAAATTTGGTTTCTCCAGGCATGGCCACCGGAGGACCTTCAAATTCCAGATCCCAGGAATACTTATCAATTGGGGGTCCTATAACCTCTTTAGATTTTAACGCATCCTCATAAGATATGGTCTGACCTGTATAAGCTGCCATTCGTCCCATTATGGCCATCATATTACTTTGCGACATCCATTCACCGTCATTCATAAGATTTCCGGACCTGATGGAGGCAAACAGCTCATCATGCTCCTGCTGGTACATGTCATTTCCATCACCCCGATATCGCCATGGATTCTCACCGGTTATCTCGTCAACCCTTCTTATTACATCAATAATAGCCTTTCCCTTGGTACCCCACACCTCAACATGGTATGCACGTGAACAATTCTTCTGTTGCCTGCTGAAATGGAAAGCTTTGGCGCCATTTGCATATTCATATTCTATAGCAAAGTGGTCATATATATTTCCATAGATCTCCTCTGTTCTTACCTGTCTCCCCCCTGTGGCCGTTACAGACTTTGGCTGCATATCGTTCATGGCCCATGATCCCATATCGATACTATGAATGGCTTGTTCTACAATATGGTCACCTGACAGCCAATTATAGTAGTACCAGTTACGCATCTGCTTAGTCATTTTTGTCCAGCCCTCTTCGTACGGGATAGACCATAAGGTTCCTGTATTGTATGTACTATAAACCACCTGGATCTCTCCTATTGCCCCATCATGTATTCTCTGAAAAACTTCCCGCTTCGGAGTATGATACCTCCAACAGAAACCGGACACAAGAGATATTTTCTTTTCCTTGGCAACCTGAGCGGCCGCTATTACACTTCGTATACCCTGGGCGTCAACAGCCATTGGTTTCTCACAAAACACATGCTTCCCCGCAGCCACCGCAGCCTCTAGCATGGCTGGCCTGAAGGCCGGTGGAGTGGTTAACAAGACAACGTCAATATCT
>CAYMFU010000241.1:0-23358 GCA_964389805.1 uncultured Roseivirgaceae bacterium | reverse complement strand
GTTAAAAAACCTGTACAGATTTTGAAATCCTCTACCCAAATCTTCTTTTCTTTCTTCCACTGTATCAAAACCGTATCCTAATTCCCTTATTTTGGGTCTCAGCTTTTCAATCAGGCCTTCAAGCTCAGTTTCAGGAACCTTTAAATACTTGTTATAATCATAGCGGCTACCAAATTGAATAAGTCCAGTTGATTCAAGCCTGTGATATGGAATATACACTGATGGGGAAAAAGTTGTGCTTATGTTTGTGTTTCCTGGGAATTTTTTAACTATACCCAGAACTGCAAATATTCCATTACCCAGTTTAAGGCTATCATTAATTTGAATGTCATATTGAATGGCCAGGCTTTCATCGATCATAGCACCATCGCGTTGATAAAATCCATCAAAACTTTCAGAATTTAACAATTCCACATTCCCATAAAAGGGGAAATCGCTATCGAGGGCTTTTACCTGAATTAATCTTGTGCCCTGATTCTTGGGAAAATATACCATTGATGCAAATCGAACATCACCCATCATTTGATAACTAAGTGAATCTATTGATTTCAGAAAGGTGGAATCGAATGTTTTATTCCTGCTTTCAATGATTAGATCAGCGCCAAGCAATTCTTTGCTTTGATTGTTGATGTCCTGTTGAAGATTAATATTAAATGAATTGATTGCAACCAGGGCAGCAATACCTATGACGATAGAGGATACGAATAAAAACAGCCTGTTGAAGTTATACCTTGCGTCATTTATGGCAAGCTTCCAGATCCAACGTCTGGTCAGCTGGCTATTTCTTTTACGAAGGATCCTTATTTCATAATCAATCATTTTGTCAGACCGTTATATCTTCAACCAGTAATCCGCGTTCGAGTTTTAAAATACGGCCTGTATGTTCAGCCAGATGCAGGTTATGAGTAACCAGGACAAGGGTTGTGTTTTCTTCCCTGTTTATCTGAAAAAGTAAAGATGAGACAATATCTGCTGTTTCCTCATCCAGGTTTCCAGTCGGCTCATCAGCAAAGAGGATCTTTGGATTGGCAATAAAGGCTCTGGCGATTGCCACCCTCTGTTGTTCACCTCCTGATAATTGGGAGGGGTAATGATGCATTCTTTCCCCCAAACCTACCCTGCCAAGCATCTCCTCAGCTCTTCCCCTGATATTTTTTTCTCCCCTGAGTTCAAGCGGGAGCATTACGTTCTCCAAAGCATTTACAGTAGGCAATAAATGGAAATTCTGAAAAATAAATCCGACATACTGGTTTCGTACATAAGCCCTGTCATCCTCGTTTAATCTGTTTAATTCTATGTCTAACAGTTTTATAAAACCATTTGTAGGTTGGTCTAATCCGGCACATAATCCCAATAACGTGGTCTTTCCACTTCCTGAAGGTCCTACAATCGATAATCCCTGTCCCTCATCAATTGAAAAGTTTATATCTTTTAATACAGTCAGTTCCTTTTCTGTACTTCTAAATGTCTTTGTTAAATGTTTTACGTGTAAAATATGGCTCATTTTCCGAAATTAATGTTATTCTTTGAAAGACATATAAAAATTATCATTAATATTTGATTTATTTATGGTCCGGAATTTGATTATCTTTTTTAAAATAAATTGGAATGAAAATAATATACATAGCGGTAATATTAATTAGCGGATATATCAATATTTCAAAGGATATACATAATCAGGAAAGACAAAAAACCATTCTATGTTTTGGCAACAGCATTACAGCTGGTTATGGACTAGACCCTGATCTCGCTTATCCAAAAGTTCTGGAACAAATTTTAAAAGATAAAGGGCATAATTACAGGGTGATCAATGCGGGTTTAAGCGGGGAGACTTCGGCAGGAGGATTAACCCGGATAGACTGGGTTTTACAAAACAAAATTGATGTATTCATCCTGGAATTAGGGGCTAATGATGGATTGAGGGGTTTGCCCCTGATACAAACAAAATCAAACCTCCAGAGTATAATTCAGAAAGTAGTAAAAAAATACCCGGAAGCACAAATAGTTATTGCCGGCATGATGGTTCCTCCAAATATGGGGCAAGATTATGCCTCTGAATTTTCCTATGTTTTTAATGAACTGGCAACAGAATACGACGCCCTGCTCATTCCTTTTCTACTTGATGGCGTTGGAGGCAATCCTGAATTAAATATATCCGATGGTATTCACCCAAATATTGAAGGACATAAAATTGTAGCCCAAAACGTATATAATGTATTAAAGGAAGTGCTATAGACTTTGATGATTTTCTATTTAATATTAAGAAAAGCTTAAAATACGCCACATTGACAAAAATTCTCAGCAGAAAATATGTTTTCATATATTATTTTGAGCGTAACTTTACAATCATAATTTCTTAATAGATATTTTTTTGATATCTTCGACCTGTAATTTTTGAGGGATAAGGTGAACAAATGGAAAATTTTTTCTCTGAGCAATCATACTATCAATTTCCATCTTTAGAAGCAGCAATTTATGCACTTTTACTTTCCTTTTTATTAAGTACTATAATAGCGCTTACATACAGGTATACTTTCAGGGGCACTGACTACTCAAAAGAGTTCTTTCAGGCCGTGGTTTTAATATCCATTATAGCTGCTACTGTTATGATGGCCATAGGTGATAGCCTTGCAAGAGGATTAGGAATCTTAGGCGCGTTGGCAATTATCAGATTCAGGTTTCGTTTTGAAAATCCCAAAAATATCATATATATATTTGCGTCGATTGCCATCGGAATTGCATGTGGTGTTTATGGATTTGCCGTAGCCCTGGCAGGAACCGGTATTTTCAGTGTTGTTTCTTTTGCTTTATACTTATCACCTGTTGGTAAGGCCCCGGTTTTTGAAACTTCCCTCTCCTTTTCGATCGATGATCCGGCGAAAATAGATTTGATTGAGTCATTACTTTCTGAAGAATGTCTGGTTATCAAACTCACCAGCATCGGCAATTCAAATGAATTAATTAAATATGAGTATCAAATTACCCTTAAGAAAGGATCTGATCGATATTCAATTTTCAAGAAACTGAACGACTTAGAAAATATATCAAATGTCAGGATTAACAACAGGGCATCAGTTGATCGGGTGTAGTTATGAAAAAGATTAATGTATTTGCAATCTTCTGGATATTAACAGGCATAACGTTGCTAGTTGCTTCGCTTATTTATAAAAAGCAATCTGATGCAATAGTAGCGGAAGTAGAACCTCAAAAACTTGCTATAAGTTTTCAAAAAGCAGTTAAAATAAAATCAATTCATGTATTACCTGGCGAAGATGTTAATAAGGGTGATTTACTGGTAGAGGTTATCCGTCCGGATCTTATGTATGATATTGATAAGGCGACGAATGACCTGAATACCTTTTTGCAGCAGAAAGATATGTTCATCACAAATATGAATTATCAGATCCAGATGACCAGGCTTGAAAAAATATCTGAGATCGAAAATATTGATGAAGATCTCTTCCAGTTAAAAACAAGATATGAACAGAATCAGGGCATTAAAAATGCACTTGAAGGCATAGAAATCTACGAAGATACAATCCAGGACGGATCAGGTAATATGCTGTTATTGCAGGTCAATTATCTTGAAAAGAAAAAGGAACAAACTGAGGGATTGTTTGATCAAAAATTGATGCAGCTGGAAGAGAAGAAGACAAATGAAACTGAAATCCTTGATCTGAAAATTGAACAACAAAGGAAAGAGTTAGACCTACTTGAAAATGAAGCGAATTTTCTTAAAAACTATTCACCAGTTGATGGGACAATTGGTGATGTGATGGTCCAGATCGGTGAACTTATTCCGCCATATAATACCATTATGTCACTTTATGAAATAAATCCTACCGTAATAAAAGCCTATATGAATGAAAAAAACCGATATAACTTATCTGTAGGCGATAAAGTGCTTGTAGAATCCTCAAACAGGGACTATTTTATTTCAGGAACTGTAACAGAAGTTGGATCCCGGATTGTCGCCTATCCAACAAGGCTGCTGGAAGTTCAGGACAGAAAGATATGGGGGCAGGAAATATTTATAAAGATCCCGGAAAATAATGATTTCTTAAACGGTGAGAAGGTTTATGTGCGGGCCCAATAATATATCGCTGCTGAGAATCAAATGCCTGTTCGTGCTGATTTTACTTAGCAATAGTGTTGCAAGAAGCCAGTTTTCTTTAAATGAGTTCCTGAGTGATGCAAGAAACGATGTCAGATTGTATGAAAACAAGATAAAATCAGATTTCCTTGAACAAAAAGCTTACCGGTCCCCTATTATTCATCGTGTGGAGTTTCGGGCCCGAACCAATGATTTTAATATTACTCAGGACGATTACAGATTAAGATTTAATCCTACAAACCCGGCTGAAATCATGGCGAATAAAAAATATTATTCACTGGAAAGAAATTCACTTATTATTGACTATCAGTATGCCTTAAATAAGGCCATATTTAAGAGATATCATCAGATCATTTCGTTTTTCCAACTTTCTGATGAAATTGCATATAAGAAAAAGGAAATCATATTACAACAAGATCAACTGAAGATCCTGGAAGCTGCACTTGGAAATTCAGATTTCGACATTACTGAATATATTAAGGAGAAGGAAAATCTTTTGAACCTGTCACTTGAACTTAATGACCTGTTTCATAATAAGGATAAAATCGAACACGAGATTAAATCCACATTCGCATTTTCGGGGAATATAGAGAGCAATACTAATAGCCAGTTCATTTCTTATGAACAAATTAAAAATATAGTAGAACTCAAATCGGTTATTTCTGATACAGTTAATAATATCCATATTGAGAACTTAAATAGACAAATCACACTTGATGAACAAAGGCTTGTAATAGAAAAAGCTGAAGGTAGAAGAAATATAGGATATATACAGGCTGAGTATGACAGATTTCGCGGAGATGATTTCGATAACCATTTTGGTGTTCAGGTAGGGGTCAGAATACCATTAACCAATGCTGACAAGCCGGATTTGAACAGAAGGAAATTAAACGTTATGGAGGATAAAGCAGATGTTGTAAGAGAAAAAACAGCCTTAGATGTGCAATGCGAATTGCTCAAACTCGACCTCGAATTTCTGTTCAGTCAAACCCTGTTGATTACCGGGGAAATATCCAATGATAATTTGTTGATATTGTTGAACCAGAATCAGAATATTAAACCTGAAGACCTGCTTGAGGCCCAGAAAAGTATTCTTAAAATGAAAAAATATGAAAAGCTCATTCAGTGGGATATTTACAAATCATTCATTGATTATCTATATTATTCCGGAAAACTTATAGATTTGCCTCTCAAAAACTACCTGTCTGAAAATCTTGAGGAAATCTAAACTTGGCGAATGAATTACAGCACATCGTATCCTCTTATCCTCCTTTTATCCTTACATAAACCGAATTTTACTACGATTTCGGATGTTCCGAACAACTAATTTTTCGAAAAGCTTGTAACTCAATAAAATAGCAGAACTCTATTTTAATATAGAAACCGTTCCGTTGATATTTTTATCTGGCGACCTGGGTTCGTTTAGTTCAAGTACGTAATAATAGGTTGAATTTGGTAATATTTCTCCATTATGCATACCCCCCCAATTGTTCTGATATTGTCTGGTTTGATATACTTTTTTTCCCCACCTATTGAAGATCGTTAATTCGGCATTCGGATAATGTTCTATATTATCAAAATGAAAAGTATCATTTTTATCGTCACCATTAGGTGTGATAATATTGTATGGATATAACTCAGG
Source organism: uncultured Roseivirgaceae bacterium (assembly GCA_964389805.1). GTDB lineage: Bacteria > Bacteroidota > Bacteroidia > Cytophagales > Cyclobacteriaceae > JAGTVG01. The sequence goes on along the minus strand of CAYMFU010000241.1, from coordinate 17,602 downwards.
AATAAATGTAATACAACTTATGTTAGACCAGGAATAAGCATCATTGCCTCCTGATTCGACAGCTTTTACAAGAAAACAATGTTCAAAACCCAGGTCATTACTTGTAAATGTATAGCTTAACTGACCAGCTGAAAGATTTTCTATAAGAGTAAATTCTCCTCCGTCGATACTCATGTATAATTCATGCAATTCTACTCCCTGGTTCCAATTTTCATATTGGTTCCAGTCTAGATCTGCATTTTCCTTGTTGCCTTCTTCAAAATGAACATTTAAAAGAATATTAGTATGATATGTAGTTAATATATGATCCTTACAATCCTCATTGGTCATAATTTCATAACGGTAAATCAAACTGTCGGAAACCACAGAATTGTCTGCAATAATCAGTTCCGCTGTAGAAATAGAATCAATAAGAATGTTATCCCTGATCAGATAAAATGGTTTATTATAAAAATCACCTTCTAAATATTTCCACTTGACTACTAGATTATTAGGCACCATGTCTTCATGAGAAACTTGAATAATTTCGATTTCAGGACCAAAAATTTCAAAATCTATTTTTGTACTGGAAAATGCATTGCATACCCCCATTGTATCGTAAGCTATTGCTGTCACTTCATAGACCCCCGGGCAACTGTAAGTTATTACAGGATCTGTTTGTATGGAAACTGAATCCAGATACCGTTCTATATCAAAAGTCCATGATACAACATTATACAAAGTATCTGTTTCCAGGTCAAATTGAACGGGTTCTTCTATGCCATACCGGGTTTTATCGGTAATAATATTTAAAAAGTCATTTGGATTTCTTTGTATATATACCGCAAGGGTATCAGATATTCCTGAACATACTGTATCAGTGACACTATGTTGTTCAAACCAGATCATGCCACTTCCCCATGAATCCCAATTTACATTTACATTGTGATCGCCTTGCCCTCCCACAATTTCACCAAGATCGATATGCCAATCAAAAGTTGAACCATTGGTGAAAAATGTTTCATAAGCTATATTCTGAATATTGTTAGAACATAAAGTATCAGGCCCAAAAGGTGCTTCCGGATCTAACTGCACCTTGATTTTAATGGGTTTGGTTACGGTATCACCAATACACCCCCGGTCATTCCATACCAGGGCTTTTAACCAGGCCTGATCATTGGATTCTCCCCAATCAACCGAAATAGAATCTTTATCCATTTCATCATTTATAAGTCCTCCATTTACAAACCAATTCAAATGGTACTGCCCTTTTTCTTTTATTGTGTATTGTACATCTGTCGTATTTGGGCAGATGGACCTTGGCCCAAGAATGTTTACTTTTGGATGCAGAACCCTGACAACTTTAACACTTTTCTGTTCAGCTCCTGATACACATCCTTCCCCACCAGAAGTTCCAGTTACTTCTACTATATATTTTCCTGGTTTTTCATATGTATGAGCGACAGAATCAGCATTGTCCCGGGTAACGATTGTTCCATCCCCAAAATCCCACTGGTAACTGGAAAACTCAAATTCCGTATCTGGTTTAAACCAAACCTGGGTATGGTGACATATACTGTCTATTGGAATATCCTCCCCTTCGCTATCAAGAACCTTTATATTTAAATTAAGGTTTGTAAGGCCTGCACCTGTTGGATAACCAAAAGATTCGTTGCTGCCATAGGCATATACATAGGCAATCACTCCTTCTGTTGATCTTAGGGTATGATTTCCAGAATAAATGGAGATCTTGGCATATGAATAAGTAGAATCATAAGGGACATAATTAAAAAATCCGGAGATATTAGTGCCATCCAGTGTAACTGTAGAAACATCTGAAGACCTGGCAATGATACTTAAGTTAAAGTTTCTTAAGGTTGCAATTGAAGGCGTAAAAAATGTAATCTTCTTCAGAACCTGCTCGTTGGGGTTTATAAGAATAATAAATGGATCACCTGTAGTATTATCGCAAGCCTGACTCCTGCTGAATTGGGCTACGGAAATAATCTTATCAGAAGATATATAATTTACCCCCTGCAGTTCCTTTAGAAAAAGAAACTCACCTGATTGCAGGGTTCTCACATAATTCCCATTCCGGAAAATCTGTGAATCATCCTCAGACGCAATTACTTTAACATGATCACCTCCATTTCGAGTATTGAAATCGACAGTGATATACTCTTTACCCCAGGTATAAGTTGGATACATTTGTGCATACAAATGGTCATGCCCATCAGGATGGTCGCATTCCCCGACTTTGGTATACATATTCCCTGCAAATACGGCAAATTTCTTGCATTCACTATCTGTATTAGCTACTGCATGGATTTTAGTTCCAGTCAGGTCCCCCGTGGCCTTCACAAAATGTGTCTCACCCCTGTTTAATGAAACCTGGTATGCAACACCTGCAGGCCTTGAATCTCTCGTCAAATGGGATGGGATTATTTCTATTATTGTATTGTCTTCTATGCCTACGATCAGAAATTCCGAATCTGAGTTCCTGTTTTCATTTCTATTCCCATCTTCCCAGTGTGAAACTACCACATATTCATTCCCAAGGGCATAGGTGGGTAAAATAACTGCCATATCAGCACTATACTGGCGTTTATTCATGGCATAAATACTCACATCCTTATCAGTTGTAATGTGGATTCCATTTTGGTTGGAATTTGAAGGTGTTGACATCCCCAGATATGTTGGAATTTCAAGTCTTAATGTTCGATCCGGCAAAACCAGTGTGTCTATGGTTTGGAACGCACTCTTCAAAGGCATCTCAATTCTTGCTCTGGTTGAATCATTTGCGCTAATGTAAATTTCAAGAATAATTGGATTATTTGAACCAACATCCCAGTTTTGGAGAAAACCGACCCAAAAATCATCTCCTTCGGTGGATAAATTCTGGCCAAATGAGTTTTGCCTAAAGCCGGAACATATGACTATACCAAATATGAATATATAAAAAATTCTTTTCACTTATTATGAGTACACGAAATCCCAATTAATAAAAAATACCTGATATAGCTATGATTGGTTAAATTTACGATAAATAATAGATGTATGAAAAGAATTGCTGTAGATATGGATGAGGTACTGGCAAAGTATACTGAAAAGGTAATTAAGGAGCTTGAGAAAGAATCAGGTTACTCAATTAATCTGAAGGAGGTATCAGGTGCTTTTTTAAGTAAATCCTTGCCAAAAAAATATCTTGATATTGTAACAGGCTATCCTTACAGGGAAGGATTTTTTCGAGATCTTGATGTTATGGAATATAGCCAGGATGTACTTTACAGGTTATATAAAACATATGATGTTTACATTGTCTCATCCACTTTGCAACATCCAAATGCCCCAAGGGACAAACTTGCCTGGTTAAATGAACATTTCCCTTTCATTCACTTCAAAAAAATTGTTTTCTGTGGAGATAAAAGTATAATAAGAGCCGACTTTCTAATTGATGATCATCCTCGACACCTTGAAGACTTTCAGGGAAAGCCGATATTGTTTTCAGCATTCCACAACACGCACGAAAATCGTTTTAAAAGGGCCGATAATTGGATGGAAGTAGAACAAATCATCAATAGTAATGCTTAATTAATAAGATTTTGTCATTTTTGAGATCTACAATGAATTATTTGAATCTTTGAAACCTCCGGATTTACGTATATCCGCTGAAGCAGCCACTTCCCTGGTCCTGATGGCCGGTGTACCGGTATTTATAAAATTTACGAATGCGAATTCTTATACAATCGGCATTGTGCGTTTGCTTATGGCTTCATTTCTCATTGGATTACTAATAATCTATAAAAAAGAAAAACTCTCCCTTAATATTAGATATATCAAGAAGCTGGTGCTTATAGGTATTGTTTTTAGTATTCATTGGATCACGTATTTCATCAGTATAAAGATCTCAACTGCATCCATAGGTATCCTGGGAGCATCTACCTATGGCATTCATTTGATCTTCCTCGGATGGGTATTTCTGAAATCCAAACCAAGGATTATCGACATATTTACCATTGCCTTTGCCTTCTGGGGGACGTATTTAATCATCCCTGAATTTTCATTAAAAAACAACATTACCCTTGGACTGGCAATAAGTATAATAAGTGGTTTGTTTTTCGCCATGTTGCCTATACTTCATCAAAAAAGCAAATTTATATCGGGCACACAAAGGGCAATGGGTCAGTACATATTTGCTATTCCCTTATTTTTACTCTTCGCGCCTCAATATGATTTTAATTTAAATAAAGCTGACTGGTACAGCCTGTTATATTTAGGGATTTGTGGTACGTTCATGGCACATACGCTATGGATAAATGTAACAACAAAACTAAATACCACCGTTACCAGTTTAATATTTTATATTATTATTCCGATTACTATGACAGTCAGTTATTTCTGGTTAGGTGAGGAAATGAAATTTGACAAACTATTAGGCGCCTTAATGATCGTTACTGCAAACATTATTGGCATTCTTAGTAGGTTTTATTCCAGAAGAATAGATTTTAAATAAGCCATATTCCAGTATGTTTATCATTAATAATTATATTTTCATATGAAACCAGAGGACAAATTCGTATTTATTATTTTCGGAGCATCGGGAGACTTGACCATTAGGAAATTAATCCCTGCCATATTCAAACTTTATAAAGGTAAATTACTAAAAGAAAGTCAGTTTATCGTCCTTGGGGTGAGCAGAACAGAATTGAGTGACGATCAATTCAGAAAGAAAATCGTGGATTCTGACTTTCTGAATACGGAAGGTTCTGATTCAGAATTAGTTGAACGATTTAGTAAAATGACATTTTACCATCCATTAAACACTTCTGAAATAGAATCATATATAAGCTTGAAGGGCAGGCTTGACCAATTGTGTGAAGCTTATCACCTACCGCATAATTTTCTTTTTTATTTATCCACACCACCAAGTTTATTTGAAATTATAGCCAGGGGATTGTCAAAATTTGAATTGAATGATCAAAAAGACGGGACGTTCAAACGTCTGATTATTGAGAAACCATTTGGGTATGATCTAAAGTCTTCACAGGAACTAAATAAGAATCTGCATACCTGTTTTGAAGAGGACCAGATTTTTAGAATAGATCACTATCTAGGAAAAGAAACAGTGCAAAATCTTCTGGTAACCCGGTTTTCAAATAGCATATTTGAACCTTTATGGAACCGGAATTATGTTCATCATATTGAAATCACAGCCTCTGAAAAAGTAGGAGTTGGGAATCGTGGTGGATATTATGAATCTTCCGGGGCACTCAGGGATATGATTCAAAACCACTTATTCAATCTTCTTGCCATGGTGGCTATGGAACCGCCTGTCAATATGGAAGCACAATCCATAAGAAATGAAACCATAAAAGTATTTCAGTCGATACGCAGATTTACTAAGGAAGATATTTCCAAAAATATCATCCGGGGCCAATATATTTCTGCCCGTATTGGTAAGAAAAAAGTAAATGGATATCGGGAAGAACCAGGAGTTGATAATAATTCGCAAACAGAAACCTATGTAGCTATGAAAGCATTCATAGATAATTGGCGATGGTCAGGTGTACCGTTTTATATAAGGACCGGGAAATGTCTGCCGACAAGAGTGACAGAAATCGTGGTTCATTTTAAATCCACACCCCAATATCTGTTCAATAGCAAATATGAAAAAGTTGACAAGGATAACATCCTTGTTTTACGCATACAACCCGATGAGGGTATACTATTGAAGTTTGGTATTAAAACTCCGGGAGCCGGATTTGAAACCAAAAGTGTGAATATGGATTTTCATTATTCTGATTATGCTGACATATATATTCCCGAAGCATATGAGAGATTGCTACTTGATGCTGTACATGGAGATGCTACTTTATATCCTCGAAGCGATAGTGTTGAAGAAGCCTGGAAAATCGTTGATCCTATTCTGAAGGAGTGGAAAACAAATAAGGAAATTAAGCTTTATGGCTACCCGGCAGGAACCTGGGGGCCGGAAAATGCAGATGAAATAATAGAAGGAAAGGAAAATCAATGGAGATATCCTTGTAAAAATTTATCCAATGATGGCATATACTGTGAGCTATGAGTGATCAACAGATAGATGTGAAGGTATTTGATAATTACAATGAAATTGGAGACTTTGTGAGGTCCACAATAGCAAGTGAGGCGATTTCTGATTACTACAATAGCCCTGTCAGGTGGGAACACTCCCAGGTCAATATATTCTATACTGTCTCAAAATATAAAGCCTTTTATTCCATGGGAGAAGATTAAATTCTTTTGGGGAGATGAACGGTGTGTCCCACCCTACCATGCAGATAGTAATTATTTGATGACAAAAGAGGCATTATTTGACAAGATAGATCTTGTTAATGATCAGGTTTTTAGAATAAAGGGGGAAATTGATCCAGACTTAGAAAAAGAAAGATATAAACAGATTGTTATTTCAAATACAAATGGAATCTTCGATTTGATGTTCTTAGGACTTGGCACCGACGGGCACACAGCTACCATCTTCCCAAACCAAATGCACCTGATTGAATCAAAGGAGACATGTGCCATAGCAGTTCATCCTGATTCGGGCCAGATCCGGATTACGCTTACGGGACATATTCTTAATGCTTCAAAAAAAATTCTCTTCCTGGTAACTGGCTCTGAAAAATCTCAGGTAGTTTATGATATTTTATATCATAAAGGTGATTGGGAAAAATACCCTGCTTTCTATGTCTTACCTGTCATTGGACAAATAATATGGATATTGGATAGAAAAGCAGCAGCCAGGATCTGATATTATAGGGAAGGTAATTCAATAGTAAACTTTGAACCTTTTCCAAGATCAGATTCTACGTTGATGGTGCCTTTTAATTTACTTACTGTTTCTTTTACTATATATAGCCCGAGACCAGATCCCTTTGTGTTTTCAGAAGCGCGATAAAACATCTTGAAGATTTTAACTAAATGTTCTTTGCCAATACCTGTCCCATTGTCTTTAATAAATATCGTTGAGCGCACTTTGTTATATTTAACCGATATCTCGATAAACTTATTCTCTTTGGCTGCATCATGATAGATAATCGAATTCGTGATCAGATTATTCAGGATCACTGCTAATCGCCTGGGATCACTTTTAAAGTCGCCCTCTCCCTTTATTTTGATCTTCTTCTTAATATTGGCATCTCCATCAAGGTATTTAACATCTATCAAAGCTCCATCAATTATATTTTGAAAACCTATAACTGTACTTACTACTTCAACGCTCGTATTTCTGGAATAATCTATGATGTCTGCGATAAACCGTTCTAGTTTTTTTATGCTTTGCTCAATCATCTGCAGGTACAAGGGCATACTTCCTGTAGCGCCATCTTTTTTTGCTATATTGATCAATCCCAGAACTGAGTTTAATGGAGCTTTCAGGTCGTGTGAAGCAGAATAGACGAATTTATCCAATTCTTCATTAATTTTATTTAATTCCTTATTTCTTCTTTCAATCACATTTATTCGCTTCCTGTATAGAAACCAACCTAGAAGGATGAGAAAAGAAAGAAATATAAAGTACAACTCGACTCGCTGATAGATAAAGGGTTTGATCTTAAAGGTAAAAGAGGCCCCTTGATCATTCCACACATTATCATTATTACATGCAATCACATTAAATGTATAATTTCCAGGAGGAAGATTGGTATATTGTACTTCCCTTATATTTACTGTTTCAATCCAATCCTCATCAATTTTATCCAACTTATACTTAAACCTCACTTTTTCGGGGGCCTGATAACTAAGGGCCGTAAAGCGAATCTGGTATCTGAAATTACCTGGTTCAAGAAATAGTTTTCTGGTTTTAAGATCTTCGCTAATAAACTCGCCGGACCTATCTGTTAGAAAATCAGTGATGATCACAGGCGGCCTGAATTCATTCGTTATCAATTCTTCAGGATCAATGATGGCAACTCCCCCCAGAGTTGGTATCCACAATTTCCCATCTGAAGCTCTCAATAAGCGAGTTGCTCCAGTGCATTCCTTATTACTCATTCCGTCATTATGATCATATAGGATGGAAGGTATCTGGTCTGTCTGTCCCTCAAAAAATTCATTAACATCGTTAATTCTAATCCGGTAAAGTCCGATGTTGGAAGTAATCCAGATATTACCTATATCATCCGACACTATATCAAAAAATGTATCGTTCTGATAATTACTTGCCAGTTCCAACTGTTTGAATTTTCCATCTTTAAAATAAAAGATGCCAATATTTGTAGCCAGCCAAATTGCATTAGCATCATCTATATGAATATTGAATATCAAGATGCCTGAAGCATCATCACTGAAGGGATTATAGGTTTTTAATTGATCATCTTTATCAATTGCAATTAATCCACCACCATTCGTCCCTACCCAAATCAAACCATTCTGATCTTCTTCTATAGATAATATATAATTGGTAGTAAGACCGTTATTTATGTCAAAAGTTTTTTCAATGGTGTCGTTCTTAAATCGAACAAGCCCGGCTGATCTTGTACCGGCCCATATTCTATTTTGGCTGTCTTTGAAAATTCGCCGAACATCATCAGAAGGCATTCCAACAGTTTTATTTAAGAGTTTTTCATTAATTCCTTTTTTTATGAGGATCCCGCGGTAACTTCCTATCCATGTTTCATTTTGATTTATAAAACAAATGTCACGGATACCATTTCTTTGTAAATCGATGTTGAATCGCATTCGGCCAACAATACGATTAGAAATTATATTTACTCCTCCTTCATCAGATCCTACATAATATAAGCCTGGTGATTTTTCAACGATTATATTGACCTGATCAAGAGCTAATCCATCTTTTCTGGTATAATTAAGGAAATTCCCGTATTTAAACCGTAGCAAACCGCCCTTCTTGGTAGCCAACCATAAGTTCCCTTCGTTGTCAAAATCCAAACCTGATACCTGCCGGGTTGGAAGTCCGTCTTCAGGCGTGAAAAGTTCTTTCGTTCTGTAACGGTTATTCATCCTGCCCAGGCCCATTTCAGTCGCAACCCAGATTGAGCCATATCCGTCTTCAATGATTTGATTTATTTCTATGTTTCTAAAAAATCTTACTCTGCTGATTTTTCCATCCTTTAGAATATTCAGGCCATCCTTTGTGCCAATGTATAATGAATTATCATTAGCATAGTGAAGACAGTTAACGACATTGGAGTAAAGTCCTTCAGATTCCGTATAAAATCTGGTTGAGTTATTATTATTTATTTCGACTATACCAGATCCTCTGGATGCTGCAAATAAGCTATTCTGTTCATCAACCGTAATATCCGTAACCGTAATATTTTTCAATTCAGATATGTTTAAGGATGTTGCGGTATCATCTTCTATTATATATAATCCTCTATTATTGGCACCTGCCCAGATTCTGCCCCTGGTATCAATTTTAATCTTACGTATATATTTGGGCAGGTTCTTGTTATAGTCGGGAGATGCAAAGGTTCCATTTTTATATTGCACAATTCCACTTGCCTGGGTAGAAAAGAATATTCCCTCAGATTGGCTCATATATGAGCTCATAAAGGCATTTGAATTTAAGATATTCAGATTCTCTGAATCAAATAAAGCAAACGAATTGCCATCAAACTTCAGCAAACCATTAAAACTGGTGATCCAAATAAATCCATCCCGGTCAATATTCACGGATGTCAGATTATTTGATATCAATCCTTGTTCTGATGTCCATTGCTTTAATACAAGAGATTCAATGGGTGTTTTCGGATGTATTGATTTTATGTCAATATTATTACTGTAGACTGTTGTGGTAAGCAACAGAAAGATCAATAAGAATATCCCTGAAAAGCTATATTTTCCTTGTCCGATCATTCAAATAATAAGCTGACATCTTTCATCTTATAAACTGCCATATTAATGTTGATATTAATGGCAGGCAATATGTAACCTAAGTAAGTAAAAAACCATAGATAATTGATATATAACTTACATTTAAAAGAAATATCTTACATCAAAATAAGTCACGTAATTTAGTCTTCTTCTTCCCGCTACATAAAAAGACCCGGATAAACTAATAGAGACTTTTTCAGCAAATAATTTTCCCAGCTGTGGTCTAAGGCTTACTGTACCTTCCTTACTGGTAAATGAGTAACTTAATACTGGAGATATACCGATCCAGGCTTCATTAAACTCATAATTAAATATTGTTTCAAACTGTATTAACCTCACCTTTTCTTTTTCTAAGCTGGAATTATCAGGAATGGTTCCTGAAGATCCTCCTGCCCATTCGGCATCAGTTTCTCCAAAGGAATGAACATATCGGATATGAGGATATATGGCAATTTGAGGAACAGGTCTATAGGCTAAAGTAAAACCAGGCATCAGAATGGGCACACCTGCTCCATGCCCATACAGGGTATTGCCTGTTGGAATTGAAAGATCCAAATAAAGCCCCGATGATGCTAAAGTCCTCGTTCTTATTTCCGAATCATAGGTTACCAAATGATACCTGAGGCTTACATCTCCAATTCCCGTCAGTTGCTCCACCCCGGGATATACCGTCCTTACAAAAGGAACCTTGACAGATAGTCCATGTTTATTCTGGCCAAACGCTATTTCTCCCTGGAATGTCCATTGCCAAATATGTCCTTCTACCATATCAATAAGTTCACCTGAGAAGGCTATATCACTATACGGATGCGTGATGTCCGAGGGATTCAGCTCCTTCCCACTGGGTAAAAGCGGCCATTGGGCCATGAGGTTTCCAGCAGACAATAAGATTATGAATATTATATAGTGTATTTGAAGTCTCTTCATTATGATTTTTGAACAAATTAAGTTAAAATAAAGATGAATTAATAAAAATATATTTTTAATTCTGACCTGTGAAAGAACTGGACTTAAAAGCAGAAATTTTACTTTCATATTCAAAAGCAAATACTGAAAGGGTTGCTAAGCTTATTGACCAGGATGAGGAATTGTTTCAGAAGCTGATCCGGATATACTTTGATATGGCAGATATTGAGCTTGCCAAAAAGGCAGCGTGGATTTTAAGTCACAGTATCAGGCAATACACTTATTTAATTAATCCATATATAAAAAAACTCATCAAATATATTGATAAACCAGGTCAACACGATGCCATTAAAAGAAATGGATTAAAAGCTTTGGAATTAACCACCATTCCTGAAAAACATTATGGCCCTCTTGCAGATATCTGTTTCAGGTTTGTTATGAGTGGAAAAGAACCGATAGCCATTAAAGCATACTCTATTGGAATTCTCGATAAAATAGGTGATGAAATACCTGAGATCAGACAAGAACTAAAACTGGTTCTTCAAGATCTGATGCCATATGAATCTGCAGGATTCCAGTCAAGGGCCAGAAAAGTACTATCCAAATAATTCATTTCTTCGTTAAAAAAAAATTAATTTATTATATTGTATTTAAAGCTATATCCAATGCAATCTAAATATTTATTGATCCCGATATTTCTTCTGCTGATTTTAAACTGTAATGAAAAACCAAAAGAGGAAAATCAATCTTCCGCAGAAGTTGAAAATATTATTACGGATTACTGGCAATGGAAACCATTTATTAAAATTGATAGTGTAAATCCGGTCATGACACCAGATCCAGCTGCTACTTTTTATTGCCCAATTAGAAAGGAACTTGTCCATTGGGAAGAGAAAGATGTATTTAATCCAGCAGTTGTGGTAAGAAATAGCCAGATCCAAATGATATATCGAGCAGAAGACGTGGTTGGAAAATATGGAGGAACTTCTCGATTAGGACTAGCTCTTAGTTCTGATGGATTCAATTTTGAACGAATGGAAAAACCGGTTTTCTATCCAGATCATGATGAAATGAAAATATTTGAATGGGAAGGAGGAGTTGAAGACCCGAGGATTGTTGAATCAGAGGAAGGCCTTTATATAATGACCTATACAAGCTATGATGGAAAGATTGCCAGATTGTGCCTGGCCACTTCCCCAGATTTAATCAAATGGGAAAAGCATGGACTAGCTTTGGGCAAGGTTAAGAATGCCAAATACGGGGATCTCTGGTCGAAATCTGGATCAATTGTTTGCAGAAGTGAAGGTAATAAGCTTATAGCCAGTAAGATAAATGGTAAATATTGGATGTATTGGGGCGATACAGATATTTTTCTTGCCACCTCGGAAAACCTCATTGACTGGCAACCTGTAGAAGAAGAGGATGGATCAATTAAAAAAATATTCGGACCCAGAAAGGGGTATTTTGATTCCGATCTGGTAGAGCCAGGTCCACCGGCTATCCTGACCAAGGATGGGATATGGATGATTTACAATAGCCGGAATCATGCTGAATGGGGAGACACATCACTTCCTGAAGGCACCTATGCTGCAGGCCAGATATTATTTGACCAACAGAATCCTGAAAAAGTAATTGCACGGTCAGAAGAATATTTTTTTAAGCCAGAAAATGATTATGAGATCACTGGTCAGGTTGGTAATGTATGTTTTATAGAAGCGCTTGTACATTATAAGAATAACTGGATCCTGTATTATGGCACGGCTGACTCAAAGATCGCCGTCGCTGTTTTGCAGAATTAAAATGTTAAATTATGTAAGAATTTTATGGATACCAGCAAGTACATAACTATTCAAGGACTTCAAATTGCATATACACGAATTGGAAATGGGGAAAGTGTCCTCTTAATTCATGGTATCACCACCAGTTCTTTTATATGGCGAAATATTATACCAGGCCTATCAAAGGATTATGATGTTATAGCGGTTGATCTCCTGGGCTGTGGTAATTCATCAAAAGACTTGTCTGCTGATTATTCAATTAAAAATCAAGCTTTAATACTTGCTGATCTTTCAAGAGAACTTGATCTGGGGAAAACACATATAATAGGTCATGATATAGGCGGAGGAATCGCTCAAATTATGGCTGTAAAATTTCCAGAACTTATACAAGACATAGTCCTTATAAACACCATTGGTTATAATTATTGGCCGGTGCAGCCTATTACTACAATGCGTACTCCAATCTTTCGGCAATTTGCAATGATGTCACTGGATATGGGAATGTTACAAAAACTTATTAAAAAAGGACTTTATAAAAAAGAAAGCTATACCGAAGAATTCAAATCACTTGTCTGGGAGGAAATGGCAAATAAAAAAAGAAGAAAATCTTTCCTTCATTTCGCAAAATGTTTGAACAATCAACATCTTATGGAGATAGCTTCTGAATTGAAAAATATCGACTTCCCTGTTCTAATAATTCGAGGGGAAGGTGACCTTTATTTGAATAGTATCATAAGTACCCGGCTTGAAGAAGATATCCCTTCCGGTGAAATCTTACGAATCAGAACGGGGGGACATTTCATACAGGAGGATGAACCAGACTTGCTTATTGAAAAAATTTCTGAATTCTATAATAATAATCAAAACAGGTGACCCAAAATAAAAAGATAAAGGAGCTTGAAGAGAAAATTTCCTTCCTTGTTGCTGAAAATGAAAGCATGGCGGAACGAGCTGAAGAGATCTTTTTACTTGTCATGGTTTCAGAATCAATTCGCGAAATTAATGATCGATCAATTATTGTTGATACTGTATTAGAAAAGATTAGTATTCTTAAGGATATTCCTCTTTGCTGTTATTGTTCCAGGGAAAATAATACATTAACTGTTCAACTAGCTTATGCCTCATATGCTGACAATAGTTCGATCCAAAAGATAGAACTTGATGAAAATGCATATAACAAATTACAGAATGGTATATTATATCTCGTTAAAGAGAATAAGATTTACGACGAAATCTTTACATCGCTAAATGAAAAGAATTTCGAGCCGAGATCTATTTTGATCATTCCACACAAATCAATCTCCAACGAATTATCATACTTCCTGTTCGCGGATAATGATAAAGACACCAACCGTTTTTCTGAAATAATCACCTTAATTCATGAAGTAATTAATATTATGAGTGATAAGTTGGATAATTTATATCTGCTGGAGGAATTAAGGAAAATCAATCTGGACCTGGAGCGTAAGATCACTGATCGCACTTCAGAACTTTGGGAAACCAATAGACTTCTGAGAAAAGAAATTGAAGACAAAAGACTAGCAGAAGAAGAATTGAAATTGAAAAACGAAGAGCTAAACAATTTCGTTTATCGAGTTTCACATGACCTCAGAGCTCCGATAACATCTGTAGAGGGATTAATTAATATCATAAAGCTTGAACTACAAAGCAAGTCCAGTGACCTTCGACCATTTATTTCTCTTCTCGAAGACCGAATGAAAAACCTGGATCGGTTTATATATGATATCCTCAATTACTCAAGGAATATTCGCACTTCAATATCAATAGAAAAAATTGAATTTAGATCTATAATTTCTGACTGTTTCGCAGAACTTGATTATTTGGAAAACGCTATGAATATCAAAAAGACGATCCAGGTAAGTCCAAAGTCATTTTTCAATGATAAGATGGGAATTCATGAGATCTTTAGAAATATCATTTCAAATGCTATAAAATATGCCGATAAATCAAAAGACAATAGTGTCATAGATATCAATATAAAAATAAACAAGAAAGAAGCCAATATATCCATACAGGACAACGGTATTGGGATTGCCAAGGATGTTCTACCCAAAATTTTTGAAATGTTTTATAGGGGTAGCGAACTATCTAAAGGGTCCGGTATAGGTTTAAATCTGGTAAGCCAGAGTGTGGATAAAATGGGTGGAAAAATTGATGTTAAAAGCACTCTTGGCAAAGGAACAGAATTTGTTGTCCAGCTGCCAAATCGTTTAGGGACCTGACCTAAAGGCAAAAAAAATCCCCATACATAAATGCACGGGGATTTTATAGATATATATTATATTATTTTCCTATCTTGTTCGGCTTTGTGCCTTTTCTCCAGTGGTCTTCGATCTCTTCAAGAGTAATGCCCTTGGTTTCTGGAATATATTTATAGCCCCAGATTATTCCGAAAATAGCGATTACAGCATATACGAAAAAGGCTCCAGATGGATTAGGATCTGGATTTGCTGCTCCTTCATTTATAATTTCCATTCCTGGAGCCGTGAAGAACCAGGCCAATTTCAGGAATGTAAATGTTACAATCGCATTAAACAACCAGTTTGACAAAGAGCCTATACTCATTCCCAAACCACGAACCTTTAATGGGAAGATTTCAGATATGATAAGCCAACCCAGAGGTCCTAAGCTAATTGCAAAGAATACAATGTAAACCAATACAGTTCCAACGGTGATCCATTGCAGCATATCACCTAAACTATCCTTCAACATGAAGAAGGATCCCAGTGCAGCCAATGCAACAGCCATACCAATCACGCCTATAAAGTATAGCTTTCTCCTGCCAATTTTATCAATTAAAAACATGGACAGAACCGTAGAGAGTACATTAACTATACCTACACTGACTGTTGCAGCTATAGCTGCTTTAGGGCCAGCGAAACCAGCAATAATAAAGATGGTTGGAGCATAGTAAATTACCGTGTTAATTCCGACAAACTGCTGGACAAACATAATTCCTATCGCAATGAACAATGCTGTTCGTAAATATGGCTTGAACAACTCCGTAAATGCAGCAGAGTCCTTATCTTTTTCAATATCGGCCTTTATTCTTGAAATGGCTTCTTCAACCAGATCAGGATGCTCAACCTTTTGAAGAACCTTTCGCCCTTTTTCTTCTTTCCCTTTGCCAATTAAAAATCGGGGTGTTTCAGGAAGGAAGAGCATTCCAACGAACAGAATGATTGCGGGGAAAACTCCCACATAGAACATCCATCTCCAGGATTCAGGATTTCCCTCATCGGCGAATGCTAAATCACTGAAATAGGATACAACGATACCTATAGTAATCATTAATTGAAATGATGATACCATTGCACCCCTTGTCTTTGTAGGAGAAATTTCCGCAATATACAATGGCACAGTAAAGGAAGAAATTCCTATAGCTATACCTAATACAATTCGGCTATAAGCCAAAAAGGTTGGGCTGGAAGCTGCACCAGTCAATATTGAACCTAATGCAAAAATTACGGAAGTAACAAGTATAACTTTTTTCCTTCCAAAAATATCTGTTAATCTACCGGACGACATTGCTCCCAATACGGCACCAACCAATGCAGCAGTTGTGATCCACTCAATCTCACCAGTTTCAAGACCCCAGGTTTCCCTTAAAAATGGCAAAGCTCCTGAAATCACACCAGTATCAAATCCAAACAATAAGCCTCCAGTCGACGCAATAGCAGCAATAACGATAACAAGACCGGTATTCTGCTTTGTTCCACTATTCGTTGTCATATGTTTTTATTTTAATGTTGAAAAATACTATTTATATTAATAATTGTTCTCTTCTATGGGGAATTGGCGTCAGTATAATATTAAAAATAAATGATCACCTTTTATTACTTTCAGCATTTCTTCCTGATAACTCAAAAATATTTTCATTTCTGCGAAAAAATGATTCTGTTTATTTAATTTTTTGTAAAAAATTGCGGCTAATAAAATCATTTTCGGTAACAATCGCAATGAAATTGTAAAATATGATGTCAATAAAAAGTTTAGAGCGGGTATTGATTTTACTTTCAATATTTGGTGCGATTTTAAGCACACCTGTCAGTGGTCAAACTACAATCATGAAATTGAATCGAGAAACTGCTTCCAGATTGGCCGGAATACCCTTGGCTTGTCTCAACAAAGAATTTCCGAACAAACTCAATCAAGTATTAGGAGATCATGATGATCTGAAAAATCCTGAGGAACTCCATCCGGCATTTTATGGTTGTTTCGACTGGCATTCATCGGTCCATGGGCACTGGATGCTTATTAAACTTGTTGGGCTTTACCCTGATTTGCCTGAAAAAGATGAGATCTTCAGGATAATGGATCAAAATTTAAGCCCTGAAAATATAAATTCTGAAATAGTTTATTTTCAGAGTGAATATAACAAAACCTTTGAGCGTACCTACGGATGGGCCTGGTTACTAAAACTTGTACAGGAATTGAATGACTGGGAACACCCTAAAGGGAAGATCTGGCTTGATAACATAATGCCATTAGCTGAATTAATTAGTGAGAAGTATATTAATTTCTTGCCGAAATTAACCTATCCTATTCGTACCGGAGAGCACCCCAATACAGCTTTTGGACTTTCTCTGGCCTATGATTATGCATCCAGCCTGAACGACGTAAAGTTTAAGGAATTGATAGAAATCCGGTCCAGGGATTTCTACCAGGAGGATAAAAACTGTCCCATAAGTTGGGAACCAAATGGTTTTGATTTTTTATCCCCCTGTCTGGAAGAAGCCAATCTAATGCAGAAAATATTAAATAAGGAGCAATTCCGACTTTGGATTGCCGACTTCATCCCGGATTTTTCCTCTATTACCCCGGCCATTGTTTCTGACCGGTCTGATCCCAAGATCGTTCATCTTGATGGCTTGAATTTTAGCAGGGCCTGGTGTTTGTTCGGTATAAGTAATTCGATAGATGAACCGCTTAAAGATGAGCTGATTCTTAGGGCTGAGAATCATTTCATTGCAAGTTTCCCGCATTTATCAAGCGGAAATTATGAAGGTGAACATTGGCTTACTTCCTTTGCAATTTTAGCGATT
>CAYMFU010000240.1:0-55557 GCA_964389805.1 uncultured Roseivirgaceae bacterium | reverse complement strand
TGCCTGGGAAATCTGCATCTAATCAAAGAATATGCCTGGACGCCGGATGATTTTAAAGTTTCAAAGACTATGCAGAATTATTTTGCCAATTTTATAAAAACCGGTAATCCTAATAGTGCCGGACTTTCAGAATGGCCTTCTGTTGCTCCAAGAGATAAAAATCCACCAGTAATGATCATCGATGTTGAAAGTAAGTCAGTAAATGCATCTGATGATGCGAGATACGAGTTCCTTGATAAAACTTATGGAAATGATTAAAAGAAACAATAACAATCTTATGAAGAATATACTTGTAATAATTTCAATGACCCTTTTTGTGATGCAAGTCGCTGCTCAGGAAGAGATTATAGAGCTATACGATGGCATGGCCCAGGGATCTGAGGACTGGAATTGGAGCGAACAAATACAAAATAATGAAAGCCTGAATACACGTCTTGTATTCAATGTAGTCAGGCCAACCCTTACAGTATTCAGAGCAGATGAATCCACGGCAAATGGTACCGCGGTGGTTATATGTCCCGGTGGGGGCTTTCATTTTCTGGCCATTGACTATGAAGGCTATGAAGTTGCCGAATGGCTTAATAAAAATGGGATCACCGCCTTTGTGTTGAAATACAGACTGGTGCATTGCCTGACGGACGATCCACTTCGGGAAGTAATGGAAAAACAGGCTGATAAAGAAGCTTCAGATAAGGAAGTTAATGCCATTATTCCCTTATCCATTGATGATGGTAAAGCAGCCATAAGATATGTCAGGGAACATACCAGCGAATTTGGTATCTCCGAAGATAAGATTGGTTTAATGGGTTTTTCCGCCGGTGGAACCGTAACGACTGGTGTAGCCTACACCTATGATGAAATGAGTCGCCCGGATTTTGTGGCCCCTATTTACCCATATGTCGGAGGATTTGATATACCGGAAGTACCTGAGGATGCCCCTCCTATGTTCATCGCAGCTGCAACTGATGATATGTTTGACTTGCAGAAGCATTGCGTCGATCTGTATGAGAAATGGGAAAATGCCGGAAAATCAGTTGAAATGCATATATATGCCAAAGGAGACCATGGATTTGGTATGAATAAAAAGAACCTTCCAGTAGATACCTGGACTGATAGATTCATTGACTGGCTTCAAATGTTGGGGTATATGAAATAATTCATGCATTAACTTTAACAAAAAATACATTGATAAGGTATAAGGATTATCACATAATCAAGTCCAGATTGCCAGAGATCGTAGTCCTTTTTATGAAAAAAGGAACTGAACCTGAACTTCTATCCATTGCAAAATATCTTTTTCAGTTTATTATTTAAAGACTTCCAATCAACGCTTCAATCATAAGGATTGAATATCCGGGGACTTCCAGTTTATCAATATTAATATCGAGCATTGATTCAACTATTTCAATTTGAGGATCTTCCCCGGGTACATTGTAGGCCTCAGGGTCATTGTTCTGGATCAGCCATTGCTTGCCTTCAGGAAGTATTGAGGCTTTCCCAAAATCCAGGTTGATTGAATGGGGCTCCTGTCCAATATTGACAATCGAAATAGTAATTTTGTCCATAGAAGGATTAAGAGCAGCGACAATATCAAGATCATCAAATTCTATCTCGATAAATACTGGAATTGTGCCAAATTGATTTCGATAAAGTTTTAATGGAAGACCGGTTGCAGCGAATCCTGATGTAGTCGGCGTAGTTTTGATACATCCAATCACATTAACAGTCTGTGCATAATTGGCCATGAAATAAATATCACTGTTTCTGAAAAATTCATGTAATCCGATGGCCACACCCAGGGCATCTTTATGATGGTATCGCACTCCAAGTTCTCCGTAGATATAATCCCCGTACCAGTAATTCCATTCATCCAGTGCAATCCGTATGTTCTTGTCAGACAGGCTTTCTAATTCCTTCCTGTATTTTCTATGAGCATCTGCAACCCTCCGGATACTCTCTTTCAATTGAGAAGTATGTTCCTGCACGTTGTCTAGTTCCTGAACATAAATATGTTCACTTAACAGGTTCATATGGTTTGAAGATTGTGATAACATGGTTTCGCTCCATTCCCCGACGGCCCCGACGGCAATTAATTGTGCGTCCGGGTCCTTTTGCCAGATCGCTTCAGCCATATTGTTGTGCTTTTTAACATAATCTGATAAAGGCATATGTCCTAATTGCCATTCACCGTACATTTCATTCCCAACAGCCCACCATTTTACTTTATAGGGCTCTTCATGTCCATTTTCAGCTCTTAATTTACCCATGGGGCTTTCAAGGCTTCCATTGCAATATTCAATTTCTTCAGCCACTTCTTCAACTGTACCTAATCCAGTATTGACTGCAATAAATGGCTCGGTATCTAAAATTTCCATCAGCTCCATATATTCATGGATGCCAACATCATTGTGTTCCACCCCTTTCCAGGCTGGATTTTTTCGTGGTGGACGCTTATCGCGGTTACCAATGCCATCCTTCCAGTTATATCCGCTGACAAAATTGCCCCCAGGCCATCGATAAACGGGCGCATTCAATTCTTTCATGAGATCTACAACATCTTTGCGCCAGCCTTTTATATTATCTGATGGCATTAAAGAAATGGTGCCAATGCTGAACCTGCCTTTTCCTTCACTATAAATTTCAATACTGGTACTGTCACAGTCAAAGGTGGAAGTAAATTCCAATGGATAGGAAGTGTAGTTTTTATTGATCTCTGTTATTGATAATGTAATGGTTTCACCAGCCCTGGAAACCAGTTGTACATAAACTGGCAAAACTGATTTATCCCCGGATACAATGATTCTGCCTTCATACGATTTGCCCGCCAGAAGTCCGAGGCCGCCTTGCCGGATGCCACTCTTTTCCGATTCTCCTGATGAAAATATAACAGGCGTTTGTTCACCCGTAAAAGGATTATCCGAATCCATTGATACAGTATTCTCTGATCCGATGACTTGCCAGGGAGAGGCTTTCAAATAAGGGTATGGGCCAGTATTCCAATAGGGATCATCATCGCTTCCAAACGGATCAAAGTCCCAGGTAATGGGATAATAAAACTTCCGGTCTTCAATCATTTCGGCCCATATACCTCCATAAATACATTTCCCCAGGTGTTCAATAAACTGCCCGTAAATATATTTTTCTATTGGGGCGCCTCTCTTATGTATATCAATATTAACTACATGAGTTGAATCATCCTGTGATGGCTTGCATGCAGTCAGGATAAATAATGAAACCAGGATGATTGGAAAAAATTTAGAAAAAAATGGCTTTCGATTCATTGTGGGGGAGTTTATAGGTTAATTTTATTTTAAAATGGGATAATGAATGTTCGGATCTTTAAGATCTACCCATGGCAATTCTTCATAGGTAATTGCTTCAGTCGAATTATACACTTCATGGGATGACCGGAATCCATCCCCACGACCACCTGGGTCACCCCATTGCATAAACCAGGACCACCTTGGTTGTTCTTCAATGATCTGCAGGCTGGGAATCTGACCGACTTCTCCCAGTGCCATAGGCTTATTTCCTGCTAATTCCAGCATTTGGTCATAGTTTTCCTGATTGAATCCTTCACTGTAAACATCCGTAGCAAAGATATCTACCAAATCATCACCAGGATAATATGTGTCATGTGGATCAACTCCATCTTTAAATTCATTGGTATTGTATACCCAGATCAGATTGTTCAATCCATGGAAATTAACAAACCTGTCATACAGCATGCGCCATAATTTCTTATATCCATCCTCACCTTCTTTTTTGCCCCACCAGAACCAGCCACCATTCATTTCATGGTAAGGCCGCCATAGAACAGGTACATTTGCATATCGAAGTTGCTTTAGGAACCAGGCAATAACGTCAACCTGTGATTTCCATCGTTCGTTAATTATGGTTCCCGGGGTAATCAGATCATTCCATTCCTCATCAGTAAGATCTCCCTGTACCGATTCCCGGAATACAACCGGTTCGTCTTCGATGGGTCTTACAGCGTGCCACATCAGGGTAATGATAAACCCTTCATGATGCCTTTTTATTGCTTCATCCACAATCCTCTGCCTGTAGTTGATCCCATCCCAGTATCCTGGAAAACTGAATCCAAAATCCTGCCCAAATAAGGCCGGATATTTTCCAAACTTTCGGTGGGCTACTGGTAAACGTGTCGAGCCAAGCAGGGGTGCGCAATGTTGCCCCGTCAGGATCTTCTTTCCCGAAATACTGTATAGGTACTCGAGAAGTTGGACCGCTTCAGGCGATGCATCAGGATTAACCGGTTTCTGAGCATTTACAACGGAGGCGCTTGTGGTAAAAACAAAAGCTACGATAACAGAGCAGCGGGTGTAAAAGTTTTTCATTGTTTTTAATTAAAAACGAGGTAAACGGATTAAAAAGTGGACTCAATATAATGAGATTATTTCTTTTTTTTGCTAAACATATTATTGATGTACTGATAATCAAGATAATACAAAAACTTTAATGAAAATGAATTGATCTGGTTATCGCTGAACATATTGTCAATATTCCTGAAATAATTATTGGCAAGATTCCCTTCAGCGTCCACAATATTCTTCCATACCGCAACCATCCATGATCCCGGAGCGAAATTCCACTTAAAGACCATGTCAATGGTAAAAGCATTATAACTTATATCCACTTCACCAAGATCATTTTCAAGTAATAACAGTGATCCATCATCGTTAAGAAAATAATAGGTCCCGTCATACATAACCCTTGACCAGTAATGCCGCAGGTCAAAACCGAGTGAAATGGTATTCGTAAATATGTAGCTAGCATTTATCGTGGCTATCCAGGTAGGAGAATTCCGTTTGCCGAAATATACAGAATCTGTACCATTATCTGTGATATAACCTATATCGTTAATTCTCTGTTGATGTTCTACGCCAAGTGAATAGGTGAATTTATCATTGATCCTGAATCTGGGAACGATCTCGAAACCATATATCTTTTGCTGGTAAGTGGAAAATATTTTCTGGTAACGGAAACCTCCACTAATTTCAATCCTTTTTCTACTATCAGTTGAGAATCTTGAAAACATCTCAAATGCTTTATCAATATAATAATATCTGCCGTCCACCCTGGGTTCATAATAGTCTTTCGTGCCCAAAGGTGTATACTCTCCTTTGATAAATATGTTAAACCGATTAATAAATTCGGCCCTTCCGTCTAATCCAATATTTAATCCGGTAAATTTCCTTGGATTATATAATTGATTGTAATCAATATTTAATCCGGTCCCATAAGACAAAAATTTGCCCACAGGATTGATATTTATGTAATCAAAAGTTACCTGGTTTTCAATTTCATTGTTACGTCTCAGGTATCCAAGGTCATTCTGGTCGTATGTATCACTTACTACATCTCTGCTGAGCCGGTATCGGATCTTCCCTCCAAATTTACCTGCACTGATCTCATATTTATGACCAAAACTGTTGTCTTGATCTCTAATATAGTGTTGACTAACAGCGATTTCACCACGGACTCCATAAAGATTGCTTTTATCATTGATGTTAAATTCCGATCCCGTAACATTTGCTGTATATCCTATGTCTTTCATATGTGTATTCGTATTGATCAGACTCACATATGAATTATTTGGTAAAGTCTGATCAAATACCAAAACATTGTAATTTGTAAACGGCTGTGTCAGGATAGTTCGTTCAATACCGGTAATCGAATCGACAACAACCGCCTCACTCTTGAGGGTCATTGCATTGAGAAATCCGATACCTAGCCCTTTATTGGTTCTTCCTGAAATTTTGGTGGCATTGATCATTTTTGTTTCAACTGGATTTTCTACTATTTCTTCCCCTTCTTCAAGTTGGTCTTCCACATCGTCATATCCAATGGGTTCTGAACCAATTCTTCGTGAGTAAACCAGATTAGCCCGCTGAAATAATTCTGTGCCTTCGGTAAAAAACTGCCTTCTTTCTTCATATCGTACTTCAAACGGGGTGAGATTTAAGACTTTTTCATCCGTTTTTACTTGTCCGAAGTCTGGTATCAGAGTTACATCCATGGTAAAACTTTCAGTTATCCCCCACTTTAAATCCATTCCGCCATGCAATGACTTCCCCAGGGATTCCTGGTTAGAACTTTTCTCAATATAACCCGAGATATAAGGATAAAATGCAAGCCGTAATGGAGGTTTAACACCCTCAATTCCTTTTAATATTCCTAGGTAGTTCATCTGGTTCCTAACTTGCCTGTCGGCGAAATTCCAACTGGATAATTCCGTATATCGTCTTAGGTCACGCCAATAGTTTATGCCCCATGTTTGTACTTCTGAATCGGGAAAACGAAGTGCCGAATATGGGATCCGGATCTCTACAATCCATCCTTTATCAGTGATTTGAACATCACTGTCCCATACAGCATCCCAATTGATATCACCCCTGGTTCTGGGTCCGAAGGATCTTCTCCCACGTCCTGATCGATTAACATCTGTTTGTACTCCGGATGCGGAGACTTTAAAGGTGAAGCCATTAACACCATCATTATATGGATTAATATCCATGCTGAAATTATCCGCATTAATGCTTGCATCAGAATCCCTGACTCCTAACTCGGTAAGGATACTGTCCGGATTTGAATCGTACATATATGCGCCTATATAAATGGCATTATTATCATAGAGGAACTTTACAGTGGTTGGAAAAGAAGCCGGCCGATCATTAAATGGTTCATATTGAAAGAAGTCTTTTGCTTCAGGTGCATTTTCCCAGACTAATTCATCAAGTACACCATCGATTTTTGGAGGATCCTCAATTCTTACAGCATTAACTTCTTTCTTAGCCACCTGACCAGAGATCTCTGAGGCAAAAAAGAATGATGCATAAAGTGTACAAAAAAAAATGATAATATATCTAGCCCTGCTCATCATCAGATTATATCAAAAAATGAAAGGTTCACCTTATAATTTCTAATATACACAGCAACTTTGAAGGAAATTTGAAG
Organism: uncultured Roseivirgaceae bacterium; assembly: GCA_964389805.1. Classification (GTDB taxonomy): domain Bacteria; phylum Bacteroidota; class Bacteroidia; order Cytophagales; family Cyclobacteriaceae; genus JAGTVG01. The sequence goes on along the minus strand of CAYMFU010000240.1, from coordinate 48,579 downwards.
TTTAGGCTTAGGATGGCAATTCAGATTTTTAGTCTATGCTTGCGATATCGATTTTCTATTATTTAGAACACGGCTCTGAAACCAAAAACAAATCCGGATTCACCTTGCTTATTAAAGGTATATTCAAACCTGAGAACGATATCATATATAGTAACCAGATCCAAACCGACGCCCCCGGAATATAACAGCTGGTCAGTTAATCTTCTGTTCAGCTCATCATTTGGATATCCCTCAATATACCCGAGGTCGAAATAGGTTTTGGCATAAAGGGCCAGATAAAACTGACTTAATTGACGAATTGGGACTGCCGAACTCAGGTTTTTCTCCAGTTTAAAGAGGAGCTTTCTCAATGTCCATTGGTTTTGTGCAAAAAGCGGGCCTTCTATTACATACAATTCATAACCTCTCAGGGTAAATCGTCCAATACCCATTCGGTTATACACATTATATGGTTGATCAGTAGGTGTTAATAATTGCCCACCCACATTGCCGCTAAGATAGAAATGCTTGCCAATATCAATATACTTATAATATAAAGCACTTAATTGCATATTGTTAATATCGTCCCAAACTCCCAGGCCATTTTTACTTATGGAAGCTACGAAATAAGATCCATGGAGGGGATATGCCGCAATATCACGTTTATCGTTTACAAATGAATAATAAAGGCTAAAAAAACGCTGCTTGGTCTTGCCCCCCTCGCCAAGGTAGTTTGGGTTCAACTCGACTATGGTGTCGTTGACATCAGTATTGTAATAACTGGCCCCAAATTTATGTAATGAATAAAAACCTTTCCGGTAAGTAGTGGAGACATCTCCTATATACTGTTCCTTGAGCCAGTTATCACTGTCCAGGAAAACCAGTACATTATCTTCAGTTCTGTAAAATGTGTTTTTATTCTGCTTATAGTCAAACATGAACCCAAGCCCAAACCGTTGTTTTTTATCTATATATGGGAATTCATAACTGATTTTAAATCGCTTGGTAAATCCGAGCTGGCCCTGCAACCTGAGCGTCTCATTTCTTCCCCTCATATTGTACAGGTATAACTTTAATCCCCATTCAATCCGTGAAAAATCATGGTTCTGATTGACCCACCAGTCTTTGAAGTTTCTGTCGGCAAGTTCCAGGACCGGTATCGGGAAAATATACCATCGTTCCACCAATCTAATGATCACATCCACACGGTCATGACTTATCTCAACCAGGGAAATTTTAACGGTCATGAATAAGGATGTATTGGTTAATTTCTCTTCATTTTTCTTAATTCTTTCTTTGAGATCCTGGGTTGGGATCCTGTCCCCATCGGTAAAATCAAGTTCCCTTCTGATAATACGCTCCTTTGTCCTTTTATTTCCAATAACAAAAATTCTATCGATGCTGATGGAGTCAAACGGAATGTCTTCTAAACTGGTATAATATTTTGTTTGTGTCTGGGCATGTCCGGGATTTTGTAAGAATAAGGCTCCAACAAGAATTAATGCTGGTATGGCAATACAAGAGTGAAAAATATTGATCTGTTTTCTCTTATTGATATCAGATATTTTTAGAATATATCCCACTTTTTCAAGGTGATGTGATTCGGTTTACATCAAAGATGCATCGAATTGCACGAATTTACATAGTTTTGGTTTTTTATTCTAAGTAACCTTTTCCGGGGAACCTTTACTTAATGCTCTTATAAATACATATATACCTATTAAAACGAGGGGAATACTTAACCATTGTCCCATATTCATTGGAATTGTATTTTCGAAATCCACCTGATTTTCTTTAAACAGTTCATGGGCAAACCGCAATCCAAACAATATGATCAGGAATAATCCAAATAACAGGCCATGTGGTGTTTCACTCTTTTTAAGTGACCATAACCAGAAAAGCAAAAAGGCAAGTAAAAGACTTGTCAGGGCTTCATATACCTGGGTGGCATGACGAGGAATTGCGAATGTAGAGATCACCGCAATATAAGATCCAGCAGTATTTTTGGTGAGTGTATAATTTAATGGTTGATCAACGGGTTCATTAATATGCAAATTGATATGTTCATAATTAGTCAGAATCCTTTTCGTATTTCGTTCAAGGTATGATTCGATCTGCTCCTGTTGGTAATCGTTATTTTTGAATTTTAGGGTAATATCAATAGGATATGAATTGGGACTGGTTGCAAGGCTTTTCTCAATAACAACCTCCTCAATATTTTGATCCTGTTCAAACTGGTCTACAACATCTCTGGCAAAGAAAACAGCTACATTGCTATCGGCAGGTTTGCCAATTATTTCGCTGTTTAAAAAATTTCCCATTCTGATAAAACAACCCCCTACTGCAACTACAATAACGATTCTGTCGATAACCCAAAGAAAACTTTGGCCCGGTCGCTTTTTTCTTCTTGCGGTAAAGAAAGGCTTTGAAAAGCCAATTCTGATATAATAATTTGAGTAAACAAATATGGCGGTAATGATACCTATGGCTGCCCCATGACTGGCTAAGCCGCCTTTCTGGATCATGAAGATCTCTATGGGATCAGCCAGGAATCTCATTGGTTCATAGAAAAATACATGCCCGAGCCTTGCTCCGATAATAGTTCCCACAACAATATAAATAGTAATTGATTCAATATCCCGATCAGGCTTGCCTTCTACCTTGAATATGTAGTACATGATCTGTTGACCTATAATAAAAGCCATTGCAAATAATAACCCATACCATCGGATGTTACCTATTATTCCCCAATCCAGATTCGGAAAAATCTCTGGTACAGGTGACCACAAAATATACCCCAGTATTTCCATGAAATAAATTTTTAATCCTCTATCTTATTTAATTCCTCAAGTTCCTTAACATAACTGCCCGATAGGATCGGAAACCTGCACCAGGTCCTCGGGTCAACATTAAAATCATCCAGATGAAAAGCAGGTGCTAGCCGTTCACGTTTCCATTGATTTCTGGCCCAAAGTTGGTAAAATTTTATGATATAAAGCCTTAAATTCTTGTTATCTGTTAAGTTTTTACTTTTTAACTGATAATATACTGTGTCTGGAGAAAGATGCCTGAAGACCGCCAGCTTTTCGATTTCCACCATGATCTTGTAAGGCATCAAATCGTGCTCATCAGATTGATCCTGCTCTCTTGGTCGCAGTTCTGCAGTGGGTTCCAGACTATTAACATGATTTAAGGCAGAATATCCCAAATGTTTTTCAGCCCATTTTAACCACTTCAAAATGAAATATTTGTCTATTCCTGCTAATGGAGCCAGGCTACCACTGGTATCACCATCCATAGTGGCATATCCTACATCCCCTTCACTACGGTTCGATGTAGTGATCAGTATAGAATGTAAGTGATTGGCCAGCATCCAGATTATCGGTGACCGCGTCCTTGCCTGAATATTCTGTAAAGTGATGTCGTCTAAATCCCAATTAAGTTTTCGACCCACTACTTTTTCAATTTTCAGGGTATATGAATTTACCTCTTCATCGATATTCCAGAAAAAGAAGGTGCTTCCCACAAATTCTGAAAGATTCCTGGCAGCTTCCAGTGTTTCTTTTGATGAGTTTTTTGTGGATTGATAGACACAGGTTAAAATGCTGCTGTTTACAGATTTCCAGATTTCCTTTTCATCCTCATCCTTTATTTTATCTAAAAGATCGGTCCGCCCCAATTTCTTTAAAAAATGGGATACACCAAGTTCCTTCATCCCTCTTCTTGTCATTTCAGCAACTAAAACAGCATTGGAAGAAGAATCAGCGCCACCACTCAAACTCAGAACAAAGCCCCTGTTTCTACTTTTTCTCATATAATCAAATAAGCCAAGGGATACAGCCCTTACAAATTCTTCATTTCGATCGATGTTCTCATAATTAAAATCAGCACGCGATTGTTTTGGATCCGTAAAGTTGATATCGCCGGTAATAACATTTACATTTTTAAAGGATAGCCTGCTATTTTGTTGAATCAGCCGTCCTTCATGTGCAATTAAACACTCACCGTCATAAATCATACGACCAGCTTCATTCCCCAGTAAATTGGCATATACGTATGCACAGTGGAAGGTATTGGAGCTGTCTTCAACAAGTTTTTTTCTGCGAACCGATTTGCCTATTGCAAAATGGCTGGCACTTGGATTTAAGATAAGTTGTACGCCTTTGTCCATCAATCTACATGCCGGACGGTTCGAACGCCATGCGTCTTCGCATATCTCAATTCCACAGTAAACATTCCTGACATAAAACTGGAAATCCCCAAAAGGAACCTCGTGGCCATCGATCTTCAATGCATCCTGTTTGCCACCAGGCCAGGGAGTGAACCATCTTGGTTCATAATGGACACCATCATTTGCAAGGAATTGTTTTGCATTTACACCCAATAATTTTTTATCCTGTATAACGCAAACACAATTGTAGTTATGGTTATTCAACCAGATGGGTAGCCCGACAAGGACTGTTATATTACTGCAATGCCTCGAAATGTCTGGTATTAGTGAAATAGCTCGTTCAGAAACCCAGTTACTGAGGAAAAGATCCTCACAACCATATCCTGTAATACATAATTCCGGCAAGCAAAGGATATCGGCATTTAGGTCCCTGGCTTCGTTAATAGCATTTATTATATGATTTAGATTGACATCCCAATCCAATGGCATTTGATTTACAGAGGCACTAGCTATTTTTAAAATATGATCCAATAAATTGCTATTAGTTGATATTTAACATCTTGCATGTTTTTTCGGCCGCTTCCTGTTCCGCTCTTTTCTTATTAAAAGCGGTACCCTTTCCATAAGCTTTTTCATCAATAAATACCTGGGCAATAAATTCTTTATAATGTTTGTTTTCAATCACCTTCAGGATATCAAAACGAATTACTTTTGCATTTCTATGCGCCCATTCAATGACTTTACTTTTAAAGTTAGGATTTATTGAGATAATTTTATCAATATCGAGGTGAGGAAAAAGCAAGGTATTCATAACAAAATATCTACATTTCCAATATCCCCTATCAAGGTACACGGCCCCAATGAATGCCTCCAGCGTATCTCCAAGGATTGATTTATACGCTTGTGCATGCCTCCGGGTATCGTTATAGGCAACAACTTTGTCTAATCCCAGCTTTTTGCCAAGTTGGTTCAGGGATTCACGATTTACAATTCGGGAACGGATCTCAGTTAAAAATCCTTCGTCCTTATAAGGATATTTTTTAAATAGATAATCTGCTACGATAGCGCTTAATATGGCATCCCCAAGATACTCAAGCCTTTCATTGGAATCTTTGGATCCCCCAATATTTTCTTTTGCCACGGAACTATGCTGGGCAGCAAGATGGTATAATGAAATATTAACGGGTTTTATCCCCAGGGTATGATTAATTGATCTAGCTAGCTCTTTGTCTTCCCTGGATACTGGTTTAAAAAACTGAAATAATCTTGCCCACAATAAGTGCACATTTATACTATTTTCCTAAAAATCACGGAGGTGTTATGTCCCCCAAACCCAAATGTATTACTTAAGGCTATGTTTATCTCTCTTGATTGCGCCTTATTAAATGTAAAATTAAGGTTATTATCCAAATTATTGTCGTCGGTGAAGTGATTTATTGTAGGAGGAACAAGATTATTTTGCATGGCAAGTATACAAGCTATTGCTTCCACACCGCCTGCTGCACCCAGAAGATGGCCAGTCATGGATTTCGTAGCACCTATATTCAAATTATAAGCGTGTTCTCCAAAAACTTCTTTTATTGCCAGTACCTCACTAATGTCTCCCAAAGGGGTGGAAGTTCCATGAACGTTAACATAGTCCATTTCCTCAGGAGCAATTTCTGCGTCCTCAAGGGCATTTTTCATCACCAGTTTTGCGCCTAATCCATCCGGGTGAGGTGCAGTGATATGGTGAGCATCGGCAGATAAACCTGCTCCAATTATTTCGCAATAGATCCTGGCACCTCTTGCCTTTGCATGTTCATATTCCTCAAGAATCAAAGCGCCAGCTCCTTCTCCCATTACAAAACCATCCCGGTCCTTATCGAATGGTCGGGAAGCTGTTTTGGGTGAATCATTCCTTTCGGACAAAGCTTTCATGGAGCTGAAACCACCAACACCAACTTCAGTTATGGCTGCTTCCGATCCCCCGGAAATTATGACATCTGCTTTTCCCAGTTTGATCAGGTGAAAAGCATCAATCAAGGCATTGGTAGCTGAGGCACATGCCGAAACTGTTGCATAGTTAGGCCCTCTGAATCCATGAATTATAGATAAGTGCCCTGCACTGATGTCCGGTATTAATTTTGGAATGAGAAACGGACTGAAGCGGGGAATGCGATCGTTATCAGCATAGCTTATTATTTCATCACTGATGGTTTTTAATCCTCCAATTCCAGCTGCCCAGATGATTCCTGCCCGATCAAGATTGATTAAGCCTACATCCAATCCACTGTTTTCTACTGCTTCACCAGCAGCAATCAGTGCATATTGAGTAAAGAAATCCATCTTCCGGGCCTCTTTCCTGTCGAAATGATCAAATGGATCATAATTCTTAACCTCACAGGCAAATTTAGTCCGGAAGTGGGTAGTGTCGAATCTTGTAATATCAGCAGCACCGCTAACACCATTTGATAGTCCTTGCCAAAATTCATTGGCATTCTTTCCTATAGGAGTTAACGCACCGATTCCGGTTACGACTACTTTTTTAAGATTCATGAGATAACTTTCGTGTTAAACTAATATTAGCTCTTAACGTTTTCTTCTAGGTATGAAATGGCCTGACCTACAGTAGAGATATTTTCTGCCTGGTCATCAGGGATCGATATTCCAAATTCTTTTTCAAACTCCATGATCAACTCTACGGTATCCAAAGAGTCGGCTCCAAGATCGTTAGTGAAACTTGCTTCAGGAGTTACCTCTGATTCTTCAACCCCTAATTTATCGACAATAATACTTTTTACTTTTTGTGAAATTTCAGACATTTTAGATGCTTTTTAATTTTGACACTGCAAAGAAAGATATTTATACCAATAATGTCAAACAATTTTTTTTAATCTTATCATTTTGTCAAATTTGTAGGATTCGAATTACAAATGAAATAAATTCAATTTTTGTAATGAAAATGCATCTCTATGGCTAAAAACAAGCTTATAATCGAATATGAATATGATTTTATTTTGTATGGAATTATTTCATTATCGAAAGATTATCGGCTGGCATGGTTAATTAATAAGCATATGGGATTGCACCTTAAAAAGGAAGAAGATATAAAAATATCCTTTCTGAATGATGAAAATCTTGTAATCTCTAACTATTTGCATGAAACGGAACACGCCCAACTAAGGATATTGAAGAATAAATCAGAAGAAAGGAAATCAAATAAAATGTCTTATTTGATCCCGGAGCTTAATAAATTTGATTATCTGATCATGAAGAATGGAAGAATAGGCGATCTTAGCGATCAGGAATTGTTCAGGGAAATTCAAAAGATTAAAGAGGTGCAATATATTGTCGAACTCGATATCGAAAAACTGAAATCTAAGGAGAACCTGATATTTTGACACACTACCGGATATTTTACAATCTGGATCAGCAAATACATTGATAAATATTAATTGAGGGGAGATCATTATTATATTCGCATTTAAATTATAGTTCTCGTTTTGAGATATTGTAATCTGTCAATGAACCAATGAAAAAAATAGAAAGAATGAAAAAGTCTTTTAACAGAACGAAAATTGTAGCCACCTTAGGTCCCGCCAGCAATACCAAGTCTAAGATACAGTCACTTATAAATGCTGGTGCAAATGTTTTCAGGTTGAATTTCTCGCATGGTTCTAAGGAAGAGAACCTGAGACTAATGAATATCATTCGTTCCATCAACCAGGAATTACAAATGCCAGTAGCGATTCTGGCCGACCTCCAGGGGCCGAAAATACGGATCGGCGTAATTGAGAATGGCTCGGTACACCTGAAAGTAGGCCAAAAGATAACTATTACTACCAACGATATTATAGGTACCCAGGATATTATCTCAACAACATATCAGTCCTTGCCTTCAGATGTTATTAAGGGTGATATTATATTAATTGATGATGGGAATATTGGTATTCGGGTAATAGGAAAGGGCCGGAAGGTAGTTTATGGCCAGGTTCTATACGGTGGGTTACTAAAATCGAAAAAGGGAATTAACCTCCCCAATACCCGGGTTTCACTCCCTTCTCTAACCGAGAAAGATAAAAGTGACCTTGAATTCTGCCTGGAGCATGATGTTGACTGGGTAGCACTTTCTTTTGTGAGGAAGGCTGAGGATATCATTGAATTACGGAAGATAATTGAAAATAGTGGAAAATTTACCAGGATTATTGCCAAAATTGAAAAACCCGAAGCGGTGGAAAATATTGATGGGATCATTGATGCCTCACATGCTTTAATGGTGGCCCGTGGTGACCTTGGCGTGGAGATCCCGATGGAACAGGTCCCAATGATCCAGAAAATGTTAGTAAAGAAAAGTAACGAAGCCGGTAAGCCAGTGATTGTTGCAACACAGATGCTGGAAAGCATGGCTTTTAATCCAAGGCCGACCCGGGCCGAATCAAGTGATGTTGCAAATGCCATTATGGATGGTGCTGATGCAGTGATGCTTAGCGTGGAGACTGCAGCTGGTGAATATCCATCCCTTGCCGTTAGAAGCATGTCCAGGATCATTGAATCGGTTGAAAAAGGTGTGAAATTTATTTTTAACAAAAATTTTGAAGGAGATAGGTACTCGGAAGGATACTTGTTTGACCGGGTCTTGGCTTCAGCCTGTAAGCTGGCTAATGAAACAAATGCGAAGGTAATTACAGGAATTACAGGTTCCGGCTATACTGCCTTTAGTATTGCTCGTCAAAGACCCCGTGCACAGATTTATATATTTACAGGGAATAGGAAGCTCATGACCCAACTGGCCCTTATTTGGGGTGTAAAAGTTATCTTTTACGAGAAGTTTGAATCGACCGATGATGCAGTGAATGATATACAGAGAATCCTGGTGGATCGGAAAGTATTAAAACCAGGTGACATATATGTAACGACCAGTACGATTCCTGTAATTAGCAGAACACGAAATAATTCAGTTCGAATTAATGTAGTATAGATCATTTTCTTGATCAATACATCCTAGTATAAATAAAGCCCCATAATTAATTATATGGAAAAATGAAATATCAGGGATATCAAACCCTCCTGCAAAAACTTAATAATCGCTGGGCCTTACGAATATGATTTCCTCCTTATCCAGAAATACTGCTCCAGCAGGCATTCCTTTTGCTTTTCGAACGTATTTTTTTGATGTGAAGATCACCGGACAAGTTTCAGAATTCTTGTTGGAAGAATTGTAAGCAGCCAGTTGAGCGGCAATTTGAATGACCGGCCTGGGGAAATTCTTTCCTGGCCGATATTTTATCAGGACATGCGATCCTTTTACATCTTTAGCATGTAGCCATAGATCTTCTTTATATCCGTATTTAAATGTAAGTTCATCATTGTTCCTGGCATTTCTTCCTACAAGTATCTGAAATCCCATATGTTCATAAATTTTGAACAACGGTTTGTCTGTAGTAGGCTCATTTTTTTTCTTTATCAGGCCATTCTTAGATGCATATATCTTTAACTGTTTCAGATCATTGTGGCTTTCTATGATCTCCAGGAATTCTGTCAATTGCTGAACTTGCTTTATCCTGGATTCTATATTTTTTTCAAGGGTATTGATCTCGATTTTCTGATTCTTGGCCTTTCTATAATAATTTTCTGCATTTTTCTGAGGGCTCAAATTAGTCTTCATTTTAATGTGAATGTTCTGACCATTATAAAAATCAAATAATTCAACCAGATCCATATCTAGCCTGATTGCATGAAGATTCGCCATGATTATGTCCCCATATTGTTTATAGTTTCCACCCGTTTTCAAATTCTCAAGTTTTTCTTTTGACTTTTTGATATAGTTATTCGACTTTTTTAACAGGTTTTTGAGTGTCCTGACTAATCCTGCTTTCTCTTTATTTAACCAGTATTTTTTATGATATTCGAGATAAAAATAGTTGAGTGCTTCTATAGGATCAGTAAAATGCGTGGCATCTTTTTTCCCCGGCAAAAGACTAAATTTTAAGGTATCTCCTTCCGGATAAATATAATATAGTGGATTGTTTACAAGGGCCAGGATATCAGAGACCATATCCTTGTTAGTCTGGATGTCATTGGAATTCTTAAATCCTTTTAACTCAAGATAGGCCAGGATGTTCTTATCGAATGATGGGATTTCCTTTCTCAGATTTTCTATAGTGAGCGATTTACTTTCTTCAACTATCCCTAAAGAACGGTCTAAATCCTTGATTCTAATTTTATCTTCATCTCCGGCATTATGTTTAAATATATTTATACATCGAGCATCTTTGTATAAAATAACATTAGAAAAATTTCCGAATAATTTGAAAAGCAACATTACTTCATGATCGAGAAATATAGAAAATGCTCTTTCGTGTTGATACTGATGAATCTCAGTAACCACCCTGCCTATAATTTCCGGGAAAAGATCAATGCTGTTCTTGCGTGCTCTTGAAAAATCTGTCGGAAAACTCAGGCAGGAAAACTGATATTTTAAGTCTGCCTTTAACCAGAACTCAACAGTTCCTTGCTTAAAAGCCAAAACCAGCTCATCTTTATTCTGAGAGAAACATGCTTCAACCGAGGATCCAATCAATCGTACTTCCAGTTTTTCAACAAGTTTTCTTAAGAAAAAATAATTATTATGCACGGTTATATCTTCAATTTTAATCCGTCATAAGCGAGATGCACATTGCTGGGTAATACCCTTGATACTTTACTATGAAGTCCCATCTTATGACTAATATGCGTGAGGTATGCTTCATCAGGATTGATTTTTTCGATCTGTTCCAGGGCCTCTTCCAGAGTGAAATGTGATGGATGTGGTTTTTTTTGAAGTGCATTTAATATCAGGATCCTTGAGCCATAGATTTTTTCACATTCTTTATCGCTTATATAATTTGCGTCGGTGATATAAGTAAAATCTCCGATTTTGTATCCAAAGACCAGCAATTTATCATGGAAGACCTCAATCGGAGAGATTTCCAGGCTGCCAAAATGAAAAGGTGCGCTATTGATCTCATGTATTAGTACTTTTGGGCCTCCGCCGTAACCATTTGGTTCAAAAACATATTCAAATTCCTTGACCAGTTGTTCCTTTGTTGAATGGTTCGCAAAAACCGGAATCGCTTTTCTTAATAAAAAGTTATAACTTCTTATATCGTCCATTCCTGCCACGTGATCCTTATGATGGTGTGTGAAAAGTACTGCATCCAATACTTTGATGTCTTCCCTGAGCATTTGCTGCCTGAAATCCGGGCCTGTATCAATAACAATACTCTGTTCGTTTGCTAGTATATGAACAGAACTACGTAGCCGGTTGTCAGCAGGATCACTGGATGTGCATACTTCACAATTACATCCAATGACCGGAACCCCCTGGGAAGTACCCGTACCTAAGAATGTTATGATCAAGATAATTCGGTTATTTGACTAAGATCAAGAAACAGTTTCTTGTTTTTCGGGCTCAATTTATCTTCATCCACCTCTATTTCTTTCAGCATTTCAATCAAACTATTGATTTTGCCTTCAAGGGAATAATATTTATTGATGATAGCTATTTTCTGGCTTTTCAGGACACAGTATCCTGACTTAAAGTGTCCGCGTTCATAGCGAAGATTGTACTCCGTTTCAGAATATAGATCTTCAATTTTATTTAGGAAGTGTTTTGTATAATTAAAGTTAGCCATTAATCTGCAGTAAGCTCTTTCACGAGTGTCACCAACTGATCAAAGTTAAGCGGTTTCTGTAAAAACTCATTGATTCCGATCTCCTGATACTCTTCCAGGCTTAGGTTTCTGGCATTTCCCGTAATAGCAACTATCGGTATTTTTGATTTTTCCGAATCATCAAGACTTCTGATTTTCTCAGTGCACTCAATGCCATCCATAACTGGCATATTAATATCCATCAGAATTATGTCAAAAAGTTCATCCTCAAGCGCGTCTAAAACCTGTTGGCCATTTTTTACAGATGATATCTCATAGTTTTGAATAGACAGTATTTTCTTTGTTAAATTCTGAATAACTGAACTGTCCTCAGCAATTAATACCTTCTTAGGGGCGCTCATCTTTAGGTGTTTTTAATATTTGGTTAAACTTATTTTTAAACTCTTCGAATGTTAAGTTAAGCAATTTTAAATCTTCTTCAAGGGTTTTGTAGTTTTCATTTTTGATAGTCCGTTCGATCAATTCAGCTAGCTTGGATAATTTTTCAACTCCGAGTGTTCCCGCATTACCTTTCAATGTATGCAAGTGTCTCCTGATTTCCTCATAATCATCTTTTTTGGACGCTTTCAGGCTTGCTGCTATCTGTTCAGTAGTTTCTTCATGGAAGTCAATAAATACCTGATGCACCATTTCTTCTCCCCCGAGGTCAATCAGCTGATTCACCGTATCCATATTGAGGATCTCTACATGTTCTTCCTCTTCGTTTCCGTTTACGTAAAAGATCTGTTCATCTAATACCCATTGCCTTACCTTGTTCAGAAGATCATTTGCCCGGATTGGTTTAGCGATGTAGTCGTCAAGACCCTGGCTAAGGAAGCGCTCTTTATCCTCTTTCATTGAATAGGCAGTCATGGCAACAATAGGTGGTTGTACCTCAAGCTTCATTTCCTTAATCTTCCGGGTAGCTGTTACGCCATCCATTTCCGGCATCTGGATGTCCATGAAAATAAGATCATATTTATTGGTAGCAGCCAGTTCGATGGCTCTTTTTCCATTTTCCACCAGGGTAACGATACAGCCAGATTTTTTAAGAATCTCACCTGCCACCTGTCGGTTAACGCCATTATCGTCAACCAGAAGAATTTTGGGCTGTTCTTCATCAAAATAGCCTTCAATAGTAATGTCGTTATCAACTATTTTGTTTTCAACGATAACAGTTTTCTTCGTAGGCTCTGCCTCGAAAGTGAACCAGAATGAACTTCCTAGACCCAGAGTTGAATATACACCAATTTTACCACCCATCAATCTGGCTAATTCCTTTGATATAGCCAGGCCAAGCCCGGTTCCGCTGTATGATTTGGTAGTACTGTTATCAATCTGGCTGAAAATGCCAAACAACCTTCTGATGTTTTCCGGGGAAATGCCTATTCCAGAATCACTGACCACACACCGGATTATATTCTTTTGACCAGGAATTCTGGCTTTTTTCAAATCAATGTCTATAGATCCACCACCTTCTGTAAATTTAATGGCATTGGAGATCAGGTTAGATAATATTTGTAGGAGCCTGGTTTCATCAATTAAAACATATTCCGGAAGTTTTTCACTCAGGTGATAATACAAATTGATGTTTTTGGCCAGGGCTTGCTGGGCGAACAAGGCATATATCTTGTCCATCGTATTCCTCAATTTGACAGGCTCGGGTTTCAATTGCATTTTACCTGCTTCTATCTTGGAGAGGTCCAGTATGTCATTCAGAATGTTCAGAAGTGTTTCTGAAGATTTTTTGATGGTCTGGATATAGTGTTTCTGGTCCGGTGTAATGCTCGTTCCCTCCATCAAGTCGATCATGCCAATGATCCCGTTCATCGGTGTCCGGATCTCATGACTCATATTAGCCAGGAAAAGCTCTTTTACTTTCAGTGACCGTTCAGCAACTTCTTTGGCTTGTTTTAGTTCAATATTGGTTTCTTTCAGCTTTGTTATATCTCTCGCAACGCCTTCCAGGGCCACAGATTCCATCTTATTATCATATACCAGGGACAAGTTGCATAAACTTTGTATGATCCTGCTGTCCTTATGTATCAAAGCAGCTTCAAAATCCCTGATACTTTTTTCCCTGACTAAATCTTTTAACAGGTCTTTGGATTTCTTCGAATACAGATAATAGTTTGTAATGTCTTTGCCAATGAGTTCATCAGCTTCATAACCCAGAAATTCTTTAACAGAGGGGCTAAGCATCGTAATCTCGCCGTCAAAACTGCAGCGGAAATAAACATCCTGGAAGGATTCGAATATGTCCCTGAATTGCTCCTCGCTTTTTGTCAGTGCAATCTCGGAGAGCTTTTTATCGGTAATATCATAGGCGATCCCGGATACTTCCTCAATAACATTGTCTTCAAGAAAGATGGGGTTTAATATAATATTTTTCCAGGATACCTTTTTTGTCTTGTGGTTAATGAATTTCAATTCAAATTGTACACTCTTTCCTTCAAAGGCCTTACTGTATTTCAGTTCCCAGAAAACCGTTCTGTTGATCTCATTTATATCCTTAGGAGGAGTCTTGAATTTAGAGTCCATCATATAATTTCCCTTCAGGAATTCAGAGAAATTACGGTTATAGGAAGAGAACAACAGGGCCCTGTCGACGGACCATATCATATGGTTTCCGCTTTCGAATATCGACTGCATCCGGGCAGATTGTTCCCTTATTTTTATTTGTTTCTGTTGCCGGTCAATCGCTGTTGCGATCTGGCTGGATATAAATACCAGGAGATCAAGGTCTTTCCTGGTATACGTTTTCTTATCCGCGTAGCTCTGGACCACAATAATGCCGATGATATTGCCGCCTTGTTTGAGAGGTACACCAAGCCAGACCTTCGGTAAACTGCCATGAATGATCAGTTTTTTCTTTTCCTGCAGTTCAAGCAGATCCTTTTCAGTGTAAAAAACTGGTTTCTGGTTTGTAATTGCATATTCCGTTAAGCCATCACCAAATGGTCTTTTCAGGATTTCTTCAAATTCTTTACTTTTATTATCCTTAAAATAAGGGAATTGAATATAGGTTTTTGCTTCGTCACAAAGAGCTACATAAAAATTGTCAGCTGTTACGATCTTCTGCAGCTCATTATGAATCTCAATAAACAGGGAATCCAGATCAGCTGTGTTGAAGGCTAGATTAGAAATGCTGTAATACAGGTTTTGAGCTTTTTCAGCTTTTAACCTTTCAGTGACATCATAAAATATCCCCCTGCATTCTTTCTTTTTGCCTTTAACGTAGCTACAATTTAGATTACCTGTTACAAAGACCTTATCTCCATCTTTAGTCTTAAGTATTGTATCTACCTTTAATTCATTATTTTCTTCTGACATTTCTGCCAATTTATTGATCATGCTTTCCCGTGCACTTTCATCAAGAATGGATTTAAATGTCAGGTTGGGGATATCATCGTTGGTATATCCTAATTTATCCTTCCAGGTTTTATTAACAAATAAGAAGTTCCCATCTGGGGATGCGATCTGTATCAGATCGTTCGCACTATCAAAGAGGTTCTTTAGTTGTTGATTCGATTCTTGAAGTGCGTGGGTGACCTTCATTTTTTCAGTGATGTTTTCACCTACTAGTGTGATGGAGGGCAAATCGTATTCTTCATCATATAATAGTATGGAACTAAAGCTGATCTTTGATTTTTCCCGGAAAGAACTTCTTAAGAAAGCATCGATTGACCTGGCTTCATTCTTTCTATCAAATAGATCCTTAACCGGATGTAGCTGTTTGCCATCAGGATCAATGAACTCTAGAAAACTGTACACATCCTCACCCAGAATTGCCTCCTTTTCAAGACCTAATAATTCTGCAAAGTTATCATTGCAATAAGTAACATGTTGATTTCGATTAATGGTCAGGGAGATCAGGTTGGAATAATTGAGCGATTCCTGTAATTTTTTTTCGGATTCAAGAAAATCCTGAATCTTTCTTTTCTTTAACTGGGATATGTCATCGCCCTTTTCGATGGCGGTTGCAATATATCCCATATAATTCCCGTCGTTATCGTATAAAGGGATGCCGGATTCACAGACCAGATTAACCTGCTTGTCATGTCGGAATAAGCGGTATGTGAGATCGTATTTTGATTTTGATTTGAATGCTTTTTTCAAAGAATCCTCAAGAACCAGTTTGTCATCAGGATGAACGTGCTTTAACCATCCATCATTTAACTCATCTTTTAGTCGTGAGCCGGTATATTGCAACCATTGTTTGCTAAAATAGTAAAACTCATTCTTGTCATTACTCATCCGTATCAGAAAAGGTGTCTGATGGTCAATTTTACCCATTTTAGAATCCCTTTTGGCAAGATTTTCCAAAAGGTGTTCACTCATCATGCCGGCAGTTCTGTATGAAAACTCCATTACGAACGTTCCCTCCTCCTTTTGAATTACTTTCACACTTTCTTTGAATTCGTAACCATGCCGGTGCTGGAAATTTAGATCTTGAGAAACAGAATTGCCTTCAGAAAGGCCAGAAATTATTTCAGACAGGAATGCGTTTGAAGGACGTTTCTTTTCTTGAAATTCCGGAAAAAGAACGCCAATAGATACTCCCTCTAATTCATCTGGTCTGAAGCCAAAAAGATCACTTATTTCATAGGCCCGTGTAATATACATGTCTTTAAACTCCACCGATGGAGAGAGATAAGCAGACATTTCAACAACAAGATCCCCGGTCTGGTTGTTTAGCTTCTTAATAACTCCTGGTTTCTTTTTTGACTTCATATA
Organism: uncultured Roseivirgaceae bacterium; assembly: GCA_964389805.1. Lineage (GTDB taxonomy): Bacteria > Bacteroidota > Bacteroidia > Cytophagales > Cyclobacteriaceae > JAGTVG01. The sequence continues at coordinate 32,019 of CAYMFU010000240.1, read as the reverse complement.
TTGCCGATACTGCCTTATTTTCAAATTTAAATAAATTAATAAAAGAATTCATGAATTATCATTTATAAAGTAAATTGAAATCATTAATCCCCATTTAATGAACGACAAACTAAAATTGATTGTTGTATCAGGCCCTACCGCAATTGGGAAAACAGAACTTTCTGTTCCGCTAGCAAGGGAGCTGGATTGCGATATTATATCGGCTGATTCGAGGCAGATATATCGAGAAATGAATATCGGAACAGTAAAACCCTCAGTAAAGGAATTAGAAGCAGCTAAACACTATTTTATAAATTATAAAAGTATACATAATTACTATAGTGCCGGACGATTTGAGCATGATGTTATTAAATTGCTCAGTAAATACAGAAAGCAGGCTATTTTGATGGTTGGAGGATCAGGATTGTACATTAAAGCCGTATGTGATGGAATTGATGAATTTCCAGGTCCGGATCTGATGCTTAGAAATGTTCTTGAAACACGGTATAAGGAAGAAGGCCTTGATCCACTCAGGGACGACCTAAGAAGTCTGGATTACGATACCTGGAAGTCTATTGATTTAAAAAATCCAAAAAGAGTGATTCGGGCACTGGAAGTAATTCAGCAAACAGGGAAAAAATATTCTGTTTTAAAAAACGAAACCCATAAGAGCAGGGAATTCGATATCTTAAAGATAGGCCTTGATATTCCCCGTGAAGACCTGTTTAAAAGGATCAACCTCCGTGTGGATGGCATGCTGGAGGCAGGATTGCTGGAGGAAGTTAAATCATTGTTGCCTTTTAAGGACCTTACAGCCCTTCAAACGGTAGGCTATACAGAATTTTTTGGATATTTTGATGGAGAGTATGACCTGGATGAGGCCATCCGTCTGTGTAAACGAAATTCCAGGCGATATGCGAAACGACAATTGACCTGGTTTAGAAAAGATGAGCGCATTCATTGGTTTTCCCCGAACAGCTATGAACAGATTTTAGCACTGATTTCTGATTTTATTACTACCTGATAGCTTTTCACTAGCGAATAGGTAAAACATAGCCCTGTTTTTCGCAAATTTTCGAAAAGTATAAATTTTATAGTATAAAAACGACCATATGTTGCATTTATTTGCAATAAATATTTATAATTGCATCTAAATATTAGCCAAAAAGTTAAACAATTACATAAATTATTAAAAATCAGGTTCAAAATTAATCGATGAAAAAGTTTAATTGGAAAGTTTTGTATGTTACAGGCTTCTTTTTTCTTTTAGGTTCTGGAAGTTTGTTTGCTTCAGATGGCACTGAAATAGACAGCGGTGCTACAGCATGGATGCTTACCTCAACAGCTTTGGTACTGTTAATGGTGCCTGGTCTGGCCATGTTTTATGGCGGATTGGTAAGGACTAAAAATGTGTTAGGTACCATGATGCACAGTTTTGCAGCCATGGGAGTGATGACTGTGTTATGGGTTATTTTGGGATATAGCATGACCTTTGGCAGCAATGTATTATGGGGATGGTTTGGCTGGAATTCAGCTTATGTATTCCTGGATGGAATTGATAGTTCCATTCTTGAGGCGGGTGTCCCGGAATATGTGTTCTCCATGTTCCAGGGTAAATTTGCCATTATTACTCCTGCCCTCATTGCTGGGGCATTTGCTGAAAGGGTCAATTTCAAGGCCTATGTATTTTTTATTGCTGTATGGGGAATTCTAGTATATAATCCCTTATGTCATTGGGTTTGGGCGGAAGATGGCTTCCTTTTTAACCTGGGTGCCAATGGAGCGATCGACTTTGCCGGCGGTACAGTGGTGCACATTTCTGCCGGAGTAAGTGGTTTGATTGCCGCTCTTTACTTAGGAGCTAGGAGAGGCTTTCCTAAAACAAGTATGCCTCCAAGTAACCTTGTGATGACCATGATAGGTGGAGGTCTTCTTTGGGTAGGTTGGTTTGGTTTCAATGCCGGTAGTAGTATTGCCAGCGGATTATCTACTGCACAGGCTTTGACAGCTACTCAGGTTGCTGCTGCTTCAGGTGCTATCGCCTGGGTTGTCATTGAGTATTTTCATGTGGGTAAAGCAACTGCACTTGGCTTTGTGTCCGGGATCCTTGCCGGACTCGTTGCAGTAACTCCTGCAGCTGGCGTCGTCAAGCCTTTAGGTGCTTTCATTCTGGGTATCATAGCCTCAGCAATGTGTTATTATGCAATTATTCTGAAAAACAAACTTGGATACGACGATAGCCTTGATGCATTTGGAATTCATGGCGTAGGTGGTATCGTAGGAGCCATATTCCTGACTTTCTTTATACGGGAGGCCTGGATGGCAGATGCTGCAATTGCAGCTGGCGGAAGCTGGTCAATGATGCAGCAATTGGGTGTACAGGTAGCTGCAGTTCTGATTGCAATAGTTTATGCAGCCGTTCTAACTCTGATTATACTCTGGATTACCGATAAGTTGTTTGGTATGAGGTCTTCGGCGAAAAATGAAATGGAAGGACTTGACAGTGCCTATCACGGTGAACATGGATATGGAATGCTTAACCCTAACTAGAATTTAACATGAAACTGATTACTGCAATTATAAGCGAAACAAAACTCGACCAGGTTCGAGAAGCACTGATAGAAGCTGAAATTACCCGGATCACTGTATCACGGGTATCAGGCCATGGCCAGCAGGTGGCAGAAGAAGATATAATCAGGGGACAGAAGGTGGTCCCTAATCTGGTGCCCAAGGTAAGACTTGAGATCGCCGTAAATAACGAATATGTCGATGTCACAGTTGACACCATCATAAAAGCTGCCCGAACTAATTCCACTGGCGTTGTGGGTGATGGAAAGATCTTTATCACAGCGCTTGAGGAATGTATTCGTATTCGGACGAACGAAAGAGGAAGCAAAGCAATTTAATGGATAATTAGGGGAGGCGACACATCTGAATGGCCTCCCTTCTTTTTTAATAAGCCATTAATCTATCTTTGTATTAAAATAAACCCTCACCTCTATATCACTGTTTTCTTCAAATATATTTCCCGAACTTGATTTTTGATTTATTCTTTTCCAGCAGGTTCCATACTGTGTAAAACCCGGATAAAAATTTCTGTTTAGGTATCGATCATGCCATATTTGTCCTTCAAGTAATGATCAAATTAATTTTTTGGCAGGAACTCTATAAAATGTAGATATTCTATTCTATCTTAAGATTTTTCAGTGATAGAGATCATAAAATAAAATTCCAGTAATTATGCAATTGACAATATATGACATTCTAATTATCTGCCTGTACCTGGCTTCTACCGTTATCATCGGCCTGGTGCTGCGAAGAAGGGCGCAAAAAAGTAAACAAAATTATCTGCTTGGAGGGAACAGGTTGCCCTGGTATCTGCTTGGGCTTTCAAATGCATCCGGAATGTTCGATATATCGGGGACCATGTGGCTTGTTACCATATTGTTTGTATATGGTTTGAAAAGCGTCTGGTTGCCATGGTTATGGCCTGTATTTAACCAGATCTTTTTGATGGTATTTCTTTCCATGTGGTTAAGGAGGTCAAATGTAACTACAGGAGCTGAATGGATCGGTACACGCTTCGGTTTTGGAGCAGGGGCCCGGTTAAGTCACAAGGTCGTGGTCATTTTTGCATTGATCATGGGGCTGGGCTACCTGGCATACGGATTTATAGGATTGGGAAAATTCGTCGAGATCTTCCTTCCCTGGGAGCTCGTATCACCATATATTCCTTTTGAAGTGGCCCCAGAATATGTAGCCCATGTCTATGGTATAGTATTTACCGTATTTGCGGTATTATATGCCCTTCTCGGAGGCATGATGAGTATTGTCTGGGCAGATCTCATTCAGTATATCATAATGGCACTTTCGAGTATTGTAATTGGGATCATCGCTATGAATGCCATGGCAGCCAATGATTTCCTGGTACCGGATGGATGGTCAAGCCCATTTTTTGGGTGGAACCTTGATCTTGACTGGTCTGGAATTGTAACCGAAGTGAACAGGAAAATTACTGAAGATGGATTTTCTTTGTTTTCCGTGTTATTTATGATGATGGTCTTTAAAGGCATTCTGGTTAGTATGGCAGGCCCGGCACCTACCTACGATATGCAGAAGATCTTGTCTTCGAAATCACCACGTGAAGCTGCCTTGATGAGTGGTTCGGTATCCATTATATTAATGCCCATAAGGTATTTCATGATCGCTGGTTTTGCAGTTTTGGGAATAATCTATTATGATAAGCTGGACCTGATAGTAGCCGGAAATATTGATTTTGAACAGATCCTGCCTTCAGCCATAAACGAGTTTGTCCCGGTTGGATTTATGGGACTGTTACTGGCCGGTTTACTGGCCGCATTTATGTCAACATTTGCCGGTACCCTTAATGCAACACAAGCTTATATCGTGAATGATATTTATTTGAAATATATCAATCCCAAGGCATCTAATGTTAAAATTAAATCCATCAATTATATCGCAGGACTTTCAATGGTAATAATAAGCATCATTTTTGGTTTCTATGCAAAAGATGTGAATGATGTATTACAGTGGATCGTATCTGGCCTTTATGGCAGTTATGTGGCCGCTAATGTACTGAAATGGTACTGGTGGCGGTTTAATGGACATGGATTTTTCTGGGGTATGGTTGGCGGATTAATTCCGGCATTATCATTCAGATATATTTTCGATGGTGTTTTGGATTTATATACATTCCCTTTGATGCTTTTGATAGCCGTAATAGGTTGTATCCTCGGCACCTATCTTGCACCACCTGTGGATGAGGATGTGTTGAAGAAATTTTATAAAAATGTACGCCCATGGGGTTTCTGGAACCCTATTCACGATAAAGTAATTGCTGAAGATCCTGATTTTAAGAAAAATACCAATTTCAAAAGGGATATGTTTAATGTGGCAATTGGTATCATCTGGCAAACTGCATTAGTGATCTTCCCGATCTATATTGTGCTTCTGGAAGGCGTTCCTACTATCATAAGCATTGCAGTGGTGGTTGTATGCACCCTGATACTTAAGAAAACATGGTGGGATAAACTTCCCAAAGATAAATAATGTTGCATAAATCAAAGATAGAAGAATGAAATACGGATATTTCGACGATAAAGACAAGGAATATGTTATTACGGATCCTAAAACGCCATATCCCTGGATCAATTACCTCGGGAACGAAGACTTTTTTAGTCTGATCTCAAATACAGCTGGTGGATATTCTTTCTATAAAGACGCGAAATTCAGAAGATTAACCCGGTTCAGGTATAATAATGTACCGATCGATGATGGGGGAAAATATTTCTATATAAAGGATGGTGAAACAATCTGGTCACCGGGGTGGAAACCCGTGAAAACTGAATTGGATAAATATGAGTGCCGGCATGGACTCAGCTATACCCGGATTACAGGGCAGAAAAATGGATTGTCAGCAGATATCCTGTATTTCGTACCTCTGGGATTCTGGGGAGAAATCCAGAAGGTCAGCCTGAGGAATGAAGGAAGGGAAAGAAAAAAATTCAAATTATTTTCGTTTGTTGAGTGGTGTCTCTGGAATGCAGAAGATGATATGACCAATTTTCAACGGAATTTTTCAACCGGGGAAGTAGAAGTCGAAGGATCAGTAATATACCACAAAACAGAATATAAAGAGCGACGGGATCATTACGCTTTCTTCTCAGTGAATTCTGAGATCAATGGATTCGAAACAGACAGGGATTCTTTTTTAGGACCGTATAACGGATTCGATAAACCTGCTGCCATTGAAAAGGGCCATTTAGATAATAATATTGCGCATGGTTGGTCCCCAATAGGATCTCATTGTATTGAAATTGAATTAGAACCGGGAGAATCCAGAAGCCTGATATTCATGCTTGGATATGTTGAGAATGAAGTTTCAATGAAATGGGAATCAAAGGGAATTATCAACAAGCAAAAGGCAAAGGATATGATCACCTCTTTCGACTCTGTTGAAAAAGTTGATAAAGCTCTTATGGATCTGAACCATTTCTGGGATGATCTTCTTTCGAAATACCAGGTACAAAGTGGTGATAAGAAACTGGATAGAATGGTAAACATTTGGAATCAATATCAGTGTATGATCACCTTCAATTTCTCGAGAAGTGCCTCTTACTTCGAATCCGGGATTGGCAGGGGAATGGGATTTCGTGATTCCAACCAGGACTTGATAGGATTTGTACACCAGGTTCCCGAAAGGGCAAGAGAGAGAATCCTGGATATTGCTGCTACTCAGTTTGAGGATGGTGGGGCATACCATCAATATCAACCACTAACAAAAAGGGGGAACGATGCTGTAGGAGGAAATTTCAATGATGATCCTTTATGGCTCATACTATCCACTACAGCCTATATAAAAGAAACCGGCGATTATTCAATACTGGAAGAACAGGTACCCTTTGATAATGATGAAAGTATAGCCCAAAGTCATTTTGAGCACTTAAGACGATCTTTTTATCATGTGGTCAATAACCTCGGTCCTCATGGTTTGCCTTTGATCGGCAGGGCTGACTGGAATGATTGCCTGAACCTGAATTGCTTCTCAAACGATCCGAATGAATCTTTTCAGACCACTGAAAATAAAGCAGGAGGTGTGGCGGAATCTGTCATGATAGCCGGCATGTTTGTATTATATGGCTCCGAGTTTGTCAAATTATGTAAAAAGATAGGGAAGGACGAGGTGGCTGAAGAAGCGGTAAGCCATATAGAAAATATGCAAGCGGCGATCGACCAGCATGGATGGGATGGGAAGTGGTTTATCCGGGCTTACGATTTCTATGGTAATAAAGTGGGAAGTGATAAAAACGATGAAGGAAAAATATTTATAGAATCACAGGGATTTTGTACCATGGCCGGGATAGGCCTGGAAGATGGACGTGCAATGACCGCCCTTGATTCTGTTAAAGAAAGACTGGATTGCGAATATGGTATTGTACTAAATAATCCGGCCTTTACTAAATATATAATCGAATATGGCGAGATATCTACCTACCCTGCTGGATATAAAGAGAATGCAGGAATTTTCTGTCATAATAATCCCTGGATCATGATTGGCGAGACCTTGCTGGGAAGGGGAGACCAGGCCTACGAATACTATAAAAAGATAGCCCCGTCTTTTCTTGAAGAAATCAGTGATCTTCATAAAACGGAACCTTACGTATACGCACAAATGGTGGCCGGGAAAGATGCTTTTCGACCTGGAGAAGCTAAAAATTCCTGGTTAACGGGAACCGCCGCCTGGAATTATTATGCCATCTCCCAGTATATCCTTGGGATCCAGCCAGGATACGATGGCTTGATTATTGATCCTTGTGTGCCAGAAAGCTGGGAAGGCTTCAGAATTACGAGAAATTTCAGAGGAGCAGTGTATCATATAAAGGTTAAAAATCCGGATCATATAAGTAAGGGTGTAAAATCGATTTCCCTTAATGGAAAAGAATTTAAAGAGCGTATTATCCCAATATTCTCAGCAGGGAGCGTGAACCAGGTGGAAATACTTATGGGTTAAGATAAAATATAATCCCGCCAGACAGCGGGATTATGAAGGAACTAAGAAAGCAGAGGTGATCGGAATTTAACTAATAATTGTGGTCAATTATTTCGAATATTAAGCCATGCGTGATCTACTCGTTCTCATAGTATAGACGGAAATATTTTTTTCCCGTAATTTCGGTTAATAGATCTGATTTGTTTATTAATTTCTCTATTTTACTTTCATTTTCGGTCCCGAAGGCGATTACATTGAAATCCTGATCGACTATCTCAACTAATACTGTTTCAATCTCATTCTCCACCAGGAATTCATCCATTACTTCATGAATATCATACTGCAACTCAGAACCAATTGTACTTGATTCTATATCCATATAGGCATGGGCATTGGACTGTTGAATATTAACAAGTATTAGGAGAAACAGGCATGCAAGTATTTGAGCTATCTTAAGGTTTTTCATGGTAATAGTAATTTAATCTCACCCTTAAAATATGCCAAGCGCGTGCCAAACTTTATATATATCTGAAAAACAGGATGTTACAAATAGACAGCGGATTGAATATTGTGTCAAAACCGGACACAGGCTCTAATTGTGTCTTAAAAACATCTACAAATTTATAGAAACGGGAAGTTCTAAGATATGTCGCCTGAACAGTATCAAAAAGTGTACGAATATGAACAATAAGTGCTCTTATACCTTAATTCGTAATTCTGTAACTTCTACTTTCAGGTTTTTGATCAGTATTGAAAAATCAGCAAGTTTGTTTCTTTCCGGATTAACAATTACTTTAAGATCATCATCAAAAACTGCGGACCGGATTGCAGGATTGAATAGGATCTTACTGCAAAGTTTTTTAAAATCCTCTAAATCTTTACATTTCAATTCAAAATTCACTGCGCTGTATTTTAGGTTAATTATGACGACAATACATCCATTATAGTATACCTGATTGACTCCGGCATAGATTGTGGAAGGATGAATATTAGATATGAACAGGAATTTTTTATGTGTGAGTGAATCAGAAAATCTCATCAGGTGTTTACCTTTTTTGAAAAAAACGAATATATGGTCAGATTATACATTGTAAACAACCAGATTAAACATACTATGTGATAAAATAAAACCAGCTAAATAACCAACCAATAATATAGTAACCTAACCTTCCGTATTTTATTCACATTTTTTAGTAGCTATGAATACTGTGAAACGGATATTGTTAATATTATTCATCATTTTTGGCTGTTTTGTCTCAATCAAAGCCAGAGATAGAAAAGAAATTAAGGGTGTATTGATTACTGCATCATGTGATACCCTCCATGGTTATTTAAAGAAGACCTCAGAAAGAAAGCAATTTGAAACAATTGCGTTTAGAAAGGTATCTGAGTTCGAATATAAAGAATATGATCCCTTATTTGTAGAGGCATTTGTTTCGACTGAATTCAATCTGATCTCGCACAAAATAAAAATAAACAACGTTGATCAGTATATATTCATTAAAATGATATATGATGGAAAAATGAACTTGTATTCTTCCAGGCTGGAGATCAAATCCGATTTGATCAATGATTACTATGATATGTTTTTTGTCGAGATTGAGGAAGGATTAATAATACAGCTTAATAAAAAGTTTCTGATCAGAACTTTATTGGCGATATTCAATGATTCCGATTGTACACTTGCTGAGATTGATACAGAAAAATTTGATTATTATTATTATAAAGATAATAAACTGATTGACCTTTTCAGTACATATGATACTTGCCTTAGACCTAGTCTGGCATTAAAAACTAGTCCAAAATAAGGCAAAACATTACGCCCCTGATCCGGTTTTCCCCAGAAATAAATACAATCCCTCAGGAATAGTATATTGAATTAATAATTCTATATTGATTTAGCAATTGTTTTGTTTCATTGCCCTTATGAAAATAAGATTAACCATCCTGGCCATATTCGCGGTCATCTACCTATCTCCTGTAATTTATGCCCAGAAAAATGCATCCTATATAGTATTGTCACCTGGTGATACATTGTATGGTAAAATAAAAACAGATATATCAGGGCATTTAAAATTCAAAATGGGCGATAATGGTGAAAAAATAAAATACAGACCGGAAGAGGTGATTGGATATTATGATGGTAAGAAAGATAAAGTATTTATAACCATTGATCCGGAAGATGATAATCATGATCCCTGGTTATATGAAAGAAAAGCGGATGGAATTATAAAGATGTATACCTATGTTTTCGAAGGGACCAATGGGGGGCGGCTCCCTTTTTATTATGTGGAGAGAGAAAATTCAGGACTAAAAAGGATGCTGAAGGGAAGTGTTATAAGCATCAAAAAAGAAAAAGATGTATGAAGAGAGTTTATGGCTGATAATGATGATCTTCTGTCCGAGATCAAACGTACCGGCTGGAATGAAAAAAACCTGTTACGTTTGACCAACCTTTATAATTCCTGGTACCAGGAACAGGAAAATGAATAAAAAAAACTGATCGGGATTTGTTCCGATCAGTTTAGATATAAGAGATTATGTATTGATCAGAAATTTGAACTTTTGAAATTTTTCTTAATCTCAATGGAAGCCAATGCTTTTTCCTTCGAGATTTTCTGCTGATCAAAAAGTTTAAGTACGGACATTTTCACAGATACATCAATAGTTTTAGGAATAGTACAATCTTCGCACCTGGTCATTTTGATCTTCATTAATAATATATCATCATCCTGCAAAGAGCGTATAGTTCTGCCATAATCAATAATGAAAGATTTAATATCGGATTCAAACTTAGGGTACAACTCCTCTATGGCTGCTTTTCTTTCTTCAGAACTTACTTTTTCCTTATCAAGAACGGGCATGCTATAATATCTGCCATCTACATAGGAGGAATAAGTACTTATAGAGAAAATCACTCCAAAGTTATCCAGGATCTCATAGGCTGGAGTCCGCTCTGTAAAGAAGGTTGCTGAAAGTTTCGGGCTGTAATATTGTTTGAAAATATTTGCGAACATATCGAGGTCTGCACTTTTTCTTTCAGGTGCAGCTCTTTTAACAATCACTTTTTCCCTGAAAGCATCGAAATCAATTTTACCTGTTTTGTAATCAGTAACTACTTTCTTAGATACCTCAGCTGAAAATCCCGATCCTTTTTTCTTACCTGAATAAATACCTGCTGTACCTGTATCATCTTCCTCATCTACATCGACATCGATATCGGCATCAACCCAGACATCATCAGATTCATCAAAATCATATATTAATATATCCCGGTCAAAGGGTGAATCCTGCTTAACCAGAATATTATCAGTTGGTTTAAGTTGACCAATAAGGTCGGCATAGTCTGCCAGGAATGTAATGACGGCCTGTTCCGTTTTTTGCATAGAGGCTTCCATGTTTTCTGAATATTCAGCCTGCCATACAAGTGCCTGGGCCTCTGCTTCCTTGGCTATTTCCGCAATGGCCTGGGCGTTGAATTCTATTTCTGCCATAGCCTCTGCAAGTTCTTCCCTTTCCGATTCAGAAAGTTCCTTTTGCTGTTTGGCCAATTCTTCCTGCTTTCTTGCTAATTCTTCCTGCTTTCGAGTCAATTTCTCCGCTTCTTCCGCATAGGCTTTCATGTCCTCTTCAATGATAAAAGATCCATCATCAGATCCGCTTGTCCTGATTCGCACCCGTGGAGCAACAACAGCTTTAGAAGGTCTGACATGGATCATTGAATAATGTTTTGGGATTGAAAATATCACACCGTATCCCTGAACATAAGATCCATTTATTGAGCCAGAACCCCAATGTCTTTCCGAGTCACCTTTCAACATCGTTGCCAAAACATTTTTAGCTATCTCAAGGTCCCGGTTCATCTTTTCTTCATCAATATTTTGGGCTATTGCACTGCCGCTGATAAGAATTAATAATATTATAGTAAACCTTTTCATATGTTTGTTTTTATTTTTTCGATTATTGAATCCATGCCTGTTTCATCGATCAAGTGTGATGGATCAGGGATGTTGTATCATATCAATTATTTTCATTATTTACCGTTGTCAATATACTAGCGAGCATTTCATCAGTTTCTTCCTTTTGTGTCTGTTGGTTCTCCTGAAGTGTTATCATACTTCTTCTGATCAACCTCAGATCCTCTTCCCTTTGATTTTCCACAAAGTCAGAAAACTCAGTGAGTACCGCCTGAAAATATTCCTGTTGCTGTACACTGGATGATTGTAAATAGGTTTGAAGCACTTTCAAATTATTACTTCTTACATTCGACAGGAAAATGTCCAGTTCTTTCTGGGTCACGACATCAGTAGCCGCATATGTTTGTGTCAATTGAGTGTTCTGAGACGTCTCAAGTGCAGCAAACCGGGTATCCATATTATTTTCTGTTTCTGTTAACTTCGAGAATATATAGGCATTATTTTTCGCGATTTCCTCATTGACCAGTTGAGCAACTTGTTCAGGGGTGTAGTTTGTTTCAGAACCGATTTTTTTGTCTTTGTTAAAACCTATATAAAGTGACTGGTCCTGATAAGTAATACTAAAATTAGTCATATAGCCTATAAGCAAAACAATTACAAAGGAAGCTGCTACGGCAATAAACGGTTTGAACATGAGCAAATTTCTTCTTTTGAACATGCTTGCCCAGGAATCCGAGCCTTGTTTCCCCCACAGGAAGAAAGGTTCCATCACCTCTTTGTCCTGAATTTGTGCAAGACCTTGCCGCATTTCTTTTAACTCTTCAAATTCTCTCTTAAGCTCAGGATTATTTTCCATTGCTATCTCAAATTGTTGCCTTTCTTCAGTCGACATTTCGTCATAGAGATAAGTAATCAGTTCCTTGTTGAAATCTTCTGTTCCCATGATTAGTTATATTCTAAGTTTAATCCACTATTTTCTATTGTTTTTCTGAGGCTCTTCAGCCCATAATACAACCTTGATTTGGCTGTATTCTCCGAGATGCCAAGGGTTTCAGCAATCTCCCTGAATTTCATGCCTTCATATTCCTTCATAATAATTACCGCCTTCTGTTCTTCCGGTAGAGTTTTTAAAATATTACTCATTATTTCTTCTGTTTCTTTCCTTTGATATTCTTTTTCCGGCTGAAAATTAATTTCTTCCATCCGTTTAGCATCATCACTTTGAAATATTGAAAACCAGGTTTTTCTTTTCTGTCTTCTTTCCTCTTCATGACATTGATTGATCGCCACCTTGTACAACCAGTATTTGAAACTCTTAACATCTTTTATACTATCGAGATTTCTATATACCGATATAAAAGTTCTCTGGGTTACTTCCATGGCCAGGTCATGATCGCCAAAATATTTCAAAGCAACGTTGTATATCCTTTTAAACCACAATCCAACGAGTTTCCCGAATGCATGGTTATCCCCTTTCTGTGATTTTTCAACCAGGCATTCACTGTGATATAGGGCTATGTCTCTTAATGTCTCTGCCATTGATCTTAGAAGCTTCTGGACTATAGATGAAACAGATTTGTAAAAAGTTTTAAATTTAAAAAAAAAACTGAAAAGAAATTATATTCTCATTTTTTGAACAACCAGACCAATAATTCCTGTAAAAGCCCAATGCCATAAGCAGTGAGTTGAAGGAAGGCCGCCCAGATCCCTAAAATTGAGATCCAGAGATTACGCGTGCTTATAATGGCATCGATAAATAAAATAATAAAATAGGTGGAATATATCGCTGTCAGGATCTTAGCAATTGAAGGATAAATAAGCCACAACAACATGGTCAATAACAATCCTATTGTAAAAAAAGCGGGGAAAAAGTGTACTAGTTTTAATTGATCCGGGAAAAACCGGGCAATATTAATTCTGGCGGTTCCAAAAAACATGATTTGTCTGAAAAATTTATACCAGGAAGTACGCCTTTTATGATATACATATGCCTCTTCAATCAATCCAATTTTATATCCCATCTTTTGTATTCGTGTGCCGAATTCAATATCCTCTCCTTTAAATGGGATGATATAACCACCGGTGGTATCAAATACGGTTCTGGAAATTCCCATATTAAAACTTTTGGGTGAAAATCCCCCCAGGGCTCTTTTCTTATTTCGAATACCTCCTGTAGTAAGGCTTGAGGTCATAGAAAAGTTTATGGCCTTCTGAATAGGAGTGAAGGAATCATGCGCCCTGTCAGGACCACCATAGGCATCCAGGTAAGTATTGTTCAAAGAGCTTTCAACCGTCTCAAGATAGGTGCCGGGGATGATGCAATCGGAATCGAAAACTATAAAATACTCACCCTTTGCCCTTTCATACCCGTAATTTCTTGCAAAGCCCTGGCCAGCATTTTCCTTATAACAATAACTTATATTTAGTTCATGAACATATTTTTCAACTACCTTGTCACATTTTTCATCAGATCCATCTTCAACGACAATTACCTCAAAATTCTTAAAGGTTTGTTGTGTCAGGCTCTCTAGTAGTTCATCAACTTCATCAGGACGGTTATAAACAGGAATGATGATGGAATAGAGCCGTTTAGCCATGAATTTACTTAAAACCTTTTTTATCTACTACAAGGTACTGCGATGTTTTATCTGAGTTCAATGTAAGGATCTCTGCCAGAAATCCGGTCATGAACATTTGTGCACCAATAATCAAAGCGACGAGGGCCAGAAAGAATAGAGGCTGACTGGTGACTTCCCTTACAGGAAGATGGTTCTGGATCTGATAGATCTTGACACCGATGATCCAAAAGGTGATAAAAAGGCCTAACAAAAATGATAAGGTCCCTAAAGTGCCAAAAAAATGCATTGGTTTTTTTATAAACCGCATTACAAAGGTGATGGATATCAGATCGAGAAATCCATTTATAAAACGCTCCAAGCCAAATTTCGTACGCCCAAATTTCCGGGGATAGTGTGTAACAACCTTTTCCCCTATTTTATCAAACCCATTCCATTTGGCAATTACCGGGATGTAACGATGCATTTCCCCATAAATGTTGATGTTTTTCACAACCCTGGAACTATAGGCTTTCAACCCGCAATTAAAATCATGAAGCCTGATGCCTGATATTTTACGCGTAACAAAGTTGAAGAATTTGGATGGCAGCCGCTTGGTAATTGGATCATGACGTTTCTTTTTCCAGCCGGAAACAAGGTCATAACCCTCTCCGTCAATCATTTTATATAAATGGGGGATCTCATCCGGACTGTCCTGTAAATCTGCATCCAGCGTAATAACAACTTTGCCGGATGAGGCTGTAAATCCAGTGTCCAATGCAGCCGATTTTCCATAATTTCTGCTGAAGCGAATACCCTTTATATTGACATTTTTATCAGATAAGGATTCAATTACCTGCCAGGAATTGTCTTTACTGCCATCATCTACGAAGATGATTTCATAGAAAAAATTATTTTCACGGTTAATCTTGTCAATCCAGTCACTTAACTCTTTGATTGATTCCTCTTCATCATATACAGGTACAATAATTGATATATCCGGGATTTCAGTCATAATCATGAATAATTCAGCGCCAAATTAAATAATTTATCCAACAATAGCAGATTACCGCAGAAATAAAAAAACCTTCAGGAGGTTTCAAATCAAAACCATCCTGGAGGTTTTAAAAATTTTGATTTTGAGGGGATTTGCCTAGACGGCGCTATCTGTTTTTTCTGACTTCTTAAGGATCGCTCCAAGTATAAGCGAAAGAACTGCATATATGATCAAAGCGATTCCAAATCCTTTTATTTGCCCCATCAAGGAGAATTGATCATTCATTCTTCCTTCTATAGCCTGCATTTGTTCATCAATACGATCAGCAGGAGCGCCCATATTGGTCATCATTTGTTCTGTTTGTTCTATGGCAGCAGTTGCCAGCCTCCCCGGAAGTTCAGGATCTATTACATGATATAAAAGGATATTAAAAATAGTTCCAATGATTCCTGCTACAAGGAAAGTCATAAATGTGACCATAAATGCAACTTTAAAATTCATATACCCACCCAATGAGGAGCGATATTGACTGCCACTGTATATGATAAGTGCAATGTTGATTACAATGATTAGTAAGCCAAACCACCATTTGACCATTAAAGCTTCCCCAACCATATAGGCCAGGATTCCAATGATTATGTTAACAATTCCGATTATAAATCCGAATTTCAGGGCGTGATTAAGAAGATTGTTTTTTTCCATAGTATTAAAAATTAGGTTTCTTTCTGAGAATTAGTGATATGATTATAGTTAAAAATAAGCCATAAGGCAAACTTTTCAAGAAATAATCTAACGCAAGGTCATATAATGTTGTGGAAGGTAATATTTCAAGAACTTTGGTCAATTCTTCTTCTCCGATCGCATTCTGGATCTTCTCTCTGGCCGATTCTATCTGATCCATCGAGGATTGTATAAAATTTGAAACAAATCCTGTTTCAACCCAGAAACCGAAGATCCATATAAAAACAGACATCAGAAAGGCGATGATCAGGATAACCAACAAACCAATACTGAATCCCTGCCAAAAGTGAAGAAATCCATTATTATGGTTTTCTTTAAATTCCCTGATGCTGAAAACAAGAAATATCGGGAAAAGTAGGATCCTGAAATCAAGGAAAGCTGGTATTAGCAATGGATTTTGACCTGCATAATATAGAACAAGAAATAAGATAATGGATAACAGTGTGGCTATGCTACCATATTTTATGGCTACGGTATGAATAGGATTTAATTTGTTCAATAAATTTTTAGAATATCTTTTCTTTCCCCTTATTGAAAACAGCCATTACCTTTCCTTTTAAATCTCTCCCTAAAAATGGAGAGTTCAGGGATCTAGACTGATTGGAATTTTCATCAAAGGTCCATTCTGCAGTAGGATCAAAAACAGTAATATTTGCTTCCGCACCTTCTTCCAGATCAGGAAGAGCTAACCCGAGTCTTTGACGAGGATTTACTGTTATTTTATCAAGAAATATGTTCCATCCATTAGGGCCCAGCTCGTTCACAAGAATAGGATAAACAGTTTGTAATCCGGTAATACCGAAATCTGCATGATCGAATTCAAGGACTTTAGATTCAATATCCTGTGGAGTATGGCTTGAGGTAATTACATCAATCGTACCATCTTCAAGTCCTTTAAGCAGAGCTCTGACATCCTTTTTCTCTCTAAAAGGCGGAATAACTTTTAGATTTGTGTCAAAATCAATTAGATCGGAATCGGTAAAAGCAATCTGATGGGCAGCGATGTCACAGGTTATGTCCATTCCTTTTCGTTTCGCTCTTCGGATAAGATTTACAGATTCAGCTGTAGATATATTTGAAAAATGCACTTTGCCTCCAGAATATCCAACTATTCTCAGATCCCTTTCAATCATAATCTCTTCAGCAATTCCAGGTAATCCCTTTGTGCCAATTATGGTACTGGTATGCCCTTCATGCATATGCCCAAGCATGTTCAGCCATTTTTCCTGCGGGATATTTATTATCAATCCCTTGAATTTTTCTACATATAGAAGGGCTTTCAACATAATATCTGTATTCCAAATAGTTCTTTCACCATCAGTAAAGGCCACTGCACCAGCAGTATACTGATCAATCATTTCAGTGATTTCTTCACCTTTATTGTCTCTGGTAACGGAACCATATGGATAAATGTCTGGCAGACATCGTGCAGCTTTGGCCAGGATATAACTGATGTCATTTTTAGATTGAATGGCTGGTTTTGTATTAGGAAGCAGTGCCACTCCGGTAAATCCTCCCGCAGCTGCAGCTTCGCAACCACTAATTATATCCTCCTTATGTTCCAGCCCAGGGTCAAAAAAATTAGCCCGCATATCAAACCAACCAATAGATACCATTAATCTTTTACCCTGGATTATCTTTCCTTCTTCTTTAATGCCGGAATCTATTTTTTTGATTTTCCCTTTGGAGATCAATATGTCTTTTTTCTTTCGATGGTGTGTGGATCCTTTATGAAGTATCAGTGCATCTTTGATAAGAACGTTCATCTGTTATAGTATTTTTTTTTTAATTTCTTTCCCCAAACGGGCATATGAGTAATAATTAAGGACATGTTGTCTTATAAAAATCTGATTAACAATATTTCAATGAATAAAAAAATCAGCGTTAAAACTAAGGCTACCCTCCATAATGGAATACCCAGATATTTCTCCTTTATCTCTTTATCAAAATTATTAAATCCTTTGGTATTAAAAAGCTTAACGTAAGAATTTTCCTTCGTAATCTCACTTAAATTTTCAATGGAATGTTGCAAAAGCATTGATTCGCTTTTCCCGGGATTAAAAGCGATCGTCCCTTTTTGTATATTCTCAATAACTATGTTATAATGGCCCGGGCTCAATTCAAATTTTGGTATATCGAGTATCAAATTATTCCCGGCGACTCTTGCCCCGGGAATGATCTCCTGATCATGCTTTTTCAGTTTAATGACTGATTCACTATTTATCGAGTCAGCGGTTATGGATATAATGGATTGATCCAGAATATAGTAGAGGCGATCGAATTCTTTCTTACTCAACATGGCCATTCTATACATAACAGGTACAAAAATGGCATGGGTAGAATAATTTGTATGATCCAAATTAAGTGGACTGGCCAGCGTATATAATCTGTTATGAATTTGTTTGAATGAAAGAAAATCCTTTCCGTCCTTAAATTTCATGATGCTTTCATTTGCCTCCTTAATATTGATCACCGGTCTGGCTGAGGGCATATCGAATTGACTTTCATTGCCTTCAAAGATGTCAGCAAAAAAAGGATTATTCAGATCGAGATTATTCAACATTTGATCAGTCCACATGCTATCCGGGATCAGTTCAATCGGGCCAATGAGCAAATTAAAAGATGAAATATTAAACTGGGGAGCAGGAATAAAGAGAAGATCTCCTTTTTCTTCCAGATATTCAGATAAAACATTACTAACGGTCACGTCAAGTTCTTCAAGTTCATTCAATACGATCAGATCTGATTTTAACAGATCATTATAATCTATGTTGCCGCTCAGATAAGACCTGAAATCAAATATCTCCTGATTCCCAAACACCCTTTCAATCACTGTAGTAGTGTCATTATTTTTAATTTCGATTACGGAAATTCTGTCTGACAAGGTCAGTGCAAAGTTGAAATCATTATCAAATGTGACGGGAAAATCTTCAAAACTTAGCCTGCCATAATTATATTTATCTAAACCTGAAGACAAGTCAAAGGTAATTTCTGTGCTACTATATGGATCGAGGTTCAAACTTCCATTGGCTGTTTGAATATCATTTATAGATAATCTGATCAACAGATCTTCAATTTGTTCTCCCCCGTCATTTCTTAAGATCACATTTAACTTGTTCTTTTCAGTTTGAATCAGGAAAGGGTTGGTCAGGTAAAGCGAGTCGATATATACGTTTGAGTAGGTATTATATGTCATGGGGATTATAAAAATATTATGGGAAGTGTCATTTGCAAATAAAGAGATGTCTCCTGAAGTCGAGACCTGGAAATCTGACAGCCAAAAAATATCACCAGAGCTATCCGAAATATTGTTGTTCTTTATCCTTTGAAAGACTTCCCCAGTTGTTCTTGTTATACCCGTTAAATTTATTTCAGTTATAAGCTCCTCAATCTCGTTTTTAGATTTCGGTGTGTTTGAAAATGGAGCAAAATCATTAGTTAAAAGTAAAAATTGAGCATTTTGGGGATATACCTTAATTATCTGTTCAATAAATGTTATTGCCGCTTCAAAGGCAGTGAGGTCCTCATTGACATAGTTTGACATACTAAATGAATTATCCAGGTATATTATAGCCTGATTACTTTGAATATTCTTTTCTTTGGCCGGGATGAAGGGTTGGGCAAAAGTGATCACCAGGAAGAATATAAACAGGAGCCTGGATAAGAGGATCAGATATTGTTTTAATTTAAGTTTTGTACTGGTGGCTTTTTTAATGTTCAATAAGAATTGATTACTTGAAAAATAGATCTTTCTGGCCCTTCTGAAGTTGAAAAGGTGTATGATGATGGGAATCCCCAGTGCCAGCAGACCGAGAAGAAACTGTGGATAAATAAAACTCATGCTTTGTAAATCTACAAAATCTTATTCTCCCTGAATATGATGCACAAGAAAATAATATAATTTGATGGAATTGGAGTATTGTCGTTCAATATGCAAATAAAATAAAGCAGAGGCCCTGCCCGTTAACGGACGCTTTTGGCCATTTTTGAACAAATTATTTTAAACATACCCCCTGAAATCTTGTTTTTTAGCCGATTTAAAATTTTGGCATGCAAATCGAATAGTAATAAATGGCAATTTTTTAAACACAGCAAATATGATATTAAATTATTTTTTAGTTGCACTAAGAAGCTTAAAGAAAAACCTTCTGCATAGTACCATAAATATTACCGGTCTGGGGATTGGAATTGCAGCTGTTGTAATGATCTTCTCATACGTAAGATTCGAACTTAGTTTTGATAAGCATTTCAAGGAATATGAAAGAATGTACAGGATTTCCTTATCGTTTCCGGACGGTGAACTTGAGCGATCCATTGCCACCAACTATCCGGTTGTACATCGAACCTTTCCTGCTCAATTTCCTGAAATAGAAAGAAGCACCAGGTTATTTAATGCACAATTCTCAGGAAGTAAAAACTATATACAAATTGACAAAAAAGTTTTTCCGAACCAGAAGGTATTTTATGGAGATTCAACTTTCTTTGATGTCTTTCAATTTAAATTAATATCAGGTAATCCCTCTACTGCGTTAAGTGGGGCAGATAAAGTTGTTATTACGGAGGAGGTAGCCCTTCGGTACTTTGGTACTATGGATTGTGTTGGTAAAATAATAAACCTGAACGATACGAAGGATTTTATGATCAGTGGTGTGATGGAGGATATACCACTAAATACACATTTTCATTTTGATGTCCTGGTCACCATGGAAAACCATCCCTTTGAAAAACTGGCAGAATGGAACGGATTAGTATTTGCAACTTATTTCTTATTGAAAGAAGATGTTGATCTCGATGCATTCAATTCAAAGATTGGAGATTACGTAGTAAAAGTAATAGGGGAGGGCGATCCGGAGCAGGATAAGGCATTGCACAAACTTATGACGATTACTCCGTTGAGTGATATTCACCTATACTCCCATCGGGAAATGGAACTTGAGGCTAATGGAGATGCTAAGTATGTGATATTATTTACCAGTATAGCCATATTTATTCTCCTGATAGCCTGTATCAATTATATTAATCTGGCTACATCACATAGCATGGAAAGGGCGAGGGAAGTTGGTCTTAGAAAGATATTTGGTGCATATAGAAGTAACCTGATTTATCAGTTCTTAGGGGAATCCCTGATGGTCTCACTCATTGCATTTTTAATGGCACTTGGAATTATTGAACTTTTCAGACCATATTTCAATGGATTAGTAAATATGAAGTTAAGCTACAGTTTCTTCTTTACAGAACGAACCTGGTTATATTACATACTTTTTTTACTTGGCATCACTCTTATTTCTGGATTTTATCCGGCAATATTTTTATCCAGATTTATGCCTGAGCAGGTTCTGAAGGGAAAATTTTCCAGATCATTATCTGCAACAAGATTCAAGAAAACACTCGTTGTTTTTCAGTTTTATATATCCGTATTCCTGATCATTGGATCTCTGGTTGTATATAATCAACTGGAATATATGTTATCTAAGAACCTTGGTATAGAAGAAGATCATATAGTTGCCATTCCATTTTATAATTCTTCAATGGTTCAGCAATCTGAAACTATAAAAGAAAAAATGAAGGAACATCATGCCATAGTTAATGGCACTGCTGTTTCACAACTGCCAATCAACATTGATTTCACAGAAGGTGTAAGTAATAATATGACATACTCAGATGAGGATGTTGAATTGTTTTTTTTACATGCGGATAAGGACTTCTTTATGACGATGGGATTGGGAATTAAAGAAGGGAATTCTTTTACAAGGGAATACTCTAAAGAAAATAGTGAATATATTGTAAATAATGCCGGCATGCATGCTCTGGGTGAGAATCCGGAGTCATTGTCTAGCAGAAATATCAGGTTAAAGCATGGAGGCATTACCCTTGGCCCGATTATTGGGCTGATTGATGATTTTAATTTTGCTTCTCTGCATGACCAGGTTGGGCCTTTGGTGATAAGCCAGAATCCATCCTGGTATAGTTATTTGTTATTTAAACTTCAACCCGGAGATCCAACAGAGACACTGGCATATATGAAAAATACCCTACGGGAGATTGTTCCGGGAATGCCATTCGAATATCAATTTCTTGATCAGGAATTTGACAACATATATAAATCAGAGATCAAACTCAGCCGGATAGTTTCCGTTTTTACAGTTCTTGCCATATTCATTGCCTGCATTGGATTATTCGGGCTTTCAGCTTATGATACAATGCAAAGGACAAAGGAAATCGGAGTAAGGAAGGTAATGGGATCATCTACCATTCAAGTGGTGTCTTTATTTCTGAAAGAGAATTTAAGACTAATTATCATATCATTGGTAATTGCTATCCCCTCTAGTTATTGGATCATGAATATCTGGTTACAGGACTTTGCCTACCGCATACAGATAGGCCTATCTGTAATTTTTATTGCGATGATTTTTGTGATGGGGGTAACATTATTAACTGTAACTTATCATGCTGTCCGTGCTGCTTTTATTAATCCGTCAGAAACATTGCGGTATGAATAAGATAGGGATATCGTGAAAAAGAGGAAAATGAAAAACTTTTAAACCAATAATTATGCTCTTCAGTTATTTAAAAATCACTTTAAGAACATTTTTTAAAAACAAGATTAGCACCTTTATCAATCTGCTTGGGTTCTCTGCCGGCATCGTTACTGCGTTTCTGATCTTTGTTTATGTATCATTTGAACTTTCCTATGACGATTATCACGATGATGTTGATTTAAAATATCGTGTGAATGCACATCTGGAACTTGATGGGGAACTGAAATCTGTTACTGTAACACCTAATATCCTGGGGCCGAGATTACTTGAAGAAGTTCCAGGCGTAGAAAACTATGTTCGGATGGCAAAATCATTGAATACGACAGTGACGATCGTTGTCGAAGATGAAAAATACAAGGAAGCAGAGTGTTTTGCAGCTGATTCCACTATTTTTGATATATTCAATATAGACCTGATATACGGCGAAAAAGATGGATGCTTGTTAAAACCTGAAGATGCTATTATGTCAGCTTCAAAAGCACTTCAATATTACGGATCTACTCAGGTATTAGGGAAAAATTTCTCAAATTCCGATGGCAAGAACTATGCTATAACGGGAGTTTATAAAGATATTCCTGAAAATTCACATGTGAGGCCCGATATAATCGTCAACTCAACTTCAACACCTTTGGTTAAAAACCTGGTTTGGGATAATATGAATTACTTCACTTATTTGAAGTTCCGTAAGGATGCGGATATTGATGAAATAGGCAGGAAATTGGCTGAAATGCTCGATAAGGAAGGACCTGACTGGATGAAAGCCATGAAAGCTGGATTTACTTTTATCCCCATTCAAGACATACATCTGAATGGCACTACAGAATTTGAACCATCCCCTGGAGGTGATAAAAACCAGATTCTTGGAATGATCATCATAGCTGTTTTTATACTGGTCATCGCTTGTGTTAATTATATTAACCTGGCAACTTCCCGTTCACTGGAAAGAGCGAGGGAGGTTGGACTAAGAAAAATGATGGGAGGTGTCAGGAAACAACTTATTATACAATTTCTATTCGAGTCTTTTGTTACCACTTTTTTTTCCTTACTTTTTGCTATTGTATTATTGACCCTGGCTGAACCATATTTTATTCAAGTCACAGGTAAAAACATGTCAATTTTTGAATTTTTTACTTTAGGAAATATAATAAAGATTGTTTTGTCCTGGTTGCTTATCACCCTTCTGTCTGGAGTATATCCATCCTTGATTCTGACATCTTTTATGCCTTCCAACGTCCTTAAAGGAAGTTTTAAACGCTCGAAAAGTGGAGCGATTGCGAGAAAATCACTGGTAGTATTTCAGTTTGTACTTTCTACCTGTTTAATCATTGGTACATTCATAGTTTATAAGCAGGTAAGGTATTTAAGTGAGAAGAAAATGGGTTTTGACAAAGAACATGTTATGGCCGTCAGCATGACTGTAACACCAGAAGAAAATGTCTTGAGCGGTGTAAAGAAAAACCTGCTTCAACATAATAATATTCAACATGTAGCACTCTGTTCGGCTTATCCCTCCCGAAATTCCGGTGGACAAATCATCAATGCGGAAGGTATGGCAGAGGAGGAAAAGATGCTGATGTGGGAATGGAGGTCAGATGAAGATGTTCTGGATGCCTTTGGCGTCAAATTGATTGCTGGAAAATCTTTCAGCAGGGAGCGGGAAAATTCAGATGAGAAGGAATACATTATCAATGAAACCGCAATGAAATTAATAGGTTGGGATAAGGATAATGCAATTGGGAAAAGGATAACAATGGGCATGGACAATGGCATTTGTATTGGTATTGTGGAGGACTTCCATTTTAATTCTTTAAAGAATGAGGTGGAACCAATGACCTTTGTCTTAAAGAATAATTTTAGAAATCATATTATTATTCGGCTTGGAGATGGGGATATAACTTCTACCTTGGATTTTATAAAGAATGAGTGGAAGGATAGTTTGCCGAAATCTTCTTTCGATTATCACTTTATCGATGAGTCTTTCGATGCACTTTATAAAAATGAATATAAAACCGGGCAGCTTTTTGTTGGATTTTCAATCCTGACTATAATTATAGCCAGTCTTGGCCTTTTTGGATTATCAACCTATGAAACCCAGGTACGGACTAAGGAAATTGGCATAAGAAAAGCATTGGGATCATCCAGTTTCCAGATTTTTCGTTTATTGGTGAGAAACTTTTCTATATTGGTTTTTATCGGATTTGTGGTTTCGATACCTCTTGCCATATATTCTCTTAATTTCTGGTTGCAATCATTCGCCTATAAAACATCGATTGGCATAATGGAATTTATTTTTGCTGGAGTAATAACGTTTCTGATCGTTATAATTTCCGTTGGTTTCCAGGCCATAAAAGCTGCTTTCAATAACCCTGTTGAGTCACTGAGATATGAATAGTTTATTTTCAACAGATCTCTCTTAAGCAGGATGAACTTTACCAATAAAAGGCTTAAAAGCAAGATAATTTAGATTCCAAAAATTGAAGGCATCAATGTTTTGAAAATTCTCGTATTAAAGATCTCAGCTTGATCCGGATGAGTCAATTTGATAATAAGTTATAGTTAATGTCTTGCTGACAAATCAATTAGCGGGCAAAATGATGCCAGTATTGTAATAATTCCTGATCTATAAGAAATATTGAGTCGACCTTTCTTGCGCGTGTGGAAGAAAACGCTAAATTTGTTCAAAATATTTACAAATGAGTGTTTTAGTTAATAAGAATAGCAAGATAATTATACAAGGATTTACCGGATCTGAAGGTACCTTCCATGCCATACAAATGATAGAATACGGAACTAATGTAGTTGGAGGTGTGACTCCCGGGAAAGGTGGTCAGATCCATCTGGATAAGCCTGTTTTTAACACCGTTAGAGATGCAGTAGTATCAACAGGTGCTGATGTATCTGTAATCTTTGTCCCACCTGCATTTGCCGGGGATGCCATAATTGAGGCTGCCGACGCAGGCATTAAAGTAATTGTAACCATTACTGAAGGCATACCAACCAGAGATATGATCAAGGTAAAATCCTATCTGAAAAATATGGATTCTGTATTGGTCGGCCCCAATTGTCCGGGCGTTATCACACCAGGTGAGGCTAAAGTTGGGATTATGCCTGGATTCATCCATAAAAAGGGAACCATTGGAATTGTATCTCGATCCGGCACCCTGACTTATGAAGCGGTCGATCAGGTTACAAAAGCTGGTATGGGTCAATCAACGTGTATTGGGATTGGAGGCGATCCGATAATTGGAACCACTACAATGGATGCTGTTAAATTATTGATGGAAGATTCTGAAACCGAGGGGATCATTATGATCGGAGAAATAGGAGGAAGTATGGAAGCCGATGCTTCTTATTACATTAAAGAGCATGGTACCAAGCCGGTTGTTGGTTTTATCGCAGGGCAGACCGCTCCTCCAGGTAGAAGAATGGGGCACGCGGGTGCCATTATTGGTGGTGCTGCAGATACTGCCGAGGCAAAGATGAAGATCATGGAAGAGTGTGGAATTCATGTCGTAGAATCCCCTGCAGATATAGGGGATACGATGATCAAAGCACTCAAAGGTTAGATTTTTTCCAAATGACCCAGCCTCTGTTCCGGGCTGTATTTTTCAATATTATAAATACTGGACTTTATATTCCTTTTATGTGAAATAATCGCCTGGGAGTCAAAAGAAAATTAAGACTGTTTCTTATGTCGAATTCCTGTTGGCTAGATCCTAAGGATTCATACTCTGCTATTTTGCGTAGCTGACAGCCCTGGTTTCTCTAATTACGGTAACTTTTATCTGTCCGGGGTACTGCATTTCCTTTTCGATCTTTTGCGATATCTCGAAGGAGAGCTTTCCGGACTGCTCATCTGAAACAGTTTCAGCATCAACCAGAACCCTGAGTTCACGACCAGCTTGAATGGCGTAGCACTTATTTACACCTTCAAAGCCAAGTGCCAGTTCTTCAAGTTCTTTTAGTCGCTTGATATAAGATTCCATGACTTCCCGTCTTGCCCCTGGTCGCGCACCTGAGATCGCATCAGCAATCTGTATTAGCGGAGAGATCATAGAAGTCATTTCTATTTCATCATGATGGGCACCAATCGCATTGCATACCTCCTGGTTTTCTTTATACTTTTTGGCAAGTTCCATCCCAACAATTGCATGTGGTTGATCAGGTTCATCAGGCCAGACTTTTCCTATATCGTGAAGCAAGCCCGCGCGTTTTGCGAGCTTAGCATTTAGGCCAAGTTCGGATGCCAGCGTGGCGCAAAGTTTGGCCACCTCCCTGGAGTGCTGGAGTAGATTTTGTCCATATGAAGACCGGAACCGCATACGGCCTACCATTTTGATCAGTTCAGGATTTAATCCATGAATACCCAGGTCAATCACTGTACGCTCACCCAGTTCAATGATCTCTTCATCAATGTTCTTCCTGGTTTTTCCCACGATCTCCTCAATTCTAGCAGGGTGGATCCTGCCATCCGCTACCAGGCGGTGCAGGGATAGTCGCGCTATCTCACGTCTGACCGGATCAAAACCGGATATGATGATCGCCTCCGGAGTATCGTCAACGATAATTTCAATACCAGTTGCAGCTTCCAGCGCCCTGATATTACGACCTTCACGGCCAATGATCTTACCCTTAATGTCGTCGCTTTCAATATTGAAAACGGATACACAGTTCTCAATTGTATGTTCCGTTGCAGTACGCTGAAGCGTTTTAAGGATTACATTTTTCGCTTCTTTATTAGCGGTTAATTTCGCCTCTTCAAGGATATCTTTAATGATGGAGGAAGCTTTTGTTTGAGCTTCATTTTTCAGGTTTTCCATCATTTTATCAAGCGCTTCGGTCCTGGAGAGATTTGCAATTTTTTCCAGTGCATTGATCTGTTCCTGGCGGACCTTTTCAAGTTCAGCTTTACGTTTCTTCACGATCTCCATCTGTGCATTCAGGTTTTCCTTCATGCTGTCAATCTCATCCTCCTTACGTTTTGCCTGTTCAAATTGCTTAGAAAGGTTATGTTCCCTCTGTTTAATTTTCGATTCATTACTTATGATGAGATTCTTCTTTTTGTTTGCCTCTTCCTCGAACTCTGTTTTCAATTGAAGGAATTTCTCTTTTGCTTCGAGGATCTTGTCTTTCTTAATCGTTTCGGCATTAATATTGGCTTCCTTGATTATGAGATCAGCCTTTTCTTTGGCTTCTACTTCATGTTTGCGTTGTGCGCTTCTTAGAATGAAGTAACCGATCGCGCCACCCACTATGAGGCTTGCGGACCCAATTAATATTAGTATTGTAATTTCACCCATGATTGTATATATTTAAAAATATCACAGGTTGGAGGGAATGCCTTTTTTATTTAAAATCAGGATTGCGTATCAGAGGAGACTATATTATTTAGATAATTAATTCTGTCCAGTATCGTTTCGTCGTTAATTACATCATATTCTTCTTTCTGGCTTTTGTCTACCAGAATATCAAATGCGACCATTGCCAACAGATCCTGCTTATCATCTATTCCAAATTGCTGAGCGTATGATTTGATCTTTTCGTTGATTAGCTTCCCCGCTTTCCGTATCACCTCTTCATCTTCCGGCTCTATCTTCATGGGATATTCCCTGTCAGCAATTTTAATTTTTATAGAAAGTACGTTACGCATTATTAATATATTCTACCCTTGCGATAAATGCATTATGCATTTGTCAATTTCTCGTATATATTCGTTAATCTGATTTTTTAATTCAGAAGCATCATCTTCTCCATCCCGTATATTCGTCACAATTTTACTAATTTTATACTTATTTTGAAAATCTATAATTTGATCATCCTTTTTTCTGATGATTTCTTTAAGTTCTTGATTTTCAGATTTTGCAATGGTTAATTCTTGTTTAAGATCTTTATGATTATTGAGCAGGAATTTTACTTTTCTTTCAAGATTAGATAAACTTAGATTCAGTTTTTCTCTATTCATTGCTACTTTCTGATTATGGCCCCTAATTCATTTTCAAATAACACAATAAGGTGTTTCATTGTCTTGTCAATTTGCTTATCGCTTAAAGTTCTTGACTTATCCTGCAAGGTAAAACTTAAAGCATATGCTTTTTTATTCCTGTCGATCTTTTCACCCTCATAAAAATCGAAAACATTTAAGTTTCTCACAAGTTTGTTTTCATTCTTTTTTACAATTTTTAAAATATCATTGAAAGTAATAGACTTATCGATAACAAGTGATAAATCGCGTCTAACTTCCGGATACTTAGAAACCTGTTCAAAAGAGATTTCAGTTGTGGTTAATTCAAAGAAAAAATCCCAATCGACAATACCATAAAGAACATCTTGCTTAACATTTGCCTGCTTAAGTACATTCTCTGTAAGCCAGCCAAAAGTCACAAGTTTCCTTCCATTAATGGAAAGTATGACACCCTCTTTAATAATCTCATCCTGAATGAAATTTAACTCAGGATCATGAATATTAAATTTATATAATATTTTTTGAATAACCTCATAAAGATCATGAAATTCAATTGGGTATGTCTGACTTCTCCAATTTTCAGCGACCGAATCACCCGTCATGAACAAGCTTAATTGGTTATATTCCAGGTATTTACCATTAACCTTTGTATAGGATTTTCCAAGCTCAAAAAGTTTTAAATTTTTTTGCCTGTGTGAAATATTATATGCGATCACTTCAAGCCCGGTAAACAATAGGGATTGCCGCAGTACGCCCAGATCTTCACTAAGCCTGTTAAGTATATCTACATCTTCTCCGATTTTTAATTCCGGCACAGCCCTTGAATATTCTTGTGTGGTAAATGAGTTTGTCATGATCTCTGTAAACCCTATCGAAGAGAGAAGATCAGAAATTTTACTTTGTAACTTATCCCGGTCCTTTAAGGGGAACTCGGCCAGGTAACCACTGCTGATATTTTTGGGGATCTCGATGTTGTCGTACCCATAAATCCTGAGTATTTCTTCAATGATGTCCGCCTCCCGGTATACATCTACCCGGTATTGTGGAACGATAGTCGTAAATCCTGTTTTTGATTCCTGCCTAACCTCGATATCCAGTAAATTCAAGATCCTTTTAATTTCATCAGCAGGTATATGTTTCCCTATCAACCTGTCAATATGTGCATAACTTACCGCTACTTCAAAGGGATTTAGTTTCTTGGGATAAACGTCAACAACCTCAGAAGAGATCGTGCCTCCTGCAAGTTCTTTGATCAATACTGTAGCCCTCTTTAAGGCATGAACGGTGATCTCAGGATCGGTACCTCGTTCAAACCTGAATGAAGCGTCTGTCTTAAGTTCATGATAATGGGCTGTTCTTCGTATATAATCAGGTGAAAAATAAGCACTTTCAAGAAATATATTTCTGGTCTGCTCTGTTACACCTGATTTTATACCTCCAAATACGCCCGCAATACACATGCCTTCATCCGAATTACAGATCATCAGATCTGTGTTCAGCAATTTTCTTTCCATCTCGTCGAGGGTGACAAACTTTGATCCATCAGGCATAGTGTCAACAATTATCTTATTGCCAGCGATCTGATCCGCATCAAACGCATGCAGAGGTTGCCCGAATTCGTGCAGGACGAAATTTGTAATATCAACCACATTGTTAATGGGTGACAAGCCGACAGACTTAAGCTTATTTTTTAACCATCGTGGTGATTCTTTGATTGTAACGTCCTTAATGGTAACTCCGGAATATCTTGGACAAGCATTGGAATTTTTAACTACGACTTCAATAGGTAATTCATGGTTGTCCACCTTGAAATCATCAACGGAGGGAAGAATTATATCCTTTCCAGTAATTGCTCGGACATCCCTTGCAACACCGATATGTGATGTAGCATCGGCCCGGTTAGGCGTTAATCCTATTTCATATACCATATCTTTATATGGGCTGTAGTGTTCCTGTACACTTTTCCCCGCAGAGGTAGATGGATCTAGAACAATTATGCCCGAATGGTCTTCCCCAAGGCCTATTTCATCTTCTGCACATATCATACCCTCGGATACTTCGCCACGGATTTTTGTTTTTTTAATTTGAAAAGATTCTCCTTTAATATGATGTAGGGTAGTTCCAACGGTGGCTATAACTACCTTTTGGCCAACTTCAACGTTTGGTGCACCACAAACAATGGGTAATGGTTCATTATTTCCAATATCTACAGTGGTAATTTTCAGTTTATCCGCATTTGGGTGTTTTTCGCAGGATATCACCTCACCAACCACCAGTCCATTCAAGCTGCCCTCTATTTCTTCATAAGATTCAATGGTCTCAACCTCCAGCCCCGTTCCGGTTAATTGTTTGCCAAGGGTTTTTGCGTCATCACTTATGTTGATATAGTCTTTCAGCCAGGTATATGAGATCTTCATAGTTCTTTACACAAAATAAGCCGTAAAATTAATCAATTGATTTTTCTTCAGGGTAATTCTGAACACTTAATGCTGCACTTTGTAATTTCTTTCCCCGGCGAGGACTTTAGCGGTGATCTTGTTTTCAGCAGGAGGGATTGGACACCGGTAGGTATCTGTATAAGCGCAATATGGATTATAGGCCAGATTAAAATCAATGTATATCTCTTCCTCATCGTGGTATTCCACATTAAGGAAACGGCCACCACCATAGGATTCGTCAGCACTTGTTTCATCATAAAATGGCAGAAATAGCCAGGGATCATCAAAAAAGCTTTCAGATTTCAAGAGGAAAAGCTCCTGGACTTTGTCATCGAGTTTAAAATGGGCAATTGCATATTTGAAATATTTGGCTGTTTCACCATTGGTCATCTGTATGTCAAATGGGATAGGAGATGGAATTATCTCAATACGGGCCTTCACATTAAAAGCTGGATCGATATCGAAAAAGTTTAATCTATCATATTTTATCTCCCCTTTTTTATGAAAGGGGGAATCCGGATCGTTTTCCATATATTCGATTATTTCCTGTCTCTTTTTCTGGACTTCTTTCAGGTAGTCTTCCTTTTTTACAGAATTATCAAGGAATGAATATATGAATGTGATCAATAACAGGAGAATCACGAAAGGGAAGAGATATCTTAGATTCATAGCAGAATAATTTTGGTAGATCTACATCATTCCTTCATCAGCAAAGCTAAAATACGAGTTATCGCTGACAATTATATGGTCAAGGACAGGTATTTCCAGAAATTTTCCAGCTTCTTTTAATGTCTTTGTTAGAGTTATATCCGCCTGGCTTGGCTGAAGATTTCCGGATGGATGGTTGTGGATAAGTATGATCGAACTGCCCCTGTGATCCAAGGCTGATTTAAAAATGAGTTTTGGATCAGCCACTGTCCCTGAAATGCCACCACTGCTTATCTTATTTTTTCTCAAAACATAATTGGCCCGGTTTAAAATGACAATCCAGAACTCTTCATGGTTGAGATCCAGTAAATCTTGTTTCATCATTTCCACGACATCTATGGAATTTGTAATCCGCGGTCTACCCGGCACCACAGATTCCTTTCTTCGTCTCCCTAGTTCCAGGGCGCTGACAATGCTAATAGCCTTAGCTTCCCCAATGCCTTTAATTCTAGTGAGGTCTTTTACGGATAAGCGGGCGAGATTATTGAGGTTCAGGTCGGCTTGTTGCAGGACTTGTTTAGCCAGATCCACAGCACTTAAGGCTTTTGTTCCGGTTCCGATCAGAATAGCTAGAAGTTCTGCGTTCGATAAGTTAGCACGGCCTTTGGTTAATAATTTCTCTCTGGGCCGGTCGTCTTCAGCCCATTGAGGGATCCTGAGATGATCCGGGTTG